>JAVEYH010000008.1:22616-54931 GCA_034003585.1 Kiritimatiellia bacterium
CCGAACAGCAATGCCGCGTTAGGCTGCGTCATGCGTCCCGCTTTGATTTGCGTTGCAAGAATATTGAGAAACTCGCAGCGCCAAAGACGGGGCACAAGCCAGACATTGTCCAATACTTCCAGCCGGGTAACGCAATCCGAAAGTTCGCTGACCAACATGCGTGCGGCCAGCACATTGGTGTCGGCAACAATCATGCCCGTCCCACTTTCTTGGCCGCGTCAATCTCCGCTAAGGTTAGCGGCCTGCCTTTTACGGGCATTGGGGCAGGGAACCGGATGGCGTGTGGACGGCTCATTCCCGCCTCAAGGATGACCACGGCCTGTTGCGTCATCGAGCGACGGTTGAGAGACGCTTCTCTTTTCAGCCAGGCATGAACCTTCGGCGGCACATTTTTAATCAAAACGTCAGACATGACCAACCCCTTTTTGATTATCGAATCGCTATCACTTTACTAGTGAGATGCAGCTTTGTCAATGGAGCGTGAAAGCACTTTTCCCGTCACAGTTCCTGTTCGAATGCGACGGGTCTGGCTTCGCTGCGTTCGGCGTCGAGCAGGTCAGCCTGCTTGGGCGCGGCACGCCAGTGGTACGGGTAAAGGTGCACGTTGTACTGGGCGTCCTTGACCACGAGGACCGAGGTGGAGAAGGGAATCTCTTTCTTCACGCCATCCTGATCGGGCGAGGCCACGAAGAGCTGGAGTTCGAGGTCGCTTGCGAAACCGAGGAGCTGGTCGCGCCGGCCCGCGTCGATGCCGTAGAACGCCTCGTCGAAGATCAGGACCGGCAGGCGGATTTTCTCCTTGTCGTAGAGGAAGTGGGCGATGGTCAGGATCAGCAGGTAGTTCGGCACGGCCTGCTCGCCGCCGGAGCCGATACTCTTCACCTTGCGGTCCATGACGATCCCGTCCGCGCCGGCGGTGAGCACCTTCAGTTCATAGCGGAACCAGTTGCGGTAGTCGAGGATCGGCGGGATCTCGCCGATTTCCGTGTTCTTGATCTCCTCGGCATGGTCTTCGATGAACGCGCGCAGATCGGTCTCGGTCTTCTCCGGGTCGAGCGAGCGATAGTGGGTCACCAGATCGTACAGCCGTTTGCAGCTCTCGAGCGGTGTGATGGAAAAGGCATAGCGGTTGTTGCCGAAGGCGCGCTCCTTGAGGAGCCGCGCGATGCGCCGGGACATCTCGTTGAGACGCAAGACGCTGGTCTGGAGCTTGCTGACCAGATTGTCCATCACGAGTTGGCGGAAGAGTTTGATCGTCTGTTCGTTGATCAGTTCCTCTTGCTCGCGCAGTTCCCGCGTGACGCCCTCCAGCACCTCGGAGACTGTGCGGCCGCGCCGGTCCGTGAGCGTGTTCTGGGGTTCGTCGTAGACGAAGCCGAAGGACAATCCTTCCGCCAACATCACGCGGTTGCGGATTTTTTCGGCAGTCACGGCGGCGGTCTGCGCGGAAGCGGCGGTACGGTTGCGCAGGGCATCCCGGCTGTCGGCGTCGCTGCCGCACTGGACGCGCACGAACGCATCGAGCGGCCCGTCAGGCAGTACCAGTTCGAGCAGGCGTTTCTGGGCCGCATCCCGTTCTGTACGCATGGCGGCAAGTTTGGCCAACGTCTCTTCGCAGAACGTTTTCAGTCCCCTGACCGTCTGCTCGACCCGACCGGATTCGCGGATGTTGGCATCCTTTTCCCCTTCCCGTTTCTTGTACGTGCGTTCGATTTCGCGGATGCGCGTCTCAAGACCTTCGAGCCCGGCTTTCTTCATGGCGACGAGGATGTCCTCGTGCCGGACGGAGGCCTGCAGGCGCGTCTCCTCATGATACAGGCAGTCGGCGCGCGTGTTCTCGTAGTCGTTACGGGCGAGCGCGAGGCGGCTGACGCTCTGCGCGACGGCGTCACGCTGACGCGTCAGGTCTTCGCTGATCGCGTTGAGCAGCGTCTTGAAGCGGGTGATGTCCTCGCGCTGTTCGGAGAGGCCGTCATATTCAGCCGCGACGGTTTTGCGTTCCTTTTCGGCGGCGAGGCGTTTTTTTTCGAGCTCTCGCAGTTCGCGTTCCAGTTCACGGCGGCGCATTTCTTCGCCGATCAGGCGGGGCGGGGTGTCGGAGAGGGCCTGCTCGCGCAGGCGGAAGTGCAGGATTTGGCGGTCGAGGAACTTTTCCGCGTGCGGGCCGTGTTTGGCGGCAAGCTGGTGTTGGAGGACGAGAACCGCGGCCGGGTCCGATTTTTTCAGGTCGAAATAGCGCCGCAACCACTCGGAATGGGCTGCGGGGACCGTTTCGGTATCGTCGTCGACCACGGCGAGGCTCTGTTCGGGGAAATCGCGGAAAAGTAGGCTCCGCAGGTCGGTGGCCCCGGTTTTGTCCGTGACCCACGTGGCGAGCGTGGCGTCGCCGATGAGCTGTTCGAGCGCCGCGAGTTCACGGGCGGGCGTGCCGGGCGCGGGTTCGAGCCCCAAGTAGAGAGGTTGGGTCCGCAACAGGCGTTGCCGGATCGCCGCCTGGGCCAGCGCGAAACCCTTGACGCGCGGCACGGTATCGCCGCGGGCGCGTTTCTCCCCGATTTCCGCGGCCAGCGCGGCGAGGCGTGTGTCGAGCGCCGCGAGTTTGGATTCCGCCTCCTGGAGCTGGCGGTCAAGCGTTTGCGCCGTGTCGTCCGCGGCCGAACGGAGCTCGGTCAGCGGCAGGGTGGCGAGCTCGGTTTCCGGGGTTTCGCTTTTCGGCGCGTCGTCGAGCGCGCCCGCGAGATGAGAAGAGGAAAAGGGCACGGTTCGGCCGAGTTTCTGGAGTGCGCGACCGAAGGCCTGCGCCTGTTTGCGGAGAGCGTCGCGGGCGCGGGAGACGGCGTCGGACGCCTCCTCGTGGCGGAGCTGACTGTCGATGAGTTTCCGCTTGGCCTGCTCGTGGAGCCGCTTGGCTTCTTCGGCGTTGAGCCGGGCCTCGTGTTCTTTCGCGACCAAGCCCTGCGCGTCCTGCCGGCGCAGCTCGTTGAGGCGCTGGAGGGCGACTTCGACTTGGATCTCAAGGCGTTTCTGATCCTCTTTGAGATCGGCGAGGCGGCGTTCCTCTGCGGCGAGATGTTCGCTGTTGAGGTCGTAGGCCTGCTGAAACTCGCGAGCCGCGAGGTGGCGTTCCTGCCACGCGCCCGCGATGGCGTGGATGCGGGCGTTCAGCACGTGCCCGCAGAGAACGGAAAGATCGTCGACGAAACGGTGCCTCGCGCGCAGTTTCTCGAGATCCTGACGGCTTTCCTCGAGCGATTTGAGGTGGGCGATGACCTCTTCGAAAACTTCGCGCGGCGGCTCCTGCAGGAGTTGGCGGAAAAGCTGGTGATAGTCGTGGGTGTGCGCGGCGATCTCGCGGTAGGCCTTCCCCGTGGCGAGGAATTTACAGACATCCTCGAAGGTTTCGCGGTCCGAGAAATAACGCGACGCCAGTTCATCCGCATACGCGCCGATCTGGCCGTAGTACCCGCTGCCGCCGAGGGCGGCTTTGAGTTCCGTTTTGGTTGTGACGCGCGTCCGCCCGTTCTCGTGCCGGAGCAGGGGGAGCTCTTCTACCGGTCCCTCCCGCAGGACGCCCCAGCTCTCGTAACGTTCCTCCATGCTGGCGGTGCTGACGCCGACGGCGGCGGTGACGGGACGTCCGTTGCGGCCGGCGATTTCCAATGCGGCGTAGGTGGTGCCGCCGTTGGGGTTGAGCGGGCCGTTGGCCTCGATGTTGTAGCGCATCACGATGCCCTGCACCGTGCGGCCGCCGGAATGTTTCGCTCCCGCCACGCGCGCGGCGGAGTTGAACTCCATCGAGCGGCCGGCCGTGAGCACGAAATGAACCGCGTCCAAGACCGTGGTTTTCCCCGACCCGTTGTCGCCGAGCATGAACAGATGGCCGCCCGCACGGAGCTCGATGGTCTCGTCCGTGAAGTTGTGGAAATTGACCAGGCGGATTTTGGTGATGCGGTAGAAATCCATGGGGAGAAGGAGGGATCAGGGGTTGGGGTTCGGATTCTGGGCCGTGGGCGGCGGGGGTCGCCCGTCCAAAGGATTTTCATCGATAGGGCGGGAGATGCGCTGGACGCTGTAGTGCCAGAGCGCGGGCAGGCACTCGTAGATCGTGTCGTCGGGCTCGACGGCCTCATCGTCCGGCGGGTCGATCTTGAGGAGAAAGCGGTACTTCTCGAGTTGGGGCATGACGGGCCGCATGATCCGGCGCACGTCCTCTTCGGAATAGCCGTCGGCCGGATCGGGGAAGAGTTCCCGAAAGCGCTCGCGCTCAAAGAGCAGCAGGTCGCCGAACCGGAAACGGATGTTGTCGGGCTCCTCTACGCTGGCGGACTCCTCCTCCAGTTTCTTCTCGAAAAACTCCAGCAGAAGCATGAAGGCCAGGCACTCGTCGCGCTTCGTGAAATTGAACAGGTCGCGGTTGGAGGGCGTGATGCGGTCGTTGTACCAGGTTTCCTTGTAGAGCCGGGCACATTTGGGATCGAGCACGAGCTGCCAGCCGAACGTGTCCTCGAAGAATGTCGCGAACTCGCGCTGGTAACGGCGGAGGAAGAGGAAGTGCTCCTCGTGGTCGGTCTTGTAGAAATACGGGCTTTCGAGCAGGATGTTCAGCACGGCCTGCACGCGGGACTTCTGTTTCTGAAGGAGATCGTCGAAGGCGGACATAGGGGAAGGCGTTGGGAGTTAGGGGTCTAGGCGTTGGGGGGGTGAGGAGACAGTTGGACGAGCTGGTCCAGGAAGGCGAGGGCGTGGCCATCGGCCTCGACGCGCACGGGATCGGACAGAGGGCTGAGGGTGAAGCCGAGCTTGGCGAGACGTGCGCCGCGGCCGAGCAACCCGCTACGGCCGAGTTCGATGAGACGGGGAAAATCCGCGAACGAGGAAAACGTACCTTGTGACACGCGTCGGGTGTTCCCGTCGGAATCGATGAGGCCGCGCCCGCGCAGCCATACGTCGAAGGCCTGCAGGCGCGTCTCCTCCAACGATTGCGCCGGTGCGCCGCCGGCGCGGGGTTTGACGTCCAGCCACAGCGTCGTCTCCTCGCGGAGGCGATGACGTTCCCAGCGCGGCTGAGGCGGAAGGGCCTTCTCGTTCTCGTCCCAGAAGTGCATGTCGCCGGCCCAGCGGGCTGAGGCCAAAAGACGGCGCAGGTAATCGGACGGTACGGCGTCTGCCGGGAGCCGGGCGAGTTCGGCGGCGCGGGCGCGGAGGTCTTCGAGACGGTGGCTGCGGCGTTCGAGCTCGCGCAGGTGGGTATAGAGTTTCCGCCAGACGAGGAGGCCCGCCGTGTTGACGCGCGCGCAGAATTTTTCGAGCGTGCCTTCGGTGGCATAGAAGGCGGCGAGGTCGGCGAGCATGCGTTCGGGATGCGGCAGGCGGGTGCGCATGAGATGTGAGGTGGCGCGGCTCTCCTCCTCCATCTTTGCCAGACAGGCTTGCCAGCGGGCCGTGAGACGCCCTTGGCGCAGCCGGCTGATTTCCGGAGTGATCTCGGTACGCAGGGTGTGGATGCGGTTGAGAAAACGCTTCAGAAAGCGGTCGAGTTCGGCGAGAATAATCCTCGCCGTAGGGGCATCGTAACGGCTGGTCGCAAAGCCGAGGAGCCGGATGTTGAAGTCCCCGAGAGTTTGGCTCACGCTGTCTGTGAGGGCACCCATACGCGCGAGGCGGTAGAAGACGCCGCGGGCGGTCTCGTAGTCCATGGCGTCGGCTCCGGTCTTGTGGAACAGACGGGCCGTCTCACGCAGGGTGCCGATGAGTTCCGAGAGCAGATCGCGCGTGTCGGCGTCGTTAGGCTCGAGGTCGTCGCGGCGCCGGGCCTCGAGCCAGAGGAGGAAGGCGGCAGCCTCGTCGGTGAGGCGGTAACGGAACTTACGGCGGCGCGTGTCCCGGTAGCCGCGCAGGCGCTCTTTTTCGAGGCGGTCGGTGATCAGATTCCAGAGCAGGAGTTGCCGGATGTCCTGGTTGAAGGCGTCGGTCGTGTAGGCGTCGCCGCCCAACGCCTCGCGGACGGCGGCGTGGAGATCCTCGTGCAGCGGTTCCAGCTCGTGCTTGCGGCGGAGTGCGAGGAGTTCGGCGAGAACCGTGACGTATGCGGCCGCCCGTTCGGAGAGCAGGAGGTTCCCGAGTTCCCGGTTCCGGTTCTGAAGCAGCCCTGCTGTTGCCCTGTGCGGTGAATCGCTCTGGTTCTGATCCATCATGCGTAGGAAGCATAGCATAACGCCCGCAACACATCCAACAAGGATCGGGGGGTGCGATTCCGTTTGGGCGCATCCCCGTTTCCCTGACTGAGTCCCACACGCTGTCGACGGCTCGCATCCAAATCGCTATCGGGACCGGGACCGTGATCGAACACCTCTTGGTCTGACAATACCGATACCGGCCCCGATGCCGAGGATTCCTCCTCCGTCCCCGACCCGGCAAGACAGGGAATCGAGGACGAGAACGAGCACGCCGGGATGAGGACGGGGGAGACCGTGGGATATGCGAGGCCAACGAAACGGAATCGTACCCTGCCCCACCGTCTCCCCCTTCACTCGGTCACCAGGATGCGCGTGAAGGAGGAGGGCGCGGCTTCGCAGGCCACGAACTGCGTCAACGCGGCTCCGGCTTTCTGATACCGGCGGATCGGCAGTTCGGGGGTCAGGCGCGGCAGGGTGATTTCCCCGGCCGCCTGGTCGAGCGTGTAAAAAACGAAACGGCGCCGCAGGGTCCGCAGATCGAAATGCACGCTCTGCGCTTCGGTGCCGGTGTTGCAGACGAACAGGAGCAGGGCCGAATCGTCCTCGCCCCACCCCGCCAGGATCCGCAGGTTCGGAGGGGTGCCCTCTGTCGCAAGGATTCTCGCGAGGGGAAAGCGGTTGAGCAGGGTCATCAGCAGGCCCGGTCCCGTCAGGCAGGCGGAGGGGGAGACGCCGCAGCGCAGCACGTCCTGCGGCGTGAAAGCGAGAGGAGCGTCGCCGTCGCGGTCGGCTTCCGCAGCGCGCCGGCCCAACCGCGCGCCGAGCGGCCCGAGCGCCTCGTACCACGCGCGGTAGTATTCGCGTTCCGCCGCATCGGCGGACTTCAGGCGTTGCAGCAGGCCGAGCGTATAGGGGTCTGACGCGGGATGCGCGTCTGATGGCGCCGGCCTGATTTGTATGGTGAGCGTCGCATCCGCCGCGCGCAGGACGTCCGCCATGCGGCGGCTCTCGCGGGCAAATCCGACGGGGTCCCGCAGCAGACCGCCTGCGGGGCAGAGTTCCCACTGGCGCACGGCCAGTGGTTCGGGTACCCCGTGCCGGACCCGCAGCATCGCGAGCGGATGTCCGCCGGTCGCGTTGCAGTAGGCCACCCAATCCGCGGCGAGTTCTGCCGCAGCGGCGGGGCCGGGGATCCCCGCCGCTTCCGAGGCGTCCTCCGGCGCGTAAAGCGAAATGCGGAAAACGGGTTCCGCGCCGGCGAGTCGGCTGAGGCGGACCGCCTCGACCGTGCCGAAGGCCTGGCCTTTCGTCTCCCGCGCCGCTTGCGGCCCCACGCCGTCGTACCAGTTGTAGAACCCGCTCCCGGACCGTACCGGCCAGCGCAGGAACGGCGCGGCGGTCACGCGCAGCGCCTCCAGCGCCACAGGGTCCCAGCCGTTGCCGTCGGCGTCGGCCGGCATCAGCGAAAAGCGGGCGAAGGTCACGACGCCGCCTGGCTCCAGCAGAAAACGCAGACGGAAGGTACCGTCGCGGTTTGGCGTGAAGGTCAGCGTGTGCCGGCTCCATCCGGTGCCGGACCGGATACGTACCCGCCGGAGCGTCTCCGGCGCGGCCGGGTCGGCCGCGGATTGGAACCCCACGGTCAGGCGGGTTCTGTCCCGCTCGCTGCGGCAGAGTAGGGACAGCGTATGGTCCACGCCTTGGCGCAGGGCCTGGGCAAGCAGCGTCACCCCCTGCTCCGTGTTGCTGCTGTTCACCACCGTGTGAAGAGGAGAAGCCTCGCCCGGGACGTGTGAGACCGAGACGCGGACCGTCCCGCCTGTCGGGGATGTGCTCCGCAGTCCGGCTTCCAGCCCTTCACGGGGCAGGCGTTCGGCCTGCACGGCCCGCGCGGCCGCGCCACCGCATCCGGCGGCCAAACCGATCCGGAACGCGCCGACGCGGGTGTCAACCGTTTGGGGCAGAACCCGCACCACCGCTTTGGCGCGCGCGGCGGGTTGCGCATCCGCGCCCGCGACACACAGGACGCGGCAGGCCAAAGCGAACGTCACAACAGGAAAACGCAAAACCCTCATCCGCAGCCTCCGTTTCACCGTCCGAATTTGCGTTCCAACTCACGATACGAGGTGAAGATCATGGTGGGGCGCCCGCGGGGGCAGGTGTAGGGCATCCGCGTTTCGGCCAAAGCCGCCACCAGTCTCTCGGCCGCATCGCCGGAGAGCGGGGTCGCGCCGCCCGCGGCGGCCCGGCATGCGGCTTTGGCCACCAGCTCGTGGCGCCATTTGTCCGCGCCCCGGCGCGCCCCGGCGTTTTCCAGATCCTGCGCGATGTTGCCGAGCAGTTCGCGGCAGGAGACGCCGGCCAGCGCGTCCGGCAGGCTCTCCACAAGAAAATGGTCGTTGCCGAAGTCCGCGATGCCGAACCCCATCTCCTGCACCGCGGCGAGGAACTTGCGCAGGCGGGCGGCATCGGCGGGCGGCAGGCGCACGGTTTCGGGCAGCAGCAGCGCTTGCGAGACCACGCCGCCGGAGGGGCGCACGGCCATCAGCCGTTCATACAGGACCCGCTCGCGCGCGGCGCAGGGATCCAGCGTCACGTACCCGCCGTCCGTCTCCAACAGCAGATACCGGCCGCCGACCTGGCCCAGCACGCGGCACCAGCGCCACGGCGAGCCGTCTTCGGGCGTGTGGAACAGCGGCAGACCCGAACCGGTCGGGGCGGGCGGCGGTCCGGCCGGCAGGGAGCCTTCGGGGGAAGGGGGTGCCGCCGCCGGCGCGTCTGTGGGCGGCAGGGCCACCGGTCCGGGGTAGGGGAAGGGTTCGCCCCGCGTCTGCGCGGCGGCTTCCGGCGCCAGCGCGCGCAGGGTCACGGCCGCATCGTCCGGGTATCCGGCCGGGGCGGTGGCGCGCGCCTCGCGTTTCCGGCCCAGCGCGTCGCTGACCGCGAGGATGATGGCTTCGCGCACATCGGCGGGTCTGCGGAACCGGACTTCGCGTTTGGTGGGATGGACGTTCACGTCCACCTCGTCCGGCGGAAGCTCGATGAACAGCAGCACGATCGGTTTGCGGTCGCCCTCGAGCGGCGGGTAGGCCTCGCGCAGCGCGTACGCGATGACCGGCGCGGTCGCGGGGCGGCGGTTGATGAAGACGTACTGTTCGCTGCGGTCCGTGCGGGTGAGGTTCGGCAGGCCCGCGAACCCGGTGACGCGCACGCCGCGGACGCTCCGGTTCACCGGACGCAGCCCGGCGCAGAACGCCGCGCCGAACAGATCGCGGATCCGCTCCTCGTGCGTGGCGCCGCACGGCAGGCGCGCCAGCTCGCGGCCGTCCGCGGTGAGGCTGAAGCCGATCGCGGGATGGGCCAGCGCGTGCAGGGTGAAAACCGACCGGATGTGCGCCTGTTCGGTCTGGTACGCGCGCAGGAACTTGCGGCGGGCCGGGACATTGAAAAAGAGATCCCGCACCTCGATCGCGGTTCCGGGCGGCAGGCCGGCCTCGCGCACGTCCTGCAGGCTGCCCCCGCCCACGGAGAGTTCGGTGCCCGCGTCACTTTCGGCCCGGCGGGTCTTGAGCAGGAAACGCGACACCGAGGCGATCGAGGGCAGCGCCTCGCCGCGGAAGCCGAGCGTGTCGATCCGCTCGATGTCGTCCACGTCGGTGATCTTGCTGGTGGCCTGCCGCTCGATGCTGAGCAGCGCGTCGTCGCGGGTCATGCCGCAGCCGTTGTCGCAGACCGCGATGAGTTTGCGCCCGCCGGCCGTGACCGTGATGTCCACGCGCGTGGCGCCCGCGTCGATGGCGTTCTCGACCAGTTCCTTGACCACCGAAGCGGGCCGTTCGACCACCTCGCCCGCCGCGATCTTGTTGGCGATATGGATGGGGAGCAGGCGGATATGTCCGTCTTTGACCATGGCGAAAGCATGACGGGTTGACGGCGGAGCGTCAAGCCGCTTTACCGCAGGAGGCGTTCGTCGCGGAGCGCGGTGAGCAGGCGGCTGGAGAGCCCCGCCTGATTCAGCGAATAGAGGTGGATCCCCGGCGCGCCGCCCGCGAGCAGGCCGCGGCACTGGTCCAGCGCGAAACAAAAGCCCGCCTCCGCCACATCCGGCGCCCCGGCCGCCTGTTTCAGCGTCTCGGGGATGGCGCACCCGGCCAGGGTGATGAAGCGCGCGATCTGCTTCGCGGACGACATCGGCATGATCCCCGGCAGCAGGGGGATCGTCACCCCGGCTGCGCGCGCCCGCTCGACGAAACGGAAGTAGACGTCATTCTCGAAGAACAGCTGCGTGACCGCGAAATCGGCGCCGTTCGCCTGTTTGCGCCTGAGGACTTCGATGTCGAGGTCCGGCGTGCGCGCCACGCCGGGCGCGAAAGATTCGGGGTGCCCCTCGGGATAGGCGGCGCACCCGATTTTGAAGCCCGGCCAGCCGTCGCGGATAAAACCGATCAGGTCATCCGCGTGGGCGAAGCCGTACGGGTGCGGCCGGAAGGAGGTCTCGCCCTGCGGCGGGTCGCCGCGCAACGCCATGACGGCGGGCACGCGTTTCTCCGCCAGGCGGTCCAGGATCCGGGACAGCTCAGCCTGCGAATGCCCGAGGCAGGTGAGGTGGGCCATGGCGTGGATCGCGAGGTTGTTCTGCAGCGAGGCGACCAGATCCACGGTACTCTCGCGCGTGCCGCCGCCCGCGCCGTAGGTCACGGAAACGAAATCCACGTTGAGCCGGGCGGTCTCGGCGATCGCGGCGTAGAGCCGTGCCCACCCGTCAGGGGTTTTGGGCGGGAAAAACTCGAAGGAGACCGTCGGTTCGCCGCAGAGCAATTTGTCGAAAAAAAGCATAGGGACATCTCGAAAACGGCCGCCAGTATACGGCCATCGCCCGCCGTTTGCCAAGGAGGGATTCGGGAGGAAGGAAGAAGGAGGAGGAGGGAGGAGGTTTTGAAATTCCGAGCGTCGAGCGTCGTGTGTCGAGCATCGAAATCCGTTCCTCCCGTCCTGATATAGATTGACACTCTTCTGTCGCCCGCCGGGAAAAGCGTGGCTCACGGCGCGGCCGTGCGGGGGTCGCGTCCGGCGAGCCGGTACGCGGCGGGCAGGACGAGCAGATTCAGCAGGGTGGCGCTGATGAGCCCGCCGAACTGCACGATGGCCAGGGGCGCGAGCAGTTCGCCGCCCGGCTTGTTACGGGCCAGCACGATGGGCACCAGCCCCAAAATCGTCGTGAGGGAGGTCATGAGGATCGGGGCCATCCGCTCGACCGATCCTTCCAGAATCGCCTCGCGCACGCCGAGCCCCGACGCCTGCAACTCGCGATACCGGTTCAGCAGCAGCAGTCCGTTGCGGATCACGAACCCGATGACCGTCACAAAGCCCACCAGCGAAGCGACCGACAGGATCGGCGCCACATAGACCCCGTCGCCGAAGAGCGCCCGCGTATTGGCGGCCAGCGGCGCGGGCGTGGCCAGATAGAGGGCCAACACGCCGCCGATCAGACAAAGCGGGATATTCACCATCACCAGCAGCGCCGCCCGCAGACTGCGCAACGAAAGCGTCAGCAGCAGAAGGATCGCCACCACGATCGCCAGGCCCAGTCCCGTGAGTCGCCGCGAAGCGGACTGCTGCGCCTCATAGCTGCCGCCGTAGCTCACCGCGCAGCCGAGACGGTGGACCAGCGGGTCGACGTTCCGGCGCAACGCGCGGACCAGGTCGCCGACATTCGAGCCGGGCGCCACATTGCAGGAGATCAGCGCCTTGCGGTGTGTGTTGTCGCGCACGATCAGGTTCGACGCCTCCTCGCGGAACACGTCCGCCACCTCGTCCAGCCGTACCCGCGCGCCCTTCGGCGTGCAGAGCCTGAAAGCCGCCACGTCTTCCAGACGGCCGCGTTCCGCCTCGGACAGGCGCACCACGATGTCCCAGCGCCGCTGGTTCCGCGCCACCTGCCCCACGACCAGCCCGTCGAACGCCGCCGAGACCTGCTCGCCCGCGTCTTTGAGCGTCAGCCCCGCGCGCGCCAGATCTTCAAGCCGGTACCGGATGCGCAGGGTGTCCACCAGGATCTCGCGGTTCGCCCGCGCGTCCGCCACCTGCGGCAGGGTGTCGAGCACCTTCTTCACCTCGGCGGCGGCTGTGCGCAGGGTGGCGAGGTCGTCGCCGAACACGTTGATCGCCAGTTCCGCCGTCGTGCCCGAGAGCACGGCGCTGATACGGTGCGCGATGGGATAGCCGATCATCGTGGCCAGTCCGGGAATACGCTGGATCACGGCTTCGATCTCGCGCCGCAACCGCAGCGGGTCGGCCCGCATGTCCACGCGCACGAGCAGCTCTGACGCGCTCACCGGCTCGGCGTGCTCGTCGCGCTCCGCGCGCCCTGTGCGGCGCGTGACGCTCTTCACGCCGTCGATACCCCGGATCGCGGTCAGGGTCTCGCGGGTGACGCGCTCGGTTTCGTCCAGCGAGGTGCCGATGGGCGTGCTCACAAACACGGTGTAGCAGTCCTCGTGGAAGGGCGGCAGGAAGCTTGTGCCGAACGTGGAAGCCAGCCACAGTGCGGCGGCGGTTACCGCCGTCATCATGAGACACACCAGTCCGGCATGGTGCACGCAGAAGGCGAGCAGAGGACGATAAAGCGCCTTGAGCACGCGCACCGAAACCGCTTCCGCTGTTTTTCCCTGCCCCTTGCGGCTCTCGCGTGGCCGCAGAAGGAACCGTCGTTCACTGAAGAGCAGCAGGCACAGCGCCGGCGTCACGGTGACCGCCACCAGCAGCGAGGCGACGAACACCAGCAAGTAGGCCATGCCGAGCGGCCGGAAGAACTGCCCTTCCAGTCCCGACAGAAACAGCAGGGGCAGGAAGACCAGCACGATGATGAGCGTGGAAAAGGTCACCGAGTGCAGGATCTCCGCGCTTGCGGCGTGCAGGACCGCGATTCTCGACCGGCGTTTGCCTTCGGGCCTGTGCGCGTTTTCCAACAGCTTGCGCCACGCGATCTCCACAAAAATGATCGCGTTGTCGACCACATCGCCCACGGCCACGGCCAGACCGCCGAGCGTCATGATGTTGATGCCCAGTCCGAATTTCGGAAAGAAGAGCAGCCCGGCGGCCAGCGAGAGCGGCATGGCCAACAGCGTGATGAGCGTGGTGCGCACGCGCAGCAGCGTCAGGCCCAGCACCAGCAGCACGATGATCGCCGCGTCACGCACGATCCTTTCCCCGTTCTCGATCGACAGGTTGATGAAATCGGCCTGCCGGTAGGCGTCGCGGTGCAGTTTCACGCCGGCGGGCAGGCGCGACTTTTCGAACTCGTCCAGCGCCTGTTCGATGGCGCGCGTCAGCTCCAGCGTGTTGCCGCCGGGTGCTTTCTGCACGGCGAGCACGACCGCGTCCTGGCCGTTGTAGGCGGCGGAGCCCCGCCTCGGCGCGCCGCCCAGCGTCACGTCCGCCACCTGCCCGAGCCGCAGCGGCGCGCCGTCCGGCGTGGGCACCAGCACGCGGCCGAGTTCCTCCGCCGTCTCCACGCGCGCGGTCTGGCGCAGGGGGATCTCCTGGCCCCGGACGTGCGGCAGATACCCCGCGCCCGCCAGGGTATGCGCGGCGCGCGCCGCGTCGGCCACGTTGTTCAGCGTCACGCCGTGGGCGGCCAGCGCGGTCTGCGAGACGTTGACTTGGAATTCGGGCAGCCTTCCGCCCATCACCACAACCTGCCCGATGCCGGAAATCGCCATCAGCCGGTTACTCAGCTCGAACTCCGCCAACTGGCGCAGCTCGAACATCGATGCCGCGCCGTCCGGCGACGTGAGCGCGATCATCATGATCTCGCCGGTGATGGAAACGATCGGCGCCAGCTCCGGCTCGGTCTCTTCAGGCAGCAGGGCGCGCACGGTCGCGAGCCGTTCGGCCACGCTCTGGCGCGCGCGGAAAAGTTCGGTGTCCCAGTCGAAATCCACCCACACGAACGACAACCCGCCACCCGAAGACGAGCGTACCGCCTTCACGCCGGGGATGCCGTTCATGGCCGATTCGATCGGCACCGTGACGAACTGCTCGACCTCTTCGGCCGTCAGCCCGCCCGCCTCGGTCTGCACCACGACGCGCGGCACCTTGAGTTCCGGAAACACGTCCACCGGCAGCCGCCGGCCCACCCATACGGCCGCCGTCACCGTCATCAGCGTGACGGCCAGCGTCAGCCAGGGGTTGCCTAAACAAAAATCCATGATCCGTTTCAACATAGCGTAAATTCTCCCAAAGGATCCGCGACGCGCGCTCTCCCGCGCCTCTTAATGCTTGCCTTCGTGGAACTGGCCATCGGCGTGGAAGTGTCCCGCCGCCTTTTTCTGGCCTCCTTCGGCGGGTGAAGCCAATTTGAGCTCATAGGCGCCGTCCAGCACGACCGACGCGCCTGCCTCGATGCCTTGCACCTCGACCCAATCGCCGTCGCCCGCCCCGAGCGTCACGTCGACCTTGAGGAACCGGTCGGGATCCTTCTCATCGCGCACGAAGACCACACGCCTCAGGCCGTCCGTCACCACGCAGCCTTGGGGCAGTGCGAGACTTGCCGGCGCGCTCTCCGCCACGATCACGTTCAGCACGCCCGCGCGTCCGGGCCCCGCCCACGCGGGGAGCGCCTGGGGCAACAGATAGAGCGGCTGAACGCGCGCGGCGTCATCCTGCGCCAACCCCAGCTCGATCACCCCGTGCGCCGCCTCGCCGCGGACCTTGCCCGGTGGTTCCGCAAAGCCCTTCTGGCCCGCGCGCACGTTCGTCATCTCGGACGCGACGCCGTCGGCGCGGAACCAGAGTCCGTCAACGCGCGTCACGCACACCACCTCCGCGCCCGTCTCCGCCCACGCGCCGTTCTCGGCCGACAGCCGTTCGACCACGCCCGCTTCGAGGGCCCGGACAACGAGTACCCCGTCCTCCTCTTCGCGGCAGAGCGCCCGCACCGCCCGCAGCACCGCTTCGGCGTTCTGCCGGGTGCGTTCCGCCCGCACCGCTTCCGCCTCTTTCACGGCGAGTTGCTGCTCCAGTTCTGCATGACGCGTTCCCGCCGCCTTCAACTGCGCGAGCCGTCGCCGCACCGCTTCGGCCTCGGCCTTGACCAGCGTCCGCGCCGCTTCGGCTTCGTTGACCTCACCCTTCCTGGCGATCCACTCCGGCGAGCGCACCGTGAAGAGCACGTCACCCGCCTTCACCGCCTGCGGCGGGCGCACGCGCGGCTCGACGACACCGGCTGCGGGAACCCCATAGACCCGGCGCGCGCCTGGCATCCACTCGAACCGGCCGGGAAAACGCAAGGCCCCGGTTACGGGCCGGCGCTCGGCCTTCACGAAGGAGAGGCCCAGCAGGCGCTGGGCGTTTTCGGGTATCTCGAACGCGGCCTGTGCGCCGGGAGCCTCGGAACCGTGGCCGCACGCCTCGCCGTGTTCATGTTCCTGCGCCGGCTTCTCCTGCGCGGGACCGTGGCCGCATGCCTCGCCGTGTTCATGTTCCTGAGCGGGCTTCTCCTGCGCGGAACCGTGGCCGCACGTCTCGCCGTGCTCGTGTTCCTGCCGCCTGCCGGACCGTGAACATCCCGTGGCCAGGCCCGCGAGGATTACCGCCACCGTCATCGTTTTTTTTGTCCATGAGAAAAAATTCATCACTGCCTCCTGATTCTTTTCGCGCCGCTCGCCGCACGACAGGCGGGCGCCGGTTCTTCGTTGGGGATCCGCAGCAGGTCCAGGCGGATCCGGGCCTCGCCCAGCGTGCGTTGCGCCTCAATCAGCGCCTCCTGCGCGTTGTAGAGCGTTTCGTCCGCCGCCAGAAGCGCCAAGACGTCCGCCTCACCCTGCCGGAACAGCCGTTCCGTCTGTTCGGCCGCACGTTGCGCTTCGGGAAGTTGCGTTTCGCGGATACGTTGTTCTTTCGCTTCGGCGGTCTGCAACAGCCGCCGCGCCTCGTGCCATTCGGCCACCAGGCCGCGCCAGACGTTCCGCGCCTCCAGCCGGGCCGCGTCACGGGTGCCTTCCGCAGACGCGACCCCTTTGCGGTTGCGGTTCCACAACGGGAGGGTAAACCCCAGCGAAGCGCCCAGGCGTCCGGTGCCTTCCTCGTGCCCGAAGAGCGGTCCGGTCTCGAGATCAGGGAACTGTTTCCGGATTTCCGCCCGCAGCGCCTCCTCTCCCGCCGCGAAACGGGCGAGCGCTTCCCGCACGCGCGGATGCCGGACCAGATCGAGGTCTGAGCTCGGCAGCGGTCCGGATGGCGAAGCCCGGTTGTCCGAAGACGCGGCCCCGCTTTCTTCCGCAAGCTCCAGGGGCGCCGACGGATGCAGGCCGAGCCGGCGCAGCAGCGCCTGCCGGCGCGCGATGGTCTCCGTACCGCAGCAGGCGCACTCCAGCTCCAGCCGGATTCGTTCCTGCGCGATGCGATCCCCCTCGGCGCGGGGCAGTTCCCCCGCCGCGATCAGCGCGCGCGCGGTCTGTTCGCGGGACTGGAGGCGTGCCGCGTAGTCCTGTTGCGCGACCGCGCAGCGCGAGTCCGTGCGGCATCCCAGCCAGAGCCGGTCCACTTCCGCGATCAGCTCGCGCTCCGCAGCGGTCACGGCCAGGGCGTCGGCCTGCGCGTAGGCGAGCGCCGCGCGCTTCTCCAGACCCGGCACGCCGGTGAGCGGCAGGGTGAAGGACAGTCCGGAACCCAGAATCCACGGGTGGGGCCCGCCGCGCAGCACGCGCGACGCATCCAGTCCGAGGGCGGGATCCTCCCACCAGCCCGCGGCCTGGGCCTGCTTTTCGGAGGACAAACGCTTGAGGCGCAGCGCGTTGATCTCCGGATTCAGAATAAGCGCGATCTGCCGCGCCTCCGCCAAGGTCAGCGGCGCGCGGGGCGGCGCGGAAGCGGACCACTCGGCCGCTTCGCGCGACCAGTGGATCGGTGCGGGCGCATAACTGCGGCAGCCGCCGCAAAGCAGCAGCCCCAGCAAAAGGGTCGGCAGACGTTGTGTCTGCCCACGGAAGAAGAGATGGGACATCGAGGCTCCTCGTAGCGCGATCCGGAAAGGCGGAGCCGGCGCGTTCTGGGCACGGCTCACGCGGGAGAAACCGAGGCCGGCACGAGACCGGTTCGGTCACAAACGGAAGCGAAGCCAAATCAGCAGAGCCGTTGCGCGGAGCGCGCGAGAAAGGCGAGCTGCGGGAAAAGCACCTCGGGCGGCGGTTTCCGCAGGCGTGGCAAGGCATCCGGCGCGGGGCATGCGACTGCGGCCTGCCGCATGGCAGGCAGGGCGGTCAGCAGCGTCCCCAACAGCTCACGGAGGCCATCCGACTTCTGGCCCGGTGCCAGGAAGGCGATGTCGAGATGCTCGCAGAGGTGTTCCAACGTGCTGTGGTCGCCATCCGGAAGCGGTGCGCAATCGTGGCAATCCGTGCCGCAGGCATCCGGATCCGGGGCGCAGAGGCAGAACGAGAGGCCCTGCAGCACGGTCAGGCAAAAAAGGCATGCGGCCACGGCCAGCCGCAAGAGTGTTGCGGCGCGGCGCCCGGTCGTGTGGATCAGCCGTTTGCGTGACATGGGAATAGCGTAGCATCCGGCGGGGCACCGTGCAACCCGGAAGATCCGTGCCGCATGCGCGCGCGGTATGTCCGCATGGGGCAACCGAACCGGCGTTTGAACATGCGGCGCAAATGCACTTCCGTGCGGTATCCGCAGCTGGCGCAGATCGCGCCCAGCGAGAGATCGGTAACCCGCAGCAGACGCTCGACGCGTTCCAGCCGGGCATGCTGAATCTCATCAAGCAGCGAGTGGCCACAGGCGTTTCGGAAACGGGTTTCGATCAGACGCCGCGACACGTTCAAATGGCGGACGAGGTCCGGAATGCCGATCGGCGTGCCGGCGTTGATGCGGATGAAGTCGCGGGCGCGCTGGACAAACGGGTCGGCGGGTCCGTTCGGGAGCCGCGTGGAGTCGCGGGTGACGATCTCCCGTACACCGTACAGAAAGACCTCGCGTTTGCGCAGTTCCCGGCGCATCAGGCGGTCGAGCATGCGCGCCGCCATGAAGCCGCACGTTTCGGTATCGCGGCGGATACTGGAGAGCGTGGGGATCGAGCCGTTGCAGAGCAGCTCGTCATCGTCGATTCCGAGAATCGCCACATCACGCGGCACCGCGATTCCGAGTTGCGAACAGAGTTCGATCACCTGATACGCGCGCGTGTCCATGGCGGCCAGCAGCGCCGCGGGTTTGGGCAGATCGCGCAGCCAGGCGGCGAGAGCGCGGGCGTCGCCGGCCGCATCGGGGAGCGTGTCCGGCCGGGTGTAGAGCGAACAGGGGAAGCCGGCCTCCCGGATCCGTTTCCGGAACGCCTCCCCGCGCCGCAACGACCAGTTGCGGTTCAGAAACTCGTTCACATAGGCGAAAGCGGAATAGCCGCGCGACAGAAAATAGTCGGCGCCGGCTTCGCCGACCTGTGTCGAGTCATCGCACGTGCGGCAAAAGCGCCTGAAGCGGGGCGTCTGTTGCAGCACGGCGTCGAGCGGATCCATGAGAACCACCGGGCAACGCATTTTCCCGAGCGAAGCGGCCAAGCCCATCATCATGGGGCCCGCGAGGATGCCGTCGTAGGCGCGCAATTCGCGGACACTCCCGGGTCTCGCTTCGCCCAAGCGTCCGTGAACCAGATGCACATGCCAGGGTCCGTAGAGGTGGGCATACTTGAAAATCCCCCGCAGCTTATCCCGGCCCGGCTGGACGCTGGTCTCCTGAATGACCATGACCCGCGGGATATGGGAGAGGGTTGGGGGCATGCGGCACGAGGTTCCGTTCGATGCGTGTGGCGTTCCTTCAGGGTGGCGACCGGACATGGGGGCAAGCATGGCATGAGGGCCACCGCGCGGGCAAGTCAAAAAAGAATCGGTGCGCGACTGGCGCGGGTACGTCGATTGTGCGCAAAAGGTTTGTTTTTTTCTGCGCAAACGACTCTTGTTGCGCTTGATCAGAGGGTGTATGCTGAAACCACAATCAAGAGGAGAATGTCGCGATGAGACGGTTTGCGTTTGGATCGGCGATGGTTTGCGCGCTGTTGAGTGTCGGGTCCGGGATGGCGGGTGTCAGGGTGGAGGAGGCGACGGTCACACTGCCGACTTATCCGCCGGGGCCGTACGACAAGAATCCAATCTTCTACACCGGCCGCGTCTATCAGGGCGCGCAGGGACGCGTTTACCCCTATCCGCTGCAGGACACGCTGCGCGATGAGAAGGTGGACCGGACCTACACCGCGCTGCGGCTGGAGAACGAGTATCTGGAGATGACCCTGCTGCCGGAGATCGGCGGGCGGCTCTTCACCTTCACGGACAAAAACACCGGGTTCGACATCTTCTACCGGCAATCGGTGATCAAGCCCGCGCTGATCGGCATGCTGGGCGCCTGGACCTCCGGCGGGGTGGAGTGGAACTTTCCGCACCATCACCGCGCCACGACCTTCATGCCGGTGGACTACGCGACCGTGAAAAACGCGGACGGCGGCAAGACCGTCTGGATCGGCGAGACCGAGATCCGCCACCGCATGAAGTGGTCGATCGGGCTTTCGATGAAACCCGGCCGCGCCGTTCTGGAGGCGGACTGCCGGTTCATGAACCTCCAGCCTTTCATCGAATCCATGCTCTACTGGGCGAACGTCTCGGTGCACTGCGGCACCAACTACCAGGTGATCTTCCCGCCCTCCTGCCGCATCGGCATGGATCACCACAAGGATTTCTTCACGCCTTTCCCCATGGGGCGTCCGGATGTGACGGTCGACGGGATCGCCGATCTGAGCTGGTGGAAAAATTTCACCGCGGACCACCGTTCAATCTTCGCGGTCGATCCGGACAACGCCTTTCTCGCCGGGTACGACCACGGCATCGGGATGGGCACCGCGCATGTCGGCAACCGCCATGTCCTGGTCGGCAAGAAGTTCTTCCTCTGGGGCAACAACCCCGGCGGCTTCGTCTGGGACAAGGTGCTCACGGACACCGACGGGCCCTATCTGGAACTCATGGTCGGCGCCTACTCGGACAACCAGCCGGACTACAGTTGGATCTCGCCGTACGAGACGCGGCGCTGCAAACAGTTCTGGTATCCGATCAAGAAGATCGGCGGCGTCACCTGCGCCAACCTGGATGCGGCCATGAATCTCCAACGGCTCGCGCCGGACAAGGTGTTGTTGGGGTTCAACACCACCGCACGGGTCCGGCGCGCGAAGGTCACGCTGCAACACGGCCGGGAGACCTTCTCCGAGATCATCGACATCGGCCCCGACACCCCGTGGGTCAGTACCCTCCCGGTCAACCCCTCGCTGGCGGACCGGGAGCTGACCGGCATCCTGACCGCGCCGGACGGGCGCGAGCTGGTGCGCTACACCCCGGTGCCGGACGTGCAGCCGCCGCTGCCGGAGACGGTCGAGAACCCCAGGCCTCCGGCCGGATACAAGACGGTCGAGGAGCTCTATCTGGCCGGTCTGCGACTGGAGCAGTTCCACAACGGCATCGTGGATCCCATCCCGTACTATGAGGAGGCGCTGCGGCGCGACCCGGACGATCTGCGCGTGAATCTGGCGCTGGGCATCCGGCGCGCGCGGGAGGCGAAGTATGAAGAGGCCGAACGGCTGCTGCGCCGGGCAGTGGCGCGCGCCACACGCAACCACACCCGCGCCCGGGACGCCGAACCGCACTATTATCTGGGCGTGGTGCTGGCCGCGCGCGGCAAACAAGACGAGGCGGAGAACGAGTTCTGGAAGGCGGTCTGGCGCGACGGGTTCCAGCGCGCGGGGCACATGGAGCTGGCGAAACTGGCGTGCCGCAAGGGGGACTATACGGAGGCGCTGGAGCGTATCGACAGCGCGCTGGAGGTGGCGTCGGCCTCGAGCAAGGCCCACACGCTGCGCGGGCACATCCTGCGCAAACTGGGAAGGCGGCGTGAGGCGGAGGCGGCGTTCGACCAGGCGCGGAAACACGACCCGCTTGATTACTGGTCGGTGACGGAGCGCTGCTTCCTCCACAACCGGGGTTCCCGCGCGCTGGCGACAGCGGATCTCCGGCGCGGCTACAGGCTGCAGGAACTGCTGGAGGTGGTGACCGATTACGGCAACCTCGGCGCGTTCGAGGAGGCGATCGAACTGCTGGCGCAGGCCGAAGAGGCCAAAGGGCCTTACGCGAGCCCGCTGTTGAAATACTACGCCGGGTATTACCGCCTGCGGCAGGGGAATTCCGGTGTGGCCCGTGCGCTCTTCGCCCTGGCGGCGCAGATGCCGGTTGACCTCTGTTTTCCGTTCCGCCATGAGGAGCTGGCGATGTTGGAGCAGGCGGCCGGGCTGTGCCCCTCCGACGCGAACACCTGGTATTATCTGGGAAACCTGACCTATTACCTGGAGCAGCGCGAACGCGGCATCGACGCCTGGGAACGCGCGGTGGCGCTGCAGCCCGCGCACGGGTTGGCCTTGCGCAATCTCGGTTTCGCCTACAGCCGGATTCCGGAAAAACACGGACGGGCCGTGACCTGTTATCAGGCCGCGGTCCAGGCCGACCCGCAGAACGTGGCACCGGTGCTCGAGCTGGACAAGCTGCAGGAGAAGAGGGGGGCCCGCGCGACGGACCGCCTGGCGTTTCTGGAGAGCCGCATGGGGACCGTGCAGCGGAGCGATCCGGCGATGCTGCGTCTGGCTTACCTGTACAACGAGACCGGCCAGTTCGACAAGGCGCTGGCGATTCTGACCACCCGGCGTTTCCACGTGTGGGAGGGCGCGGCGGCGCTGCATCAGCCGTTCGTCGATGCCTGCCTGCTGCGCGGTCTGGCGCAATTGGAGGCCGGCAAGGCCGCGGCGGCGCTCATGGACTTCAAAGCGGCGAACACCTATCCCGAGAATCTGCAGGCCGGCCGCCCCGGCGATGCCGGACAGGCACCCAAGGTCCATTATTACATGGCACAGGCCTACCGCGAGCTGGGTCAGCCGGTCCAGGCCGAAGCGGAGTTGCGCCGGGCGTTGGAGGGCCGCGTCGCGGACGGCGAGATGAACTACTACCGGATTTTGGCTCTGCGCGGAGTGGGCGGGAAGCCGGAACGCGAGGCGGCGCAGGCCGCTGGCCTGCGGAAAGCCATCACCGAATTGGAGAAACCGTTGGAGACCTATGCCTACGCCAAGTTCGGCGGGGAGAACACCCCTGCCGAACGGGTCACCCACCGCGCCGCCGTGGCGGCGTATCTCAAGGGGTTGCTGGCCTTGGCGGAGAATCGCCCGGAGGAGGCCAAAGCGTGTTTCGGGCAAGCCTTGAAGGAGCGTCCGGATCTGCTTTGGGCCAGGCATTTTGGGGGCCGGTAAACGGTGTCAGGACTGAAAAAGGGGAGGTTTGATGAAAGCAGGGTTGATGCTTCTCGCGTGCGTGATCGCGGCGGCGGGGGTGACGTTCGGCGCGGAGACGCCGACCTGTCCCCTGGGCGCGGACTGGGAATTCTCTGTTGAGTTCAGCGATGAGTTCAACGGCGTCAAGCTGGACGACGCGAAATGGTGGGATTTCAATCCCGCGTGGCACGGCCGCAAACCCGCCTTCTTCTCGCGGGACAATGTGGCGGTCCGCGACGGCAGGCTCTGCCTCACGGCCCGGGTGCAGAAGCCGGAGGAAGTGACCGTCGAGAACCGGGTTCGCGGATACGACCGGTTCACGACCGCGATCGTGAAAAGCAAAAAGCGGATCACCTACGGCTACTTCGAGGCGCGCTGTAAGTCGATGCGGGCCAGCGTCTGCAACGCCTTCTGGCTGTACGACCCGCTGAATCCGCCCGCCAAATACAAGGAGGGCAGCTTTTCGGAAGAGATCGACATCTTCGAGATCTTCGGCAAGCCGGCGAAAACCGAGCACGACCGCGTCTTCTTTGCGACGGTCCACCGGTTCTGCACGCCGTATGTCGAGTCGATCGCGAACGCCAAGCAGACGCCGCTGCCCAAAAAGTCCGCGCGATACAAGATGCCGTTCGATTTCTGGGCGGATTTCCATGTGTACGGTTTTCTGTGGACGCCGAGGGAAATGCGGTGGTTCGTGGACGGCAAGGAGGTGTTCGCGCGCGACAACGATTACTACACCACCGCGCTGCACATCATGCTGGACTGCGAGATCATGCAGGGGTGGGTCGGCCTGCCTGATCCGGCGGACCTGCCCGCGACCTTTGAGATCGACTATCTGCGGGTCTGGCGGCAGAAGGACCTGCCGATTCCCAAGGCCCCGGGGTTCTGACCCCGCGGGCGGAATCCGGCAAACCGAGTGAGAACCAGCGAAAGGGAAGAAGATGCGTATCGTGTTATCCGTTTTGTTTCTGTTGGCCGCCGGGACGCTCCGGGCGGAAGAGCCGGCCTGCCCGTTGGGGCCGGGATGGGTGCTGGATGCGGCCGTCAGCGACGAGTTCAGCGGCGCGGGGATCGACAAGGCGAAGTGGTGGGACTTCGCGCCGCGCTGGAGGGGGCGCCGCGAGTTTCTCTACAGCCACAGGAATGTCGAGGTGCGCGACGGCTTTCTGTCGCTCTACGCGCGCAACGTGAAACCGGAGGAGATGGCGTACGAGGATCGCGAGGACGGGATCCTGCCTTTCACCTGCGCGATCATCAAGAGCCGCAAAAAGGTGAAATACGGGTATTTCGAGTGCCGGGCGCGCGGCAACGCGGCCGAAGTGCGCGACGCCTTCTGGCTCTATGACCCGTTGAGCGGGCAGCTCTCCAAAAAGGTCCGTCCGGGCAGCCACTCCGAGGAGATCGACATCTACGAGTTTATCGGCAAATACCAGGATCCCTCCTGTCTGCCCTACGAGATCTGCGCGCATGTGCACCGGTTCGAGACGCCGTATGTGGAAGGCCTCGTCAATCACACGAAGACCCGGCTGGAGAATCCGGGAGGCGCGGTGGCGGTGGACTGGGCGCCGTGCGACGGGTACCACCTCTACGGCCTTCTCTGGACGGAGAAGGAGATGGTCTGGTATGTGGACGGCAAAGAGTACTTCCGCCGCGACAACGACTTTTTCCATACGCCGCTGCATGTGATGTTCGACTGCGAGATCGCCTCATGGCGGCGGGCCTCGGTTCAGCGCCTGGATCCCGCCACCCTGCCGGCCTTTCACAGCGTGGACTGGTTCCGGCGCTGGGTGAGACAGTAGCCCGGAACACGAGAGGAACAGATTCCCGGCTTACGGCGCGGGATCCGTAGGGTGCGAGCGTGTGGAAAGGAGTGTTATGCCTGTGTGAGGGGTGGAGGAACAAATAAAAAAAAGGAGTCGGTCATGAATCGGAGAAACGCGGTTGCGGCATGGATCGGGTTGTTGTGTGTTGCGCAGGGAGGACTGCATGCGGCCACGGTCGCCGGGTGGCTGTTCGAGGGAACGGACGGGCAACCGGCGGGTGAGGTGACGAATTCGGCGGTACCGGGAACATTGACCGGTGTGGCGACCAACGTGTTGGACGGGACGATTCCCGTCTATACAACCACGGTGCCGGGAACGAACATCTGGGACGGCCTGTCCGGCCCGCTGTACCATGCGGACAATCAAACGGCGCTCGAGTTCTCCGGCAACGGGCTGACCGGCGGCGTGATCCGGGTCGCGGATGATCCGGACCGGACGCGCCCGGAAAGCGTGACGTTCGAGGCGTTCATCAAGGCCCGGACCCTGATCCAGGGCGGCACGGTCGCCAAGAAGGTCCGTGCCGGAACCGGCGCGAGCTGGTGGCTGTACACGACCTCCTCGGGTGGCCTGACCCTGCGGATCGATACGGCCGGCGGCGGCGAGGGCGCGGTCAGTCTGACCGCCACGACCGCCGGGCTCGGGGACGGCAAGTGGCACCATGTGGCGTTCACGTATGCGGGCTGGAACACCAATGCGGTGCTGTATGTGGACTATGTGGCGAAGACGAGCAAGAAGCTCTTGACGCCGCCGCTCGACTACGACGGGGGCGACCTGTTGATCGGGCACGACGGCGCCGGCGGCTCGTTCGACGGCTGGATCGACGAGGTCCGGGTCAGCGACAAAGCGTTGGGGCTCTCGCAGTTTCTGTATGTCATCGAAGACCGGTTCGTCTCGGACGGGGTGTTGCTGCACTACACCTTTGACAGCGAGGCTGCGGGAAGCAATGTGGGCGCGGTCACGAATGTTGCCCAGACGGACTTGCTGAACGGGACGGCGGTCAAGACCGGGACCGGCAGCACGCAGCCGCAATACGCCGCCGACCGGCCGGATGACGGACGCTATACGGTCGTGGACGGAAAGGGGGGGGAGCCCCTTCATTACAACAGGTCCGCGATCCGGATGTGGGGGCCTGCAGCCGGTGTGGGGGGGCGCGTCGAGACTCCGTGGCCGAGAACGGTCGTTTCCCTGACGAATCTGACGGTCGAAGCCTTTGTGAAGCCCGACTGGCCCGCCAGTTTCGCCGGAATCTTCCGGAAGGCGCGTTCGGGCATAAGCAACCCGACCTTCGCGCTCTCGGTCACGACCAACACCTCCGGCGTGTCGCTGACAGGCCGGTTCGATACGGAACTTCCGACGGGTCCGGCGGGCTTTAACGAGACGTTCACCCCCACAAAAACCGTCAATTTGAGGGACGGGCGCTGGCACCATGTGGCGCTGACGTACGCGCATCCGGAGAAACGGGCGCGGATGTATGTCGATTATGTGGAAGTGGGCACGCGCACCACGACCAACCCTTTGGTGTACGAGGGCGGTGATTTCATCATCGGGACCTCCGGGACCTCCTATTACGACGGGTGGATCGACGAGGTCCGGGTGACGGGCCGCGTCCTGTCGACGAACGAGTTTCTGCGGACCACGCTGCGCGGCACGCTGATCCGGATGGAGTAGGAGCGGCGGGGAGGGAAGAAGGACGGTCCCGGGTACGAAACCTCGTGTTGGCTTGCGGGCTGCGCCCGCATGGGCAAGGGAGGAAAGCAAATGCTTGCGCTCTCGTCGCGGTCCGGCCGCTTCGGAAGATGGGTATTGTGCGCGGTCTTTCCTGCGGGTATTCCGGTATGGGGCCTTTGTGCCGCCGGGGACATCGGGAGGCCGATGGGCTCGTTTGACCGCTCCGGGTTCACCCGCGCCGAAGACGCCGCGCGCGTCCGGGACTCCGGCAACTTGGCCGGGACCTCCGAGCCCGGGAAAACGTGCGCCATCAAGGGCTGGGCCGAGTACGACATCGAGGTGCCGCGGACGGGCTGGTATGAACTCCTTGTTTCGGGGCAGGCGTGGGGCATCGGGTACCGGTTTGACGGGGACGCGACGGCTTGGGCGGGCGGCGGCAAGATCGGCAATTTCTGGCTCGAGGCCGGGCGGCGCACCCTCCGCGTCCAACGGTACCACTGGACGGGCTTTCAGCGCGTCGAATCTTTCACCTTGCGGCCGTCGGAGAATGTGCCTGCCAAACGGCTGCGCCTATGGATGCCGGGCGAAAACCGGATCGTGCGCGCGGGAGAGGCGCTGCCGCTCCGGCTTCAGGCGGGCGGGCCGGGAGCGCGGCCCGGCCGGGTGACGATCCTGCTGTGCGACCCCAAAACGCAGGAGACAGTTTCGCGTGCAGAGGCTGCGGTTCCGGCAGGCGAGCGCCCCGCCGAGCAGCCGGTCATGTTGCCCTGTCCGCGCGAGGGGCTGTTCGAACTCCGCGTGTCTGCGGACGGGAAGCGGGTCGACAGCCGTGATGTGCCGCTCCGGCAGGTCGCCGTAGTCGACACCCGGCCGGCAGCGCGCGGGGGTGAACTGCGGAAGACGCGGATTGCGGAAATCGACTGCGTGGCGGTCGCGCCCGAGTTCTCCGGGACGGGCGGGGCGGCCGTGGTCCGGAGCGAGGCCGGCGCCTACCGCGAATCCGGCGCGGCGGGATTTCTGCGGGCCCAGCACAACAAGCAGGAGTGCGGCTGGTTCGCCTACCGCCTGAGCGTGCCGGAACCGCAAACGCCGTATCTGCTGGAGGCCGACTATCCGGACGACGCGTTCCGCACGTTCTGCATCGCGGTCCGCGAGGCGTCGCCCGACGCGTATCCCGTCGCGGGCGGCGTCGACAGCGGCGAGTGTTATTCGTTAACGCGAACCATGCAGACGCACACGCTTCTGTTCTGGCCGCGCACCCGCGATCTGCGGGCCTTGTTCGTGACGGCGCACAACGGGCGGCGCGGCGCGGCGGCGTCGAAGATCCGCCTCTACCGGGTGGAGGGCGAACTGCCGTTGCCCGATGTTCCGCCGCGGGGCGGGCGCTCGTTCGGCAACTGGTACGAGGAGGGCAGCAACTTCATGGCCGTTTACGGTGCGCCCGACCGGAGCTCGCGCGGATTTCTGATCGGGGCCGACCGCTGGGCGCGGTCCATCGCGTCGGTGGGAGGCGATACGCTCGTCTCCACGGTGGCGGTCTATCAGATGGCGATGTATCCGTCGCGGTACAACATCGACTTCAGCGAGCCTTACTCGTTCGACGGGGTGCGGGTGTTGCTCCTGAAATGCGAGAAATACGGCCTCGGGTTCATCGGCGAATTCCACCCCGAGTGCCGCGAGCTGGGCCGGTTGGCCGATCCGACGGGGCAGGTCACGCCGAAGCCCAACGGGCTCGTCTCGAAAGACGGCCAGGGCGGCAAAGACTGGAGATCGATCCCGCGCTTTCACCCGCTCCATCCCGTTGACCGGGAGTGGTACCTCGGCATGATCGGCGAGTTCGCGGACCGCTACAAAGACTCGCCCGCCTTTCGCGGCGTGAGCCTGCGCCTGATGGCGTGGGCCAACCCCGGGCTGAACAATTTCCACTCGCTCGACTGGGGGTACGACGACCTGACGGTCGGCCTGTTCGAGAAGGAGACCGGGCTGTCGACGGGTGCGCGGGCGGACGATCCGAAGCGCTTCCGCGCCCGTTACGACTGGCTGACGGCGAACGCCCGCGGCGCGTGGATCGCCTGGCGGTGCCGCAAGATCGCGGAGCTTCACGCGGCGATCCGTGACCGTGTCCGGCGCGCGCGCCCCGACCTCACGGTGTACCTCAACAATTTTGGATTCGGGCAAGAGGCGGGGATCGACCCCCAGCTTCTCGGCGCGCTCGGCGGCGTCGTGCTTGTCCATGCCGGGCACGCCTATGGCCGCCGCGCCTATACGTATGAGGGGCCGTTGGCCGATCCGGAAAGACGGGACCGGCTGCTTGATCCGGCGGCGCTGTTCGCGCTCCGCAGTGCGGAAGGAAGGACGGCTTTCCTGTTCGGCGCGGGATACTTCGAGGCCACGGAGCGCGTCGTGCCGCCCGAGTCGCTCGGCTTTCCGGAGGGGACCAAACGGACGTGGATGAGCGGCGTCGTGAATCCTGCAGGGCGCCACTACCTGGAGCGCTATGCGCTCGCGTTGGCCGAAGCGGACGCCCAGTACCTTTCGGACGGCGGCAACGCCTACACGCTGGGGCAGCCGCTGCTGAGGGATTTTTTGCGTGAATACCGGCCGCTGCCGGCGGTGCCGTTCCAGCCTCGCGCGGACGGGCGTGATCCGGTGGCGGTGTGGGAGCGCTCCGGCCAAGAGCGCTTCTTTTTCTACGCGGTGAACCGGGAACGGTTTCCGGTTCCGGTCGAGATCTGGCTGACCGGTGCAGAAGAGGTGCGGCGGCTCTCCGCCGGAAAGCCGCAGCGCCTCGAAGGCGGGGTGCTCCGGCTGACCTTGCAGCCCTACGAGTTGGCGGCCTTCGAGGCCGAGGGCGGAGCGGCGCTCGCGCGCGTGGCGGAGCAGGTGCCGCCGCAGGAGCGGGCGCGCGCGGAAAAACAGACGGCGTGGATGGAGGCGCTGGCGGTCGAGGCGCGGGCCGACCGTGTGGGCGGCAAACTTTCGGAAGCGCAGGCCGCGCAGGTCGCCGAGGCGGCTGCGGCGTCCCGCGCCGCGCTGGACCGCGGCCACGTCTGGCAGGCGCGGACGCTGCTTGAGCGGTCAGGCCTGATCCAAAGCTACCGGATTCTCAAGCGCTTTCCACCCGCGCTCTACGACATGGGGGACGACTGACGGCTCAGGGGTTGACCGACTCCGGTGAGGAGGGGGCTCCCGGTCAATCATAGCGGTTCATGTACCCGCCCGGAAGGGGCATGGTGCCCTCCCAGGTGGCGGGGGCCGACCAGGGCATGTCCGTTTCGGTCGGCCGGTCGGACATGCACCCGGCGAGCAGGGCGAGGGTCAGCAGGACGGCCAACCCCAGAAGCGCCCGCGCGGCCTTAGAAGAAAACGACATCGCCTTTCTCCACCGGGGCCTGCTGCCAGTCGCTCAGGATATCGGCGACCACCAGGTTTTTGCCCCGCACGGCCTGACGCAGCTTGATGCGGGTGACGAACTCGCCGGAGGCGCTCTGGCGTCCGATGCGGCGCACATTCATCTCGAGTTGCGGCATCGCGTTCTGGCGCTCCGGGCCGAGCATCTCGGTCATGGCGTCATCCGTGAACTCGAGAATCGCGAACTTCAGCTCGTCGTTGGCCTCCAGGATCTTGCCTTTGTCCCCGGCGGAGAGGGCGGTCACCGCGACGCCGGCATTCTCCTGGACCGGGCGGTTGCCCGAACCCGCGAAGCGCTTCTTCATCTCTTCCAGGGCCTCGCGCGTTTTGGCGAGATCCTCGGTGAGGGTGAGCTTCTCCTCGTTCAGGCGCTCGGCCTGATCTTTGGCGTCGGCGGCTTCGGCGGCCAGTTCGCGCTTTTCGGCCGTGAGTTTGGTGATGCGGCCGTTGAGCTCCTCTTTCTCGGTTTCGAGGGTGGCGACCTGTTCGCGGGCGCCCTTCAGATCGCGTTTGACCGTACGGCCGTCAGCCTTCAGCTTGTTGATCTCCTCGACGCCGGCGGTGACCTGCTCGCGCATCTTGGTAAGTTCGGCGCGGGTCTTGTTCAGCACGGCCTGCTGGGTCTTGGCGCGCTCAAACGCCAGATCGAGCAACTCCTGCATCGTGCCCGGGCCTTTGGTGCGCGGGCTCTGGTCCACCGGGTCCGGGTCGATTTTGCCTTCCGGGGTCAGGGCATAATAACTGCGGAGCTGGATGCGTTTTTCCGTGCTGCCGAAATCCAGGGTGGCCAGGTTCTGCTGCTCGAGCTTGACCGGGTAGTTTTCCAGGACCGAAACCCGGTCCGGATTGGCGATTTCGCGGTCCGTGACGTCCGAGTTGTCCTTCTGGACATCCGGCGCCGCCACATCCTGGGGGTCGGACGCCTCGAGCGTCTTCGACATGCGGATGACATGCTCCTCCAGGGCCGAGTTCCGTTGCATCAGCAGCTCGCGCTTACCGAATAGCAGGTTTGCGAAGACCAGCGAGACGATACTCAGGAGCAGGATCACGACAACCAACACACGCAGCAGCTTACCCATTTTTAAATCCTCAACCTTTGCTTGTGACACGATTGGCCATAGGGTCAAAATTAAAGCAAAACGGGGCGCAACTGCAACAACAAAAGTGAGCGCGGACCTTTTTTATGCGCGGCCGGGCGTTTGGGGCGGGCCAGGCATATGCGCTTTCTCACGGAAGCGTTCGCTTTGAAATTGACCGGGCAAGCAACTTACCGTATAACATGGGCATTATGAATGAGAAGTGCTTTCGCATGATTTCGGGTCATGGGCTCGCGCTGGTGTGGTGTGGGGTTGCCCTGTCCGCCCTCCTGTCGCGGGCGCAGGGGAATGCGGACGATCAGGCGTTGCGCGAGGAGTTCAAGTACATTGACGCCCTGCAGCAGTTGCGGATGCCTGATCTGGCCGAGGAGGTGATCGCCGAGGCCAAAAAGCGTTTTCCCGAAGCGGCGGCCCAGTTCAAGGTCCGGGAGATACAGGGGTTGCTTTGGCAGGGCAAGTTCGACGAAGTGAAAAAAGTCGTGGACGCCATACCGGACAAGAACGGCGAGGAGTACTGGGCGCTCAATCTGGCCATGGCGGATGCCTATTACGCCTTCGGCAAGTACATGGATGCGGACAAGCTCTACCTCGCCTTCTTCAAAGCCTTCGCCAAGCCGCCGGCCGCGTTGGTCTCCTTCTACCGCGACTCCGCCTACAAGTACGCGCAGATGCTTCTCTATCTGGGAAAGCAGAGCGAGGCCCTGGCCGCCTTCAAACGGCTGTTCAACGTGCCGCTGGGAGAGGATGTCGAGCGGCAGATTCTGGCGGACATGGCGGAACTGATGCTCAAGCTCGCCCCGGATCTCCAGAAGAAGGCCGAGAAGGACGCCATGCTGAAAGAGGCCGAGACCGCGGTCGACAAACTGCTTTGGAAACAGGATGTGTGGTTCGGCAAGGCGATCGTGATGAAAGCGCACATCTTCCTCCTGCGGGGGGATGTCAAGGGGGCGCAGGAACTGGTGGAGAACTACATGCCCCAGCTCCGCACGATCCATGACGCCCTGGTCGAGCAGGATGCGGACGGCTCGCTGGGCATGCTCCGCATGAGCCCGATGCCGCAGTGCCGCTATCTGCTGGCGGTGCTGCTGATGGACGAGGCGGTGGCGGAGGCCAGGAAAGAGGGCGGCAACGACGACCGCATCAAGGATCTGCTGCTGGGCGAGCGCGACCCCCAGACGCGCCAGCGCAAGGGCAACGGTGCCTTCAACCACTTCATCAATGTGTTCATCCGGTATCCGGAGAGCCAGTGGGCCGCCGAGGCCGGCGAGCGCTCGGAATCCATCCGCAAGCTGATCAAGGAACGGTACAACGCGGAGATCCGCACGCCGGTGACGGTTGAGCAGATGGCCAAGGTGCGCCAGATGCAGTTCGCCGGGGCGCGGCTGCTCTTCAGCCAGAACCAGTTCAAGGAGGCCATCGACAAGTACCTGCTGGTCCTCAACCAGTTCCCCGAAACCCCCGAGTCCGTGCCGGCGCTCGGCGACCTGGCCATCAGCTTCATCGAGACCGCCGACAAAGATCCGGACGCGCTGCTGATGGCGGATACGGTGACCGGGCACCTCTCGGAGCGTTTCTGCGCCAAGGAAAAGCTGATGAAGGAGGCGGGGGACCAGGTGCGCCGCATCGGCGAACGGTTCGGCGAGATGGCGATGGAAGACAAGAAGCGCGAAACCTATGCGCTCTTCTTCCGCGACTACCCCACCCATTACGCGGCCGGCCAACTGGTCATGAGTTTCGGCGAGCGCGAGTTCCAGGCCAAGAATTACGCGGGCGCCCTCGCGTATTACCGGCTCAT
>JAVEYH010000009.1:0-54533 GCA_034003585.1 Kiritimatiellia bacterium
GGAGCGCGGGCGTCCCCGCCCGCAACAGCGTTTCCCTCATTAGGCTGAGCGGTCGCTCCTTGAGAACCAGACCGCGCATCGGAATCGCGCGCGGCCTTTCACATGGCGGGCGGGGACGCCCGCGCTCCCGACTGTGCTTCGCATAAAACACGTACGTAACTCGCATCCCCGGCCACCAACCGATTACGGCGTTGCCTGTGAATCCGCTGGACGCCCGGATGCCGAAAAGAGTATGGTACAGTAAGTAGTTTGGCGTTGTTCCGGTCCGGAGACCGGAGGGATGTGTGAGGGTGCGGATCAGGGGGGGGCGGATGAAGGCGAAAGATGCGGTCAGGATGGCGGGATGCGCGGTGTGTTGTGTGGCGCTGTGCGCCGGCGCGGCGGACGGAAGTTGGACGAACCGGGTCGGTGGAGACTGGAATGAGTCCGGCAATTGGTTGGGCGGCGTGGTCGCGGGAGGGGCGGGCGGCACCGCGTACTTCACAAATGCGCCGTCCGCCAAAAACATGGTCCGGGTTCCGTCCGGCGGGGTCACGCTGCAGAATCTGCTGTTCTCCGGCTTCAGCAGCGCCTTCTATCTGTTTGACGGGTTTGTCTGGCTGGAGGGCGCGAATCCCCAAGTCGGAATCACGAACCCGTACGACAAAACGTATGTCAACACGTATGGTACGGACCTCCGCGGAACGAACGGCGTGTCGTTCTACGGCGGCATCCTGGGCATGGACACCTCGTATACGGGACCGACCCGCCTGTGCGGCAAAGACAAGATACTGCATCACTACATGCACTTCTATATCGCCGAGCGTGGCATGACCCTCAGCAACTACCTCTCCACTGGAACGCTGATCTTCGACGGCGGTCATTTGCGGCTTGAAGGCCGCAAGTCCAAGGCGGGCGGGACAGGCGTGTTCACCCTGACGGAGGGCGACGACCTGATCCGCTACAAGTCGGGGACAACCCCGTGGGCGGGGTTTCCGGTCTCGGGGGAGGGTATCCCCGACCTGACGTTCTGCAAGCAGCAGATCCACGATCAGGCTTATGTGCTCAGCCAGCCGGCCACGGCATCCGGTGATGTTTCTCTCTCGATCGTCAACGGCGGCGGTGGCCCGGCCTATCAGTGGTTTGATCAGATCGACATGTGGGCATATGGCGTCTTCACCATTGTGGTGATCGGGTATGAGACGCGGATCGAAACCGATACGATCACCGGCCGGGAGCGGTTTCTCCGGATCATCGGGAACGGAAACAACAGCACCAACCTTGCGATCTTGCGCATGCGGGGCGCGAACGGGTTCCCCGGCGCGATCGAGGCTTCCGCGGTCAGGATCGAGGCCCTGGCGCAAACCAACGGCGTGAATCCCGAAATTCCCGACCTGACCGTGACCGCCACCACGATCCTGTCGGTGCCGGAGCCGGAGACCGTCCTGTCCGTGCCGGGTGTGGCCCTCACCGGGGGCGAGTTGGCGAAAGAGGGCGCGGGGACTCTGGCGCTGCAGCACGTTTACGGGCCCGACCCCCGCGTGCGTGCCGGCGGCGGCACGCTGGCGCTCGCGGCCCCGGCGGTTCCCGAGCCCCCGCCGGTCGGCGGGGCCTGGTTCCACGCGGATGCGGGTGTTGCGGAGAGTCTGGTGACCGTGCAGGAGAACGGGACGAATTTCGTGGCCTGCTGGCGGGATGCCCGGGGGAACGGCGTGTACGCCACAAATGATGTCGACAACAGCGGGCCGCGCCCGTTTGTCCGGACCGCCTTCCTGAACGGATTACCGGTGGTGGATTTCGGGTCGTACAACTATCCGGCGAAAGGGGTGGGCGGATATGGTGCGTATCTGAACTGGTCGGAGATGTGGAAGCCGATTTACGAATGTTATATCGTGTACAGCGATACCGAGGACACGGCCGCGCTACCCGCGGGCACGTACTGGCCGACTGCGGTCGGGAATTCGAATCATAACGGCTATTTCGCGCGGGGGGCCAACGGGGCGGTCCTGGGAGGTCCGCTGACACAGGATGAGACCGCATACGGCGTGATCTCCCTGGACCATGCGGCCGTGCCCGCCGCGACCGTTTTGCCCTCCGGATTCCATGTGGTGTCGTTTGTCGCCACAAACGACGTCCGGGCCGGCGCGTTCGCGCGGGAGCGGCTGAACAATTACGGCGGGGTCCGGATCGCGGAGGCGCTGGTGTTCACGAACCGGCTCACCGCCGCGGCGCGGCGGGAGGTTACGGACTACCTCAGCCGCAAATGGCTCGCACGCGAGCCGGGGATCGGGACGCTGACGCTGGGCAGCGGAAGCGCGGTGCGGGTTGCGGACGGCGAGACCGTGCGCGTCGGCGCGCTGCACGCCGGAAAGCCGGCCGTCAAAACGGGCGGCGGGGTGTTGTCGGCGGAAACGGTTAGCGGCGACTCGCTGGTGATTTCCAACGGGACCGTGCGTCAGACCGGCACCGCCGGCACGTTGTCCGGGGGCGTCATGTGCGTCGGTTCCGCAATGTTGGATGTGGCCGGCGAAGCGGGTTCGGTGACGGCCGGGTGGATCGATGCGGAGGGGGAGTTGTCCAAGGCCGGCGCGGGCGGACTGACAGTCGGGACGCTGGGTGTCGGCGTGACGTCCCTGCATGTGCGGGGAGGAACCCTCAACGTTACGGGCGCGGACCCCGCGTACGGTCAGGATGCGGTCTTCCATGTGGACGCGGGCGACATCGCCAGCCTGGAGACGGTTGCGGTGAACGGGACGAACTTCGTGACATGCTGGAACGATCGCCGGACCAATGGGTTCTACGCCGCGGCGCAGGATACGGTCCACCGGCCCTTCCTGAACCCCGGGCAGCAGAACGGTCGCGATGTGGTGGATTTCGGGGCGTTCACCACCGACACGAATGCGGTGTACACGGCTTGGCTCAACTGGAAGAGTTACCTGTATTCGGTGCGCGATTGTTTCGTGGTGGTCCGGGACACAGACCCCTCCAGGCGCGCCACGCTGGTCGGCAACCAGAACAACTATCTGGACTTCGCGCGGGGCGCGTCCGGCGCGCTGGTGGGCGAGCATGCACATTCGGAGCCGATCCGCGGCGGTTCCTGCGCGATCGACGGCACCTCCGTGACGCATACGGCGAGGCTGCCGGACGGATTCCACGTGGTGTCGTTCTTCCCGTCCAATGGGGTCCGCGCATCGGCGTTCGGACGCGAACGGTTCAACGGGTTCGGCGGGCAGCAACTGGCGGAGGCGCTCTTTTTCACGCGGGAGCTGTCGGCGAACGAGCGGCAGAACATCCACGCGCAACTGCTCTCCAAATGGCTGGGCCAGCCGTTGCATCGCGCGTTCGACCGCATCCTCGTTGAGAACGGTGGCGTGTGCTCGCTCACCAACATGGCGCTCGCCACAGGCCTGCTGGAGGGAACGGGCACAATCGAAGCGCAGGGGCTCGCGGCGGACGCGGTCTCGGCGGGCACAACGGAAACGGCAATCGGGACGCTCGCGGTTTCCGGCGGGCTCACATTGCCGGACGGGGCGGTTGTGGATGTGGATTGCGACGCTTCTGCCTGTGACCGGGTGGATGTGCAGGGCACGTTGACTCTGGAGGGCGGAGGCACCCTGCGGTTGCGGTGTGACGGGGTCGGCATGGGGTCAAAAGTCTTCACGCTGTTTTCGTTTGATGCCTGCGAGGGGGCCGGGAATCTGGCGTTGTGGGAGGTCACGGGCGAGGTCACGGCCCAGTATGCCGTGCAGGTGTGGATCGAGGACCATCAGCTCCGCATCGGGTTCAAAGGGAAAGGGACGCAGGTTCTGTTGCGTTAGAGCGTGCCGCCGCGCGTCACCGCGCGCGGCGTGTCGCATGGGGTGTGGCGCGCGGTTTCCGGATGCGACGGACGCGCGCGAGCGGGAGAAGACGGGCAAACCGTGACAGAAAGGGGCGGGGCATGGAAGGTGCGGGAAGGACGACGCGGGAATTTTCTTCAGCAGGCCGCGCGCGGTGGGCGCTGGCGGCGCTGTGGGCGATGCTGGCGGTTCATGCCCGGTGCGACGGGGTCTGGACCGCGCGGGCTTACGGTGCCAAGGCGGACGGGGTAACCCTCGACACGCGGGCGATTCAGGCGGCCATTGACGCCTGCGCCGGGGCCGGCGGCGGGACGGTTTGCCTGAGCGGCGGCGTGTTTCTTTCCGGCACCGTGGTGCTGAAAAGCGGCGTGACGCTCTCGATCGGCAACAATGCGGTGCTGCGCGGCAGTGCGGACATCCGGGATTACCCCGGCCACACGCCCGGCATCGACTATCTGTACCGGGCGCGGTTCACCAAAAGTTTGATCTATGCCGAACGCCAGGAGAACATCGGGCTTGTCGGCGAAGGGGTGGTCGACGGGCAGGGGGTGCTGTTTCCGGCGAAGAAGGGCGATGACGGCGGGCGCCCCTACCTCCTGCGTTTCAGCGAATGCAAACGGGTGCGGGTGAGCGGCCTGCTGTTTCTGAACTCCGCACGCTGGCTCTCGCACTATCTCGCCTGCGAGGATGTGGAGATCGAGCGGGTCACGATCCGCAGCCGCGAGCGCGAGAACCGCGACGGGATGGACATCGACAGTTGCGACGGCGTGCGCATCCGGGATTGCGACGTGTACAGCGGCGATGACGCGATCGTGCTGAAAGCCACGGTGCCGGGCAGGCCCTGCCGTAACGTCACGGTCACGGACTGCCGGTTGTCGGGAGAGCCCGCCGCGCTGAAACTGGGAACCGAGTCGCAGGGCGGCTTTGAGGACATCCTTTTTTCCGATTGTTTCCTGTACGACTCGCGCGACGGCATCGCGATCGAGGAGGTGGACGGCGGCGTGTGCCAGCGGGTGGCGGTCTCCAATCTCGTCATGCGCAACGTGGCGAACCCGCTGTTCATCCGCCTCGGCAACCGGGCCAACCCGGTTCCCGGCCACCCGGTGCCGGGGGTGGGAAAAATGCGGGATGTGACGGTGGCCAACGTGACGGCGGAAGGGGCCGGCCCGACCGGCTGTTCGGTGACCGGCCTTCCGGGCCATCCGGTCGAGCGGGTGACGCTGCGGGATCTCCGCATCCGGTTCGCGGGCGGGGGCACGGCTGAGGACGCGGCGCGCGTGATTCCGAATCAGGAGCGGGCGTATCCGCGGGGCTCGATGTTCGGGGTCCTGCCCGCGTACGGCCTGTTTCTGCGCCATGCCGAGGGGGTCACGCTGGACAATCTTGACCTGGGTGTCGCGTCGCCCGACGCGCGGCCCGCGATCCTCGCCGAGAGCGTGCGCGGACTGGAGACCCGGCGCCGGGTCCCGCACGTGGCGCGGCGCGACGGCCGGGCGCCGTAAGCCCGAATGCGCGTTGTGTGATGTCTGCGCTTGCGGTCGGCGGGGAAACAATTTTCATTATGGCATTTCCCCCCGAAATCGCTATCGGGACCGAAATCGATGAATGCGCCGGGATTCGATAGCGATCCCGGTGTCGATAGCGATTCCGACTGTGCCTCTATACAAAATAGAATTGCGGTCGGCAAGGGGGGAGGGGTATACTCACGGCACATTGGGAGTGTCTATGCGCAAGATGATTTCTTTCCTGTTTCTGTTGTGCGCCGCGGCGTTGCCGTGGGGGGGGGCTTGCCGGGCGGCGGATGCGCCGCCGCTGGTCACGGTTGTGAAGAAGGGCGCCGAGAAAAACACGGTGTCGCTGAGCCGGCTGAGCGCTTCCGGGCCTTACGGGCAATTGTTCGTCCGGACCTTGGCGCGCGATCTGGAGTTGTCCGGGTGGTTCAAAGTCGCGCCGTCCGGCGCGGTGCTGGTGCAGGGGACGGTTACGGACGCCGGCAGCGGTGCGCAGAGCGCGTGCCGGGTGACGTGGCCGGGCAAGGCCTTCAACTGGAACCGGGTGTCGATGGGGCAGGCTGACGTGCGGCGTCAGGCCCACCAGTTGGCGGACGAGATGGTGCGGCTGATCGCGGGAGAGACCGGCATCGCGCAATCGCGGATCGTGTTCGTCAACCGGCGGGGGCGCAACAACGCCGATCTGTACCTGTGCGACGCGGACGGGCAGAATCTGATGCAGATCACGCACGACAACGTCGCGGCGGTCGGCCCGCGCTGGGCGCCCAACGGACAGGACCTTTATTACACGAGTTTCCTGAAAGGGTATCCGGCGGTTTACCGCATCGGGGTGGGGCGCGGGGAGCGCAAAACGCTGGCGGCCTTCCGGGGGCTGAACACCGGTGCGGCGATCTCGCCGGACGGAACCCGCGCCGCGATCATCCTTTCGTATCAGGGCAATCCCGAGCTGTATGTCCTGCATCTCGCCTCGGGCCAGCTTACCCGCCTGACCCGGACGGTGCACGCCGCGGAGGCCAGCCCCTGCTGGTCGCCGGACGGCCGCCAGATCGTGTACGTGAGCGATCCGGCCAAGACCCCGCAACTGTATCTGGTCGATCCGGTTTCGCGGCAATCGCGCCGTCTGACCTACAAAGGGTCTGAAAACGTCAACCCCGACTGGAGCGCCAAGGGGAAGATCGTTTACGCGACCCGCCGCGGCGGGGGCTATCAGATTGCGGTGCTGGATCCCCGGCAGGGCGAGGCCTCCTGCGAGTTGCTGACGCAGCCCGGCGGGTACGAGCATCCCTCTTGGGCGCCGAACAGCCGTCATGTGGTCTGTTCGAACCGCTCCTCTCTCTACATTCTTGACACTCTGGGGGATCCTGCGGTACGTTTAATCAACCTTGCCGGAAATTGGATGTCCCCGGATTGGTCGAGTCGTTAAAGGATTCAGAGGAGTATACGTATGCATATTCGTTCAATCGTCGCCGTCAACGTCGCGCTGATGGGTCTGTTGCTGCTCACCGATACGGGGTGCCGGATGCCTTGGCAGAAGGGTAAGGGCAAAGGGGGGGGCGCCGGCTTGGATGATCCCACCCTGTTGGAGAACACCGATCTCGCGAAGGTGACGGACGAATTCGGTCATACGGTGAGCGGCGCGCGCTTCGAGGACACGCTGCAGCCGGTGCAGGGGGTGACCTTCGCGCCGGTTTATTTCGCGTTCGACAGTTACGCGCTGCCGCCTTCGGAAATCTCCAAGATCGACCAGGTCGGCCAGCATCTGCAGCAGAACGCCAGCCATGTGCTGGTGGTCGAGGGGCACTGCGATGAGCGCGGCAGCAACGAGTACAACCTGTCGCTCGGCGAGAACCGCGCGCAGACCATCCGCGCGCATCTCGTCAATCAGGGCATTTCGGCCGACCGGATCCAGACCCGCAGCTATGGCGAGGAAAAGCCCGCTGTCGCCGGATCTGGAGAAGAGGCGTGGCGCCTGAATCGCCGGGGCGAGTTCGCGCTGTTCCAGAAATAAGGCGTTGCGGGTCGGGGGCTTCCGGGCATGTCGTTTTTTCCCAGTGTGGCGTTCCTCGGCGGCTCCGTGGGTACGGGTGAGTGGATTGTCCTGTTTGTGGTCGTCCTGATAGTGGTCGGTCCCAAACGGCTTCCCGAGATCGCCCGGAAACTGGGCCGTACGATGGAGATGTTCCGTCGTGCGGCCGACGAGTTTAAAGACCAGTTGCTGAACATGGACCGCGAACCGGCGGCGGCGCCGCCGCCGCCCGAAACGGATCCCGCCTATGATCCGGACGGGTACGGGGTGCCGTCTGATCCGGCGGAACCGGTTGACGAGACGCCCTATCCGGACACGGGTGAGTACGCCGGTGCGCCGGACGATTCCGGGAAGGGTGATCCGTTTGCGTCCGGAGCCCCGGAAACGGATGGGACCGGCGGCGCGGCGGCGGAGCCGGCGTCGTCGTCTGAACCGGTGAAGCCCGCGGAGGGCGTCTCATGAAGGTCGGCCGGTTCTCGCTGTCCAGACCCGGACAGGCGGATGAGTACAATGACCCGCCGCGTCCCTTTCTGGAGCATCTGATCGATCTGCGCGATTGCCTGATCCATTGCGCCGTGGCCTGGATCTTCTGCGAGATCCTGATTGTGCCCTTCGCGCCCCGGATCACGGGATGGCTGATCGCGCCGGCCGGACTCTCGAAAGACATGGTGCAGGGCCTGGGCTGGACCGCCGGCTTCAGCATCCTGCTGAAGATCATGCTGTGGGGCGGCACGGCCCTCAGCCTGCCCTTCCTGCTGTTCTTCATCCTGCGGTTCGTCTTCCCCGGGCTCAAGCGCAGCGAACGCTCCATCATCGTCTTCTGCCTTGTCACCTCCACGCTGCTGTTCGGTTTGGGCGTGTGGATGGCGTATGCCGCCACCCTGGAGATCGCCATCCGGGTGTTGCAGCAGATCAATGCGTGGGTCGGCGTCAAAGTCGATATCGTGCGCCTCGACGAGCATGTGGATATCGTGATCAAGACCATCATCGCGTTCGGGCTGTCCTTTCAATTGCCGTTGCTGTTGCTGGTGCTCGGCTGGATCGGCCTGATCCCCTCGGAGGCGCTGCGGACGCGCCGGCGCGTGGCGATCGTGGTGATCTTCGTGCTCGCCATGATCCTGACGCCGCCGGACCCGGTCTCGCAGATTCTCATGGCGCTGCCCATGTGCGTGCTCTTTGAGGCGTGCATCTGGATCATCCGGTTGCGCGAGCTGGCGAAAAAAGGGAAGCGGGACGGAACGGACACGGACGCGCCGGCGGGCGGTGCGGCTTCATAACGGAGGCGGAGCATGAGTGCACGCAAAGCGGCCCGCAAACGGGCCACGCGCGAAACCGAGATCGCGGTGACGCTGAATCTCGACGGGAACGGCGCCTGCCGGATCGAGACCGGCATCGGGTTTCTCAACCACATGCTGGAACTCTTCGCGCGCCACGCGCTCATTGATCTGGAGGTGCAGGCTTCCGGGGATGTGCATGTGGATTATCATCACACGGTCGAAGACGTGGGTCTGGTGCTCGGCGCCTGCCTGAATGAGGCGCTCGGCGAACGGCGCGGCATCCGGCGTTACGGGTTCGCGCTGCTGCCGATGGACGAGGCGCTCTGCGAAGTGGCGGTGGATCTGGGCGGGCGGCCGTTCCTGGTCTTCGCCAGCCCGATGAAGCACATGCGGGTGCGCGATTTCGAGGTGCAACTGCTGGAGGAGTTCTTCCGCGCTTTGACGGTGGAGGGGCGCCTGAACCTGCACCTGCGCCAGATCGCGGGGGAGGAGGCGCACCATGTCTGCGAAGCCTTCTTCAAGGGGGTCGCGCGCGCGCTGCGCATGGCGGTCGAACCGGATCCGCGCGAAACCGGCATCCCGTCCAGCAAGGGGATGATCGCGTGATCATTCTGCCGGCCATCGATCTGAAAGACGGCAAGTGCGTGCGGTTGCGCCAGGGCCGGGCTGAGGAGGTCACGGTCTACTCCGACGATCCGGTGGCGCAGGCGCGGCAGTGGTTTGCGCAGGGCGCCGAACAGTTGCATGTGGTGGATCTGGACGGGGCGTTTCAGGGCGAGCCCCGGCACACGGAGCAGATCGCGCAAATCGTCCGCGCCATCGGTATTCCGGTTGAAGTGGGCGGCGGCCTGCGCACGGACGCGCAGATCGAACAGGTGCTGGAGGCGGGGGTCGCGCGCGCGATCCTCGGCACGCGCGCCGCGGAGAGTCTGGACGCGCTGCGCGCGCTGGCCCGGCGGTTTGGCGAGGCCATCGCGGTGGGGATCGACGCCCGCGACGGGTTGGTGCAGGTCCGGGGATGGGTGGAGACCACGAAAGTCCGCGCGGTCGATCTGGCGCGGCGGATGGAGGACGCGGGGGTCCGCACGATCATCTATACCGACACCGCGACCGACGGCATGTTGGGCGGGCCCAACCTCACGGCTCTGCGCGAACTGTGCGCAACGGTCACGTGCCGCGTCATCGCGTCGGGCGGCGTGAGCGCGCCGGAACACGCCGCCGCACTCCGCGATCTGGGATGCCCGAACCTGTACGGGGCGATCGTGGGCAAGGCGCTGTATGACGGCAAAACCACACTCGCAGCCATGCGGGCGGCGGCAGGCTGAAGGGGATTATGCTCGGAACAACGAAGGTCACCCGGCTGAAGAACGGGGTGTCGGTGGTCACGGCCGCCATTGAAAACGCGGAGAGCGTCGCGCTCGGCATCTGGGTCGGCGTCGGCGGGCGCCACGAGCGCCGCCGCCTCTCCGGCGTGAGTCATTTTCTGGAGCACATGCTGTTCAAAGGAACGCCGACGCGTTCGGCGCTGGCGCTTTCGCAGGCGATCGAGGGCCGGGGCGGGTACCTCAACGCGTTCACGCAGGAGGAGGCCACCTGTTACTATGCGCGCCTGCCCCACGAATATCTGCCTCAGGCGTTCGATGTGCTGTCGGACATGTACCTGCACGCCTCGGTCCGCGAGGAGGATTTCCGGCGCGAGCGGGATGTGATCCTGGAGGAGATCAAGATGTATCAGGATCTCCCGCAGCATGTGGTGCAGGAGAATATGCAGGCGGCGATGTTTCGCGGTCACGCGCTCGGCGCGCCGCTTTCCGGCGATCCGCAGTCGTTGGCCGCGATGAGCCGCGAGACCCTGCTGCGCTTCAAGGCGCAGGCGTACGCGCCGGGCGCGTCGGTCTTCGCGTTCGCGGGGCGGCTGGAACATGAGGTCTGCGTGTCGCTTGTGGAGCGGGCCGTCGGCGCAGAGCCGCGGCGGCGCGGTCTGGGCTTCACGCGCGTGGACGCTTCGGTGCCCCAGACGCGCCTGTCGCTGGCGCGCAAGGAGATCGCCCAGGCGCATGCCGTGATCGGCTTCCGCATTTTCGGGCGCCATGACGACCGGCGTTACGCCTTGCGGGTGTTGAACGGCGTGCTGGGCGAAAACATGAGCTCCCGGCTGTTCCAGAGTGTGCGGGAGCGGCACGGCCTCTGTTACTCCATTAACTCCGGGTTCCAGTTGTTCGAAGAGACCGGCCTGTTCACGATCAGCGGCGGATTTGACGCGCGGCGCGCGATTGCGGCGCTGAAACGGACGGCGCAAGAGATGCGGCGCCTGATCGACACGCCGGTCGGCGCTCGCGAGTTGCGCCGCGCGAAGGAGTATCTGCAGGGGACCTTCCGGCTCGGGCTGGAGGGTGCCGGGAACCAGATGATGTTTATCGGCGAATCGCTGCTGAATTATGGCCGGGTCGTCTGCCCGCAGGAAACGCTTGCAGGGATCGAGGCGGTTACCGCAGGCGACGTGCAACGTGTTGCGGAAGAGGTCTTTGAGCCGTCGCGTCTCACGCTGTCGCTGGTGGTGCCGAACGCGCAGGCCGAGAGCGAAGAGGACTGGATGGCGAGTCTGGCCGCTGTGTTCGCCTGACGGCCGGACCGCGGAAAGGGGGCGCGAATGCGCGAAGCGGGTCAGGATGCGGAAACGCCTCTGCGCGTGCCTCCGGCCGGAGACTGGCGCACCACGGACCAGGATGAGGTCAACCGCCGGAAACTGCGTGCCGCCAGCGAGCCGATGACCATCCGCAATCGCACGCCGGCCCATCCCGTGTTCTCGAATTTCAGCGTCACGTCCCGGGGCAGCGGTCAGACCTATCAGGTCGAGGTGCGGGAGGTGTCGCCGCGGATCGGCTCCTGCACCTGCCTGGATTTCCGCGTCAACGGCCTCGGAACCTGCAAGCATCTGGAGGGGGTATTGCGCGAACTCGCGTGCGGCGAACCCCTGTCCGGCCGCATCGATCTGGTGCCGGACCGGGTCACGGGGCGTCTGCTGATCGAACGGAACCTGAACCGGCTGCCGGCCGCCCTGCGCCCGTATTTCGACATCACCGGCCTGGCGCTGCCCGAGTTCGCGCCGGCAGAGATTCTGGCCGCATGCGGACGGGCCGGTCCGGACGCGGTGCGCGTTTCGCAGGATGTCGCGCCCTGGATGGCACGCCAGGCGCGGCAGGCGGACCGCATCCGGCTGCGCCGGGCCTACGAGCATGCGGTGCGTTCCGGACAGTACCCGCCGCAAGAGACCCTCGAACCGCTCTTGCCGTATCAGCGTGAGGGCATGCTGCACCTGGCCTTCACGGGCCGCGCCCTGCTGGCGGATGAGATGGGGTTGGGAAAGGCGGTTCAGGCGGTCGCGGCCGTGGCGCTGTTGTACCGGCTGGGTGAGGTGCGCCATGCGGTGGCGGTCGTGCCGGACGCCCACCGGCGGGAATGGGAGGGACATATCCGGCGGTACACGGCGCTTCCGTGCGAGGCGGTCGCCGGGGACCGTGCGGCGCGGCGGCGCGCCTATGAGCGAAAAGCCGCGTTCACGCTGGTCAGCTATGAGCAGGTGTTGCGCGACGACCGTCTCCTTCTGGATCTGCTGCGGCCGGAGTGCGTGATTCTCGATGAGGCGCAGCGCATCCGGAATTGGAACACGCGGACGGCGCGGACCCTGAAGCAAATGGAGAGCCGGTACCTTTTCGTGCTGACCGGCGCGCCGCTGGAACAGCGTCTCGACGAACTCTACACGCTGATGTCGCTTATCGACCCGGAAGTGCTCGGGCCGCTCTTCCGGTTCAACCGCGAGTTTTACACGCTGGATGAGGACGGGCGTCCGGCGGGTCACCAGAATCTGCACCGGTTACGGGAGCGCATCCGGCCGTACGTCCTGCAGCGCCGCCGCGCAGAGGTGGAGACCGAGCTCCCCGACCGCACGGAACGGGTCGTGTGTGTGCCGATGGCGCCGGAACAGCGCGACCGGTATGCGGCGCATGAAGCCCAGGCCGCGCTTCTGGCCGCCCTGTCGCTACGGCGCGCGCTGACCCGTTCGGAGACGGATCGGCTGCAGCGTGAAATCGCCAGGATGCGCATGCTTTGCGATACGCCGTACATTACGGACGAGGCGTGCCGTGTCTGCCCCAAACTGGAGGAGCTGGGTAACGCCATGGAGAGTGTCCTGGCCACGCCCGGGGTCAAGGTTTTGGTCTGTTCCGAGTGGGAGCGCATGTTGCAACCGGTGCGCGCGTTGTGCGAGCGGCAGGGGTGGGGCTATGCGTGGCATGTCGGGTCCGTGCCCCAGGGCCAGCGGAAACGCGAAATCCGGCGCTTCCGCAACGAGCCTGCCTGCCGTGTCTTTCTGGCCACGGATGCGGGTTGTCCGGAGGGGAGCCTGTCGCAGGCGAGTGTGGTGGTCCAATGTGATGTGCCGTGGACTGTGGCGCGGTTCGAACAACGGATCGCGCGCGTGTGCCATCCGCATCAGGTGCGCAGCGTCACGGTTCTGAACCTGGTGGCGGCCGACAGCATCGAGTCGCGTTTGCTGGAGCAGTTGACGCGGGAACGTGCCGGCGGCGGTGCGGCCGAGGGTGCGCGCGTCTCCCTGACGCAGCGTCTGGCGGCGTTACTGCCTGTGGCGGAGGCGGCGGCGCGGGTGCCTGTGGCGCACCCGTCCTTCGAGGCGTTGCGCGCGCTTGATCCGGAATTGGGGTTTGCGGCCGCGCTCGCGGAACGGCTGGGCGAAAAACTGGTGGCTTGCGACGTGTGGCACACGGAGGAGGGGGGGGCGGTTTTCCTGCTGGCGGCCGAAGGGTCGCTTCGCGTGGCCAGTCTGGTTGCCGACCGGCTGGCCGCCGACTGGTTCGCGCGTGCGGCGACAGGACCGGTTCTCGAGGTGGTGGCTCCCGGTACCTGCGACGTCCTGCGACGGCTCGTGGACAAAGGGTGGGTGCGGGTGCCGCAACCCGGCGCGCGCACGCTCTACCAGCGTGGGCAGGGACTCTCCCGGCCCAAACTGACGCCGGATGACGGGCAGGCCCGGATTCTGGAGTTGCGCGAACAGGCGAAGCAGGCTTTCCGCCAGGCCCGGCGGCTGATGAGGCAACTGGCGTTCGATGCGGCGCGGGAGCCCCTGGAGTCGTCCATGGTGCTGCTGGCGCGGGCCTTCGCCCGGCAGCGCCGCATCGCCGAACCGCAACATGCCCGGCAGACGCTCACCGAGCCGTACGCGGGGTTGTGGGGCGACCTGCTGCCGGTGCTGCGCGAAGGGTTTCAGGAAAGCTCGCCGGTGGCGTTGTCCCGCGCGCTGATGGCGAAGTTCGGCGGGTAACCGGCCGGAAGCGGCGGACGGAGCGCATGCCGCGGGCCGGTCAGCCGCGCGTTTCCGTCACCGTGGCTCCCAGGCCGCGGAGCTGCGGCACGAAATCCGGGAACGATTCGTTCAGAATCTCGGCGCGGCGCACGGACACCGGTTCGGGCGCGGCGAAGCCCGCCAGCGCCAGGGACATGGCCAGACGGTGATCGCCGTGGGCCTCGCAGGCGCCGCCCCGCAGGGATCCGCCATGGATCGTGAACCCGTCGCGGCGTTCCTCGACCCGCGCGCCGAGCGCGCGCAGCTCCGCGCACAGCACCGCGATCCGGTCCGTCTCTTTGTACCGCAACTCTTCGGCTTCCCGCACTTCGGTGACACCGCGCGCGAAACAGGCGGCGACCGCGAAGACCGGGAATTCGTCGATCATCCGCACCACACGCTCGCCCTCCACCCGCACGGCTTGAAGCGGTGCGGCGGTCAGGCGCAGATCGCCCACCGGTTCGCCGGCCGCGGTCCGCGGGTTCTCCACGGTCAGGTCGGCGCCCATCTCGCGCAGCGCATCCAGAATGCCGGTACGCGTGGGGTTGAGGCCCACGTTGCGGAGCAGGACGGTCGACCCGGGGATCAGGGCGGCCGCGACCAGCAGGAACGCGGCGGAGGAGAGGTCGCCCGGCAGGGTGAGGGCGAGCGGGGTCAGGGGCCGCGCGAGGGGTTCGATCCGCACCTCCGGGCCGCAAACGCGGATGCCCGCGCCCATGGAGGCGAGCAGGCGTTCCGTGTGGTCGCGGGAAGGTCCGGGTTCGCGGAGAACCGTTTCGCCATCCGCGGCGAGGGCCGCCAGAATCAGACAGGACTTGACCTGCGCGCTCGCCACGGGCAGGACGTACGATCGGGCGCGGAGCGGCACGTCGGGGCCGCGCGCGGCGAGGGTGATGGGCGCGCAGTTGTTGGGGGGGGTCGAGACGGGAACGCCCATGGCGCGGAGCGGTTCCGTGATGCGGTCCATCGGCCGTTTGCGCAACCCCGCCGAACCGTCGAGCACACAGGGCGTGCCCGCAGCCGCGAGCGCGCCGGCCAGCATGCGGATCGTGGTGGCCGAGTTGCCGCAGCAGAGCGGGCGGGTTGGCGGCGCGAAGCCGCGGAGCCCTTTGCCGGAAACGGTCAGCCGGTTCCCCTCCAGACGCCACGCCACGCCCAGGGCGGTGAGGGCGTCGAGCATCGCGCGCGTGACGCCGGAGACGAGGAACCGGTCCACCACGCTGACCCCTTCGGCCAGGGCCGCGAAGAGCGCGGCGCGGTGCGAGAGGGATTTGTCGCCGGGAAGGACCGGTTCGCCGGTCAGGGGCCGGCCTGCGGAAACGGAGAGCGTGAGCGGGTGTTGCATAGCGGTAGATCGTCCGTTAGGGTGCGGGTTGAAGGGCGGCGGGCCGTTCGGCCACCAGAGTACGCGTTGCGGGGTGCGCGAGGCGCCGGTTGTACTCCAGCAGCGCCGGATAGAGCTCCGCGGGGAGTTCCGCGCTCCGGCGCGCCAGCGCGCGCGTGATCGTGATCTGCACGCGCCCGTCGGCGCGGGTCATGCGCTTCACGCTGTAGTCCAGCGTGCCGAGTCCGTTCGGCAGGGTCCAGTGCTTGGATTCGGGAAGCACGGGCAGACGCGTGTACCCCGGCGGCAGAAGGATTTCGCAGGTCAGGTCCGATGTGTCGCGCATTCCGAGAAACAGCGGGTTCACGCGCGAGTCGGCGCGCAGGGGGAAGAGGATTCCCGCCACCTCGGGGATGAGGAGCGTCAGCGTGCGGCCTTCCCGTGTGGCGTACCGCGCGGCGGTGACCGTATGGGTTCGCACACAGGGGTAGCCTTCGGTTTCGGTGATCAGCGCGGAGGCGGGTTCCGCCGCATGGGCGATCGCGCTGACGAGTTCGAGGTGATGCCGCCGCCGCTCTTCCGGCAGCATCTCGCGGTACTGTTTGCGGAAGGTGCCGGCCTGGGTTCCGAAAAACCGGTTGCTGACCGTGATCCGCGCGGAACCGGAGGCGTCGAGATCGATCGTCCACGCATGGTGCGAGCGGTTGCGTAACGATTCGTCGAGTTCGATCGTCACGGGGCGTCCCCTGAGCGTGAGCGCGGGCGCGCCCTCGAGCCCCGAACTGCCGGGTTCGCTGTACTGATCCCCCTCGTTGAGATAGCAGATCCCGTCCCGGAGCCTCACCGCCACCAGCGGATGGCTGTAAAACCCGATTTGGGGAATCTCCCGCATCGGCTGCGAAAAGGCCGGATAGCGCGTCGTGTCCTGGCCCGCGAAGAGCAGTTCCGCGTCGAACCCAGCGGCGCGCAGCATGGACCGCAGCAGCAAGGCGCGGTCTGCGGGATGTCCGTATTGGTCGGCGAGCGTGCGGTCGGGCGGGGAGAGGCAATCCGGCGGCAGGTCGAGAAACGCGGGGCCTGCGGGCCGGATGGTGCGCAACACCTCGTCGCGGACCGCGAGCAGGCGCTCGCGCGGATCGCGGAGGCCCCGGACCAGCTCTTTCGCGCGGCGGCGCGCCGCGCGATCCGTGTCGGCGGCCGTCTCCGCGGCGCGGCGCAGCAACCGCGCGTACCCGGGCCAGTCGCCGAAGGAGACGAAGAGGGTGGGACGGAAGAAGTGCCAGGGCGGGAGCATCTCTTCCGTACGGGTGACCGGCTGCCGCGGGGCGTGCCAGGTGCGGGTGATCAGGCCGTCCCGGGTTTCCGAACCGGCGGTGACGGAACCGGGATGGACCAGCCGGATGGCGGGGTTGAGCGTGTCGGGATAGATGAGCCGGTAGACCGCCTCCGCAACCGGGGCCGTCCCGCCGAAGGTGTGCGTGTGGCAGTAAAACGGGGCGTTGGTCTGCGTGAAACGGGTGGTCACGGTGATCACGCTGCCGGTTTCCACCCCCGGCAGATTCACCACGAGCAGCTTGCCTGCGGGATACCGCGGGGCTGATCCGGTCCAGGCGGCGTCCATCCGGTTCATCTCCTTGGACGTCACGGTGTGCACGGTCCCGTTGGCGTTGGAGACCGTGGCGGCAAGCAGGTCGACTTGTTGCCAGACGGGATTGAAGGGGATTTTCAACTCCGAATTGTTCTTCTTGCCCGCGTAGGTGAGAACCCGTCGGGACCAGGTGTGGATGGTGGTCCAGGCGTGGGGCGAAACCAGGCGCGTTTCGGTGATGTCGTGGAGCGTCTCCTGGTCAGGCGGGTTCGGGTCACCCGCCTCGAACAGCGGCCGTTTCCGTCCCGCGAATTCGATTTCCCTGAGGATGCGTTTCAGCTCGAGATAATCGGACGGGGAGAACTCCGGCGTTTTCAGGTGATAGGTGAGCGACCCCGAAAGCACGGTGTTGCTGACGGACTGGCGCATGGCGAAGAAAACCCCCGCGCGGTCGATACGCACCTCGGCGGGCAGGGTGTGGGGCGCACCCAGACCTGCGGCGGCATGCAGCGAGACCCGTTCCTCCGTGCCGCAGGTGATGCCGGTTTCCAGCGGATACCGGCGCTTGTCCAGCCCGGTCTGGCCGATGACGAAATTCGCATAGCCCAGTCCGGTGCCGAGCCAGGGCAGGGCGAGCAGGTCCAGCCCCTCGCCGCGCACGGGAAACTCCGGGACGCGGCTGGTCAGGGTCACCGCGAGCGGGGTTTCCGTGTCGCGCAAATCCTCCGGGGCGATCACACACTCGATCACCTCGGCGCCGGGAAGCCGGTTCTTGAGGGCCGCCTCGAAAAAGTTGCGGCGCTGTTCCGGCTTCTGCCGGACGAGGTGGCCGCGGTAGGCGTTGTCATTGATGCCCTCAAACCGGATGCGCGTCTTCAGCAGTAGCGAGCCGTTGCGGTCCAGCGTGCCTTCCGTCTCGATGCGGGTCAGATTCTTCTCCGCGGGGTACACATCCGAGACCCGCAGGGTTTCGCCCTCGGGCCGCGCCACCAGATAGCTGCGGTTGCAGAGGTAGGCCGGAAAGAGGTCACGGGTGTTCTCGTCCGTGGGGTCCATCAGCAGGTAGCCGCCGCCCGGGCTATCCACGGCGGTGACGGCATGGTTGAAGAACGGCACCGGCACGTCGGGGTCCATCTTGGCGCCCGCGTGGATCAGCACGGGATAGGCGGCGATCCCGGCCATGCGCAGCAGGGCGACGAGCAAAGCGGCTTTGTCGCGGCAGACGCCGTAGCGGTTATCGAAGGTCAGGCTGACGGCATGCGGCTCATAACCGGGGGCGGTGTCCTCAGCCGTGATGCCCATGTACCGGATCTCCTGCGACACGAATTTGAAGATCCGGCGGACGCGCTCTTCGCGCGTGTTTGCGCCCGCAATCAAAGCGTCGACCCGGGTTCGCATGGCCGCGTTGGTCGCGGCGAGGGCCGGCGCGCACAACTCCCAATACCAGCGCGAAACGGTCCGCCAATCCGGGATCGTGCTCAACAGCAGCCGCTGCACCTGGGTGTGCGGGGGCGGCATGTCCGGTTCGGGATACATCTGCGGCACGTCCGTCACGGTCCAGAGATGAAGGGTCCGGCCGTCGGCTTCGCGGCGCTCGGTTTTCGCGACCGTGCCCGGCACCGGGGCGCGCAGCAGCGCGTGGCGGAAGGGCAGGTCCGGCGGGGCGGAGATGGCGTACTCCAGCCGGACGATCGGCGAGTCGTACTCGAACACCGCGTAATCGGACCAGGTGTCGGGCATGCGTGCCTTGAAGGTTATGCGGCAGGTGATCAGATGGCACACGTCGCCGGGTTCGAGGCCCGGTAGCGAGAGGCTGAGGGTCTTGTTGTTCGGATCGTAAATGTTGGCGCCCATCTGTTCGGATTCGACCATCACGCGCGCGTACGACGCGATGTCGAGCGCGATAATCCGGCCGTCCGGTTTGATGATCTCGGCGCGATGCACCAGCGAGGTGCCGTAATGCGCGTTGAACGGGATGCGGACCGAAGAGGCCTCGCGCCGTCCCTTTTCCGTCAGGATCTTGCTGTACTCGTCATCCCAGACCACCGAGGTGCCGTCGCGTTCGTACCGTTCGAGCACGCGGTTGTCCACCAGCACGCGGTCGGCGTTCGGGAACCGGTCGGCGGTGACCGCGGCGGCCGCGGTCATCACGTTCTTCCGGTCAAGTAAGAACGCCTCCGGCGGGGTTCCGGCGCCTGACGCGTGAGGGAAAAACAGGAACAGGGCAAACAGAAACATGGCGCAATTCATGGGCACTCCTCGTCGATCCCGTGAAGGGGGGACGCCTTCCCGAGGCGTCGGCGGCGGTTTCCGGGGTCCGCTCTACCCGGCGGGCGCAACCGAAACAGGACCAGTAAACCAAAAACGGCGGTTCCGCTCCAGCCTACTCATGCGGGTTACGGTCCAGCGTCCCCTTTTGCCTCACTCTGCGGGCGGAGGCACGTCCTGCTGGGGCAACAGGCGGATCTGCAGCGGCCGGGCCGTATCCACATGGATGTCGCGTTGCGGAAACGCCATCACAACCCCGTTCTCGGCAAAGGCTCCCGCGATCATATGGCGGAGATCGCTGGCGACCTTGTTGGCGTTGTGTTTCAGCACATCCACCCAATAGAGCAGTTCGAAGGCGAGGGCGTTGTCGCCGAAGTTGGCGAACAGCACCACCGGTTTGGGCTCTTTCTGCACATGGCCATGCCGTTCCGCGGCGTCGGCCAGCAGTTGGGCCACGCGGCGCGTGTCCGAGCCGTACGCCACACCCACCGCGACGGTGAACCGCACCGCGCCGTTGGAGTAGGTCCAATTGGTCAGGTTGTTTTCCAGCAGCGCGCTGTTGGGGATCAGCGTTTCGGTATGGTCGAACAGTTGGATGACGCTGGAACGGATGCCGATGGCGGTGACTTTGCCGCGCTGTCCCGCGACATCCAGCACGTCGCCGACACGGAAGGGGCGTTCGAACAGGATGATGATGCCGCTGATGAAGTTTTTCAGCAGGTTCTGCGTGCCGAATCCGACGCCGATGGCCAGCGCGCCGCCCGCGAACGCGAAGACGGTGAGGGGGATCTTCACCGAAACCAGGCAGAAGACGAGCAGTACGGCCACGAAGATCACATGCGACCAGCGCCGGATCAGGTTGGCCTGGTTGGGCCCGATTTTCAGGCGTTCGATCGCGAGCCGCTCCAGCCGGCGCGCGACCCGTTTGGAAAGGGCCAGCCCCGCCACCAGCATCAGCAAGGCCGTCAGGAGCTTGCCGACCGTGATGCCGCGCTGCCCGGTGACCGTCTGCCCGTCGATCCGGATCGTGTCCTGCACGACGAACAGCTCGAAACCCCATACCCGCGAGCCCGCGCCGCGGAGGGCCGCGAGAACCCCGCGTACCCGTTTGCGCAGCGGAATCGTTTTCTGACGGGTTTGGAAGGTCTCGCGCCAGCCGAGGATCATGCGCTCGCGTTTGTCGAGGTCATCGAGAACACGGCGGTAGGCATTCATCTGTTCGGTCCGCGCCGCCGCACGCTGGCGCGCCAGGACGGGATCGGCGTGCGCGACCGGGTCGCGGCCGCCGTTTTTTTGCTGTTCCTCGATTTGTCCCGCGAGCAACTCGATCTGCTGGGTGTAATACGGTTTGGCGGACCGGATCAGCTCGTGCAGCGCGTCCAGATTCTGCGAGGCGGTCGCGATTTCGGCAGGGTCATGCCGCTGGAAAACCGAAAAACGCAACTGCCAGAGCCGGGCCTCGGTGTCCGTGCCGCGCAGGAGTTGGCGCAGGCACGCGACATGCTCGGTGTGGGCCTCGACCTGAAGATGACGGGTGTCCACGATCTCGCGCAATGTCCGGATATCGTCTGGGGACAGTGCGGAATCGGAGGCCAGCGCCTGCTGCAGGTTGGTGCGGGCCGAGGCGAGTTCGGCCTGGCTCGCGGCGAGCCGGGCGTAGGCGTCGAGTTCCTCCTCTTTCAGGCGGGTACGCAGGAGGTTGAGCTGCCCGAGAACGCGGTCGAGGTCGCGTTGCGGAAAAACGACATCCAGGCCGATCAGATCCGACTGTCTGCGGGCGAACGTCAGTCGCCGCCGGTGTTCCTCCCGTTCCAGATCTCGGATCTTGCTTTTCGTGTCCAGAGAGGTGATGGATGCCGCCGCTGCCTGCCGGCGCGCCTGTTCCAGATCCCGCAGCCAGAGGAGCCGGACCCGTTGCGCTGACTCAGCCGCGACTTCGAGCTGCTCATTCAGTTTACGGATTTTCCCTTCGCTTGCCTCCAGGCCGATTGTCATGTCTGAGGCGAAACGACGGATGAAAGACGCTGCGGTTTCCAGCGCGCGGATTTTCTTCTCGGCGGTCTGGGCCGTCTCCCGTATCTCGTCCGCGAACAGCACGGAGAAGGGGGGCGGCTCCGGAAAACCGGGCCAGCTCTGAACCTCGCGGTCGAAGTCCTCGATCCGTCGGCGCACCGCCTCATAGGCGGCCAGATCGTCCAGATGCGCCTGATACGTTTGCGCGAGCCGCTGCAACAGCGAGCGGTATTCGATCCCTTCCGTTGCTGTGGCGCCCGGCGGAGGATTGGTCGGATTCCCGAATCCGGCATGGCGGGCGAGGCGCGCCCGGACGTCCGCGAGGCTCTCGCGCAGATGCGCATCCGTTGCCGACGGTAGGGCATGGGCCGCCGCAGCCGTCGCCGGACCCTGTTCGGCGCGTAAGGCGTTCGGTGAGACGGCGGTCGCCCCGAGCAGCAGCATGACGGGGAGTGCGGCGCCTCCCCGGACACGGGACAACAGGTGTGCGATCATCATACGGATTGGTCTCCGACCCGCATGCGGAAGCGTTCCGCCTTGCGGGGCCGTCAGGCAATCGAGGGAAAACAATTCTCATGATTTCATAATTCGACTGCCTCATCAAGCGGGGATGGTTCTTGCCGCGCAGTTCGCTTTCGGGCGTGACAGGCGGCCCGAAGATCCGGATAATAAGGTTCTGTCGGACAAGACGTGCTGTGGCGACACGGAAAGAGCGGATACGGAAGATGAGTGCGGAAACCCTGAATCTGATCGTGGAGGGCGGGCCGTTGGCGGGTCGCCGGTTCCCCGTGCCGCCGGAAGGGTTGCTGTTGGGCCGGGCGAGCCGCTGTGATCTCGCCCTTCTCGACCTCTCGCTTTCCCGGCGCCACTGCCGATTCGAATGGCGCGGAACGGTGTTGTGGGTGGTGGATCTGAACAGCGCCAACCAGACGCTGGTCAACGGTCAGGCGATCCACGAGTCGGCCTTGGGGCCGGACGATGCGGTCACGGTCGGCGAGACGACGATCCGCATCCGGCGGGAAGAGGTGCCCACCGTTTCGTTGTCCGACCTGCCGGATCAGGACGTTGCCGCGGGCGCGGCGTCCCCCCCGTTCGGGGCGGAAGGCAGGGGGATGCCCGATCCGTTTGCCTGGCGTCGGCGTTCCGTGCGCGCACCCCTTGCGCTGGGCGGTTTGCTGGCGCTCCTTGCCGGTGCGGTGCTGCTGTACCGGTCGCGTCCGGACGACGGCGCGGGCGAAAGGATCGCGCTGCCGGTCGCGGAGTCCGGCGCGGTAACGCAACCCCAGTCCGCCCCGCCTGCACCGGCCGCGGATCCGGAGCGGTCCGCCCCGCCTGCCGCACCCGGAACGGCGACAGCGGAGCCGCATGCGGAAACGGTGTCCGAGCCGTCTTCTTCCGGGCCGGCGCCGGATGAGGCGGAGGTCCGTTCAGAACCCTCCGTGCCGCCGGTGAAGAGGGATGGCGCGCCGCACGGCGAGAAGCCGTTGCCTTGTTCTTTGCGCGTGGAATCCGATCCCCCCCAGGCGCGTGTCACCGTCAACGGCGCCGATCTGGGCGAGACCCCCTGCGCGCTGCCCGATCCGAAACCCGGGGTATACACGTTGCTCGTGGAAAAAAGCGGACACGAGACCCTGATTCGCAAGATCATGCTGGAGGGCGGGGACGCGGTCACCGAGCGTTTCAGGCTGGAATCCGTTACCGGCAGTCTGGCGGTCCGCACCGCGCCCGCGATCGCGACCGTGCTGCTCGACGGCAAAAAAGTCGGCATCACCCGCCCGCGCGGCACGGATGCGTCCGGCGCGTCGGAGCCGCTGGTGTTGCGGGATCTGCCTGAGGGCGAGCATCAGGTTGAGGTGTGCCGTAAAGGATATGCGACCCAGCGCCGGACGGTAATCGTGAAGCGAGGGGAGCAGGCCGCCGCGGCGCTCGCATTGCCGCGGCAGTTCACGCCCAATTACGAGGTCCGCACCTCCCGCTCGCATTACCGGGGCGTGCTGGAGTTCATCGACGCCGAGGGAATCCGCTTGGAGACGGCGCCGGGCATCACCCAGACCATCCTGCTGCGGGATGTCAAACAGCATGGCGCGCTGCCGGCGGAGGAGTGAGGGTGTTTCCGGTTGACCGCGTTCTGCCTGCTTTGGCCGCCTCGCTGGCCTCGAACCGCACGGTGGTGCTTCAGGCGCCCCCCGGGTCCGGCAAAACGACGCGCGTCGCCCCTTTTCTGCTGGACGCCCCCTGGCTTGCGGGCCGCAAAATCCTGCTGCTCGAGCCGCGCCGCCTGGCGGCCCGGGCCGCGGCCGCCTACATGGCCCGCCAGCGCGGCGGAGCGGTCGGCGGCACGATCGGCTACCATATCCGCCTGGAACGCAGGATCGGGCCGCAGACCCGCATCGAGATCCTGACCGAGGGGTTGCTGACCCGCCGCCTGCTGGACGACCCGGAACTCGCCGATACCGGGCTCATCCTGTTCGACGAGTTCCATGAGCGGAGTCTGGCGGCGGATATGGGCCTTGCCCTGGCGCTCGACGCGCGCCGCGCGCTGCGCCCGGACCTGCGGCTGGCGGTGATGTCCGCCACGATCCGCCCGGGTCCGGTGGCGGCGCATCTCGGCGACGCGGACATCCATCAGGCCGACGCGCGCTGTTATCCGGTGGAAACCCGGCTGCTGGGCCATGTGTCCGCGGCGCCATTGCCGAGCCGGGCGGCGGAAGCGGTGTGCCGGGCGTTGCGTGAGGAGCCCGGCAGCATTCTGGTTTTTCTGCCCGGCGAGGGCGAGATCCGCCGCACCCTTGAACGATTGCGGGAGGCGGAACTGCCGCCGGAGGTCTCCCTGCACCCGTTGTACGGCGCGTTGCCGCCTGGCGAGCAGGATGCGGCCGTCGCACCGGCTCCGCCCGGCCGCCGCAAGGTGGTGCTGGCCACCTCGATCGCGGAAACCTCGCTGACCATCGAGGGAATCCGCGTGGTGATCGATTCGGGGTGGATGCGCGTGCCGCGCTTCTCGCCGCGCCACGGCATGACCCGGCTCGAGACCTTGCGCGTCACCCGCGACCGCGCCGACCAGCGGCGCGGCCGCGCGGGCCGTCTGGAGCCCGGAGTCTGTTACCGGCTGTGGGATGAGGCGGCCGACCGCCAGATCTCCGCCGAAGCGCTGCCGGAGATCCTGGAGGCCGATCTCGCCCCCACGGTGTTGCAGGCCGCGGATTGGGGCTCCGCCGCGCCGGACGGTCTGCCGTGGCTCACGCCGCCGCCGGATGCGGGGTGGCGTCAGGCCGTGGGGCTGCTGCATGAGCTGGGCGCGCTGAACGCTCCCGCGCCGGACCCGGCCGGGTCCGGTCGCGCCTGGCCCGCCATCACGGCCCGCGGACGCGAGATGGCGCGGCACCCGGTTCATCCCCGTCTCGCCCATATGATTCTGGAGGCGGCACGCGAAAGGTGCGCCCGTCAGGCCTGCCTCGTGGCTGCCGTCCTTTCCGAGGCGCCGGCCGAATCCGCGCTGCGCCGGGAAACCGATGTGCGCGTGTTGCTGGACCGTCTCGGCCGTGAAGGGGGGGCGCGCGACCGCTTCGCCCTCCGGGTGCGCGAGCTGGCGCGTCAGTGGGGTCAGGCCTATCCCGCGCGCGACGCGCGGGAGCTTCCGGCGGGGAGACTGCTCGCCTGGGCGTATCCCGACCGCATCGCGCGGCGCCGCGACGCCGCGGGCCGCTATCTGCTGCGCGGCGGGCGCGGAGCGGTTCTGGGAACGTCCGAACCGTTGGCGCAGACCGAATGGCTGGTGGCGGCGGAACTTCAGGACGGCGCCGCAGAGGCCCGGATCCGTCTGGCCGCGCCGCTCACGGTCGAGGAGGTGGAGGAGGCGTTCGGCGGAGAGTTTGAGGAACGGACCGAGACCTATTGGGATGCGCGCGCCGAAGCCGTACAGGCGGTCCGCAGGATCGGGCTGGGTGCCATCACCCTCCGCGAGGGCGGACAGGCCGCGCCGGATCCGGCCGCGCTGCGCGCGGCCCTGTACGAGGGGATCCGGCAGAAGGGGATCGATCAGTTACCGTGGACCAAGAATGCCCGCGCCCTGCAGTCCCGCGTGGCGTTTCTGCGCCAGGCCATGCCGGAGTTGGGGTGGCCCGACCTCTCCGAAGAGGCGCTGGCCGCGGATCTGGACGCGTGGCTGGGGCCGCATGTCGAAGGGATCATGCGGTGGAGCCGGGTGCAGGCGCTCGACCTGATGTCGATCCTTCTGGCAACCCTTGACGCGCGCGGTGTGCCGCGACGGCGGCTGGACGAACTCGCGCCCACGCACATCCGGGTCCCGAGCGGCTCGTCCGTACCGATCCGCTATGAGGGGGACACGCCCTATCTGCATGTCCGCATCCAAGAGGTCTTCGGCATGACGCAAACCCCGCGGGTGGCGGCGGGCCGCGTGCCGGTGGTGATGAGTCTGCTCTCGCCGGCCCAGCGCCCGGTGCAGGTCACGCGCGACCTCGAAAGTTTCTGGAGCACCGGTTACGCGCTGGTGCGCAAAGATCTCCGCGGCCGCTACCCCAAACACTACTGGCCGGAAGATCCCTGCGAGGCGACCGCCACCCGCCGCGTGCGGCCCTGACGCGAGCCCTGAGCTGATCAGGGGAGGGGTCAGCCGTTCCGCGGGTCCCCTTTTTTCCGGAACGCGAGGGGAGAGACGCCGGTCTTGCGCTTAAACAGGGCGGAGAGGTGCTTCTGATCGCAGAAACCGGCGCGCGCGGCGATTTCGGTGATGGGAAGACGGGTTTCGGTGAGCAGACGCCGGACGGCATCCAGTCGCGCGCGCTGGTGAACCTCTCCGAGCGTCATGCCGGTTTCGGCGCGGAAACGGCTGCGCAGGGTCGAGTAGCTGACGCGGCTGGCCTTGGCGAGCCCGGCGTAATCGGGCTTGCGGGCCGAACAGGCCGTTAACGCGCTGAGGGCGGACGCGACGCAGGGAGAGATGCCTCCGGCCGGTTGCCGCGCCGCCGCCAGATGGCTGGCGAGGGCGGCCTCGATCCGGGCGGCGGCGCGCTGCAGGTGGCGGATGCAGGCGGCCAGGGCTTTTTTCTGAAGGCGTTTGTCGGGTCCGGAGACCCAGAGGGCGGCGAGCGGATGCCCCTGCGGATCGCGGATGGCCACTCCGCCGCAATGGCAGCAGATCAGTTCCTCCGCGATGTCGGTGGCGTACCCCGCGCGGCGGACGCGCGCCAGCCGCTTCTCAAAAGTCCTGCGGTCGGTGATCGTGTTGGGGGTCAGTTTCGGGTACGAGAGGCGGTCAAGCAGGGCGGCGCGCCGCTTCGCGGGAAGGTGGGCCACCAGCGCTTTGCCGGGTGCCGAGGTGTGCAGCGGCGTACGTGTCCCGTCGCGGAAGCTGAAACAGGTGTAGCCCGGTCCGCGGATGCTGTAGAGCACAAGATTCTTCAGCCGTTTCGTGTCCAGCACCGCGAGGCCGTAGGTCTCTGTCATCTTGTCGCGAATCGACAAGAGGTGGGGCATGGCCAGATTTTTCACCGTCTCGCGCCGCATCCCATCGCCCCCTCCAATTTATCTTGAAGGATACACGGTTTCGGGGAACGGGACAAGGCCGGTTGTCAAAAAATCAACTTTTTCCGGCACAGATTTTTGTCATGCGGGGAGGTCGACGGAGTAACGCGATTCTGGTTCAATGATGGCGATGGTTGACTCCGGAGGCAGTACGCGTCAAAAAACCGTTGGGTTTTGAGGAGCAAGGTCATGAGAAACACGAGACGGGTTTCAAACGGGTATGATTTGACGGGTGAAGGGTTTCCGGTAGTGCAGGAGACTCCCGAACGCCAGCCGACCTATCATCCGGCGGATGCGCTGCGACATCCGTATGTGGCTTTCAACGGTTCCAATGTCCTGTGTACGGCGGAGGCGTTTGTCTGTTACAGTAACCACACGGTCTTTGCGGTGGCGAAAGCCGACGGCCTCACGTATGACGGCAACGATCTTTTCGGGGGCGGGGACTGGTCGCCGGGAACGGTGGTGATCCTCAGTAGCCTGCGCAATGATTACCGGGGTATTTATTTCAAAGAGGATTCGTATCAGTACGCGCTTGTAAACAGCGCGGGTGCGGCCTCGCTTGCGCCGGCGGTGTACGGTATGTGGATGGATGATGCGGAACTGCGTCTGTGCCGGGATGGTCTTCCGCACGGGAGCGCGGCTTTCGCGGGGCCAAGGACGAATCTGCTCAAGCGGGTCAGTCTGGGATATCGGCTGAACGGGAGTCCGAACGGATTGGGTCTGATCGGTCGGATCTCAGAGGTGCTGGTGTATGATCGCGCTCTGGCGGACGGGGAGCGGCAACAGATCGGGGTGTATCTCTATGAGAAGTGGATCATGCCCAGAAAAGGTACGATCCTTTCGTTGAGGTGATGCGGCGGGTTTTCAGGCTCGCGGAAAATCCGGATGAGGGAACGGGGGGGTAACAGGAATGAACAGAAAAGGGATATGGGCTTGGGTGTGGGGGCTTGCGGGAGCCGTATGGGCGGGGGCGGCGAACCCTCCGGACCGGCCGCCGCCGGCCGTCACGCCGGACTGGCTCCAAACGGTGGCGACGCGCCACGGTGAGGAGGCGGCGCGGGAGTACCGGCTGCTGGCGCGCGAGATCACGTCAAAGCCGATGGCGTTCCCCGGTGCGGCCGATGCGGACGCGCGTCTAGCCCAGGCGTTCCACCGACAGGCGGCGATCCTGCCGGCCGACCGCGACCCGCTGGATGTGGTGCTGCGCCGCACGCGCGCCCTGTACGAGGATCTGGCGCCGCAGGCGGAACTGGCCGCGGCGGGCGGGCGTCTGGCGGACTTGGAGGCCGAGGCCCGGGGGTTGGCGCTGGCGGACGTCCCGGCGCGGGCGGATTGTTTCGGCCGGGTGGCCGCCCTGCGCAAAACCATCGCTTTCGCCAACCCGCTGCTCAAAGGCATCGGCCGCATTCTCTTCATCACGCGTGAGGCGCTGCCGCCGGACGAGTTCAAATCAGGCGTCCACATGTGCGACCAGTACTTCGGGTTCCACGCCACGCTGCACGGGATGACGCGGGGCAACGGGCTCTATGTCCTGGAGGCGCCATGGTCGGAGCGGCCGCGGGCGCGGAACCTGCTCGCCGAATCGGTGATCGAGTCGGGCGCGCGCAAGGGGCGGAAGCTGGGCAACGGCGGGTATCTCTCGCCGGACCTCTCCTATGACGGGCGGCAGATCCTCTTCGCGTACACGGACGGCGAACCGCAGATCCGCGTGTGGAACGAACAGACGACCTTCCATCTTTTCCGCTGCAACGCGGACGGGTCGGGGCTGGTTCAGCTCACCGACGGCAACGTGAACGATTTCGATCCCTGCTGGCTGCCCAACGGCCGCATCGCCTTCATCTCCGAACGGCGCGGCGGGTTCGGGCGGTGTCACGGCCGCCTCGTGCCGACCTATACGCTGCACAGCATGTTCGAGGACGGCAGCGACATTGTGGCGCTCAGCGTGCACGAGACCAACGAGTGGCAGCCGAGCGTCGATCACAACGGAATGATCGTCTACACGCGCTGGGACTATGTGGACCGCGGTTTCAATCAGGCGCACCACCCGTGGATCACCTATCCGGACGGCCGCGACGCGCGCGAGTTGCAGGGCAACTTCCATTTGTCGGAACGCACCGCGCCGCATATGGTGATGGACATCCGCGCCATCCCCGGCTCGAAGAAATACGTTGCCATCGCCTGCGGGCACCACACCGAGGCGCGCGGCTCGGTGATCGTGTTCGACCCCGCTCTTCCGGATGACGGCGCCATGGCGCAGATCCGGCGCTTCACGCCGGACCAGCTCATGCCGGAGGCCGAGTTTTACGATTGGAAAACGACCAAAGGTTCCGCGGCGTACGCGTCGCCCTGGCCGCTGAGCGAGCGGTACATGCTCTGCGTGTACGACGGGGACGCCAACGCGCAGTACGGCGCGATCGACTGCGCGAAACGGCGCTACGCGGTCACCCTGCTGGACGCGTTCGGCAACAAGATCCCGCTTTATGCGCATCCGGAGATCTCCTGCCTCAGCCCGATCCCGCTCGCGCTGCGGCCGCGGCCGCCTGTACTGGCGCACGGCACGCAGACGGGACGCCCGCGCATGCCGGATGGCGCGAAGCCCGCGCCGATTCCGGAGGCGGAGCGGACGTCGAAGGCCAACGTCGGTCTGGTCAATGTCTACAACTCGCGCTATCCGTTCCCGGCGGGCACGGTGATCACTGCGCTGCGGATCTGGCAGATTCTGCCCAAGACCGAACCGATCGTGGGCAAGCCGCGGCTGGGGGTCTGCGACCAGACGCCCGGGCGCCAGTTTTTGGGCACGGTGCCGGTCGAAGCGGACGGCAGCGCGTTCTTCGAGGTGCCGGCCGGGATCCCGATCCTCTTCCATGCGGTCAATGAGAAGGGCGCGGCGGTCCAGGGCATGCGCAGCCTCACGTACACGGCGCCGGGCGAGACGCTGATGTGCGCCGGCTGCCACGAGCCGCGCACCGGAGCGGCGGCGCGCGAAACGGCGGCCTCCAAACCGCTCGCCATGCGGCGCGCGCCGTCCGTGCCGCGTCCGGGTCCCGACGGGTCGAACCCGTACAACTATCCGCGCCTGGTGCAGCCTGTGCTCGATGCCCGGTGCGTCTCGTGCCACGGCGCGGAACGCAAGGAGGGCATGCCGGATTTGCGCAAAGGGGAGGTCGCGAAAAACCGCTACCGGTTCCACACTTCGTTTATCAGTCTGGTGCCGTACGTCTGGTATTTCACCCGGTCGTACCGCGGGCCGGGGTGGCCCGGACTGGGCGTGCAGCGCGACTCCTTTGTCGAACCCTTCACACTGCCCGGGAAGTTCGGCTCGCACGCGTCGCGGCTTTACGCGATGCTGGCCAAAGGCCATCATGACGTGAAGCTTACGGAAGAGGAAACCCTCCGGCTGGCGCTCTTCATGGACTCCAATGCGGCGTATTTCGGTCATGACCGCGAGTTTGAACGGCAAGCCTTGGGCGAGATCGTCCGCCCGGCGCTGCAGTGAGCGTGCGGGGCGTCGATGTTCCGGGGCGGGTGGCCAAAAGCAAAGCGGGGAGAGGGAAATGAGAGCGACACACGTGGGACGGGCCGGGGCGCGCGAAGGCGGAGTGCGGCTGACGCGCCGCGGCATGCTGGGGGGCATGGGGGCCTTTTTCGCCGCGGGCGCGCGGGCGGACAACGCATCGCCTTCCGCGCCGGCCCCGGCCGGGGCCAAAAGCGTGACGCCGATGCGGCTGTACGGCCACCGGGGCGCGCTCATCCATGCGCCGGAGAACACGCTGCCCGCGCTTGAGCTTTGCCTGCTCACCGGATGCGGGTTCGAGATCGACTTCCGCGAGCTCCGGGACGGCGAGATCATCGCCCTGCACGACGGCACCTTCAACCGGACGACCGACACGCGGGTGCCGCAGGATCAGCCGCCGCGGCGCGATCTCGCCTATGTGAAGGGGCTTGACGCGGGCGCGTGGTTCCATCCCGATTTCGCGGGCATCCGGATTCCGACCCTGGCCGAGGTGTGCGAGCTGATCCGGCGGCGGACGCGCGGGGAATATGTGGTGATGCTGATGGATGTCAAGATCCTGACGCGGAACTTTCTGGAGCGCGTGCAGGCCGAGTTCGAAAAGCCCGGGAACCTGTACGCGCGCGCCCTGTTCCGGGTTGACACGCCGGAGCAGGCGCGGATCATCAAGGCTTGCGATACGCGTTTCGTCTGCGTGAAGTCCGGGAACGGCCGCAACGTGGCGCGGGAGGCGCTGGAGCATCCGCAGCTCTTCGACGGGATCTGGACCGGCAGCCTCGACGCGGCCGCGGAGATGCGCCAAGCCGGGAAGGCCGCGTATCTGACGCTCTTCAACCGGCCGGAACAGGCGGTCCGCCTCAGGGATATGGGGGTGACGGGCCTGATCACCAACTATCCGGCCGAGCTCAAGCGGGTCGCCTATCCGCCGCCGGCCGAACGGGACTGGGATAACTACCTGAAAACGCCGGAGAAAGAAGGGTACCGCTTCAGCGGTAACATCTGAAGGGATGGGGAACATGAGAAGCCTTTCCCGGATCGCGGTCCTGAAGATCTGCGCGGCGGCCGCCGCGGGCGCCGGGGCGCAGACTGTGGGCACGGGTGCCGGCGGGAGCATCCTGTCGGATGACAACCGGACGGTGCTGGCACCGCCCCCGCTGCGCGCGGACGGGGAGCTGGTGATGGCGGGACTTCCGTTGCGGGTCATGCCGCCGCGCGTCTCTTTCCTGTTTGGCACGAGCGGCCGCCACGGGCCGTTCGATTTTGCGGACGGTGCCCGGGTCGGGAACCCGCAGGCGCCGTACGTCCTCCGGTTGCTTGACGGGGGCGCGCGCTTCACGCTGAGTCCGGAAAGCGTGACGAATCGGGTGAGCGGCCCCTTTTCCGCGGCGGACCGGACGGTTTTCACCTTGGCCGGCGCGGAGGTGACCCTGGTCCGCGAGCCGCCCGAGCTGCGCGTGTCCGTCCGGCATGCCGGACAGACCGGGCGGGCGCCGCAACTCGGTGTGGCGCCGTATACACCTGAGGTGACGAAAGCTTTGTACGCGCTGCGGACCCGGTACGTCGGTCTGGCGAACCGCGTCGACGCCGAGACGGCGGATGTCGCGTTTCAGGGCATGCCGCGCGTCCATTCCCGGATCACCGGCAACACCTTCACGCCGGTGGTCAAACGGTCGGAACGCGACAAGCGGCAGACGCTCAAAGGCGCGGAGCGGAGTGCGGTCACGTTTCTGGATTCCCTCTTCCGGCAGGTTTTCACCATTCGGTCGCAGGCGATCACGGAGGGGAACGTCTACCATTTCCGCATGCCGCCGGGCGAGTACCTGCTGTGCGTGACGCAGCCGGTGCGTGATCCGGACGCGCGCGGGGGTGTCGCGGGTTCGGCCACCGCGGTCTGGTGGACCGCCTTCCGGTTCGACGGCGAACGCCCGGTCGAGGCGGATCTGAACGGGGAGAACGCGATCACGTGGCGTGGGATTTTCGGACTCTGAGTTGACTTCCGTTCCGGCCTTGACCGATAATGCCGGCACGGGTGCGGAGTTTCCCGTCCGCGCGGCTCGGGTGCCGCGCGCGCCGCCGCCCCGGAAAAGAAAGGGTCGGGTGCCTCAGATGTCTGCCGTGTTGAAACGGGTTTTCGGGGCCGCGGTGATCGCGGCCGGAATGGTCGTCTCCTCCTGGATGCTGTCGCGGATGTTCGTGCGGGTGCGCCAGGAACAGGCCATTACGGTCAAAGGCTACACCGAGCGCGATGTCGTGTCGGACGTCGGCAAATTCACCTGCGCGTTCACGGCGCGCGGCACCGATCTGAAGGGCGCGTACGACCGGTTGCAGCAGAGCCGCCGGATCGTGCTGGCGTATCTGCGGGAGCGCGGGTTTCAGGAGAACGAGTTGGCCTCAGGCACGATCACGACCGCCAAGATCATGCGGCGTAACGAGCAGGGCAAAGAAACGAACGAGGTCGAGTATCACGACGCCTCGCAGAATCTGACCCTCTCCTCCACCAATGTTTTTCTGATCCGGAGCGTGGCGACCGGGATCACCGATCTGATTCAGAACGGCGTGGACATCAGCGCCAACCCGCCCGCGTTCTATCTGTCGGACATGAAAGACCTCAAACTGACCCTTTTGGCCGACGCGACCCGCGACGGCTACCGCCGGGCCGTGGCCTTGGCGGAGAACAGTGGCGGCAGGGTAGGGGCGCTGATCTCGGCGAACCAGGGGGTTTTTCAGATCACGGAGCGGAACTCCACGGACATTTCCGGCTACGGCGAGTACAACACGGACACGATCGAGAAGACCGCCAAGGCCATCGTGACGCTCGAATACGAGATCGAGCGGGGCGCGGGCCGCGGGCCGTGCGGAGTGCGCTGATAGCCGCCTGTCGCGGCAGTGGGCCGGGGGTGGGGACTGGGGGCGCGGACGGCCTCGTCCGCGATGGATTGACGGGGTGTTGCCCCGGCCACCCAACGATCACGGTGGCGAGTGTGAAGAGGCGGCGCGGCGGGGGGGTGTGCCAATAAAGTGCGGCCTGGTTCCGGCGTCGCGCATTTCGGACTTGCTTTTTCCGGCAGGAGTCTGGTATACGTGAGCGTCTTTGATGGCGAAAATAGCTCAGTTGGTTAGAGCAGCAGATTGTGGTTCTGCGGGTCGCGGGTTCGAGTCCCGTTTTTCGCCCCATTTTTTACCCCAGTAAAACCTCGGTTTTATTGGGGTTTCTTGCTGGTTAGGCTTCCGGTTTGCCTAGGTGCCCGGTAGCACGAAAAAGTACACAAAAGCCGTCCCAATCGTAAGCAAAAGATAAGCAGTTTTTGCCCGCTGAATATTCAACGCTTAACGCTGAAGTTTGTTGGGGAAAGGAAAGGCGGTAGAAACGTGATGGATGGAAAGAGGAGTCAGGGTCGGAGAAGTTGAGGGTGCCGGAGACGGAGATGGTGGTGTCGGTGGTGTTCCGTTTTCTGGCCGCGGCTTTTTGTTGTCCATTATCGCGCGACGGGGACGTTGGCTTTGCGCCAGTTGCGCATGGACACGCCGGTCGTGCGCTTGAATGCCTTCTGGAGCGCGGTCAGCGAGCCGAAACCGGTCCTTGCCGGAAGGTCGCTGAGGCGGCGACGCCGGTCGAAGAGCAGTTCCTTCGCTTTTTCGATCCGCACGCGGTGGATCTCCTCCAGAACCGTCCGGTCCAGTTTCTCGTAAAAGCGCAGATAGAGCAATTGGATCGAAACTTTCGACACCTTCACGACGTCACGCACGCCGATTCCCGAACAGGCGTTGAGACGGATGAATTCCATCGCCTTTTTGAGCGGGGCGCTCAACACGGCGTATGGGGCCGTGCTCATGCGCTGCACGACTCGATCGGGTGGGACGAAGACAGTCCCCGTCGCGGTGTTTCCGCGCATCATCTCCTCAAGTGTCTCGGCCGCCTTCCAGCCGACGGACGCGGTGATATCGAGCGGCGTGTCCGGAACGCTGGAAAGCGTCGGGGAGACGGCCTCGCAGACATTTTCGTCGTTGTCCACCCCGATGACCGCGACGTCCTCAGGAATGCGCAGCTTCAATTTCCTGCAGAGTTCCGCGACCTGTCGCGCCCGGATGTCGTGCGCGGCGAACACGCCGCACGGCTTCGGAAGCTCCCTCAAAAAACGCGCGAGGGCGGCGTTCGTGTCGGCCTTGTCTTTCTGCGAATAGACGAGGCAGTCTTTCCCGGCGGCATCCAGCGCCAGCCGGAACCCGTCCATCCGCCGTTCAGACCAGACGGCCACGTTCAGCGAGCCGACGAACGCGCCCGCCACGGGACCGAGGCGAAGGAGCTCCTCCGCAGCGAGGCGTCCGCACGCAGCGTCGTCGAAATTCACGCTGTGGCGCGCGGAAATCCCGTTCTGCGCGGTGTTGACACGTACGACGGGAAGGGCGCGGAAGCGCGCCGGGGCGAACGCGTAACCCGCCTCGGCGATCACGCCGTCCGGCTTCCAGCGCCTCACGTCGTCGCCGGCGTTGAGGTCGCAGTCGCCGCCGCTCGCCGTGCGCAGGTGCCACCGGTGGAGAAGGGCGAACCGTTCCACCGCCGCGGTCACGCCGCTTTTGACGTTGTTTCCGCAGATCATCAATACAGACAATCTTTTCCTGTTCGCCATTTTTCTTTTTCCTCGCGCGCATTGTAGGGGTACGATGGAATTCTATCATATTATTCTGCGGTGTATTGGGAAAGGTGTCCGACGGATGTAGGAATCCTAGTGGCCCACATCAATGACGGGAGTACTTCCGTTGGAAAAAACACACCTTACTAAATTGGAAAAAACGACGTATTTGTTTCTCGCCGTTCCACGGGATATATGGTAAGATCACAACAACGTTAAATAACGTGACAGCTCGTAAGAGTGACATCCGCAAGGAAAGGATCAGGCCCATGAGGAAGATGATCTGGATCTTGTCGTTGACCGTTCTCGCGTTCGCCGGAGCGGCGGTTTTCGCGGAAAGCGTGCCGTGGAGCGGCGACCGGATCGTCATCAATGAGGCGGGCACGTACACGCTCGATGAAACGAATACGGCGTCGGGCGTCTACTTCAACACACCGGCGACCCTCAACGGTGCGACGCTTACGCTCTCCGCGCCCGCGGTGGTGTACGGCACCGGTTCGCTGATGACACCGCTCGCCGGTTCGGACGGGTTATACGTCTCCAACCGCTGGGATTCCACAGACTCCGTGTTTCCACAGACCGGTTCAAATACGCTGCTGTTGGCGGGCGCATCCATCGCCCAGATGACGAACATCTGCGCCTCCATCGGAGGCTTTTATGCCACTGGCAGTTACACTGCACTCCTTGCGACGAAGACGGTCGCGTTCACAAAAAACGAAGCGGGCACCGAGGTGACGGCCCAGTTTCACGCCACCAACAGTAGCTGGGCCGTGGCGTTCAAGGTGAAGTTCACCCAGTCCGGAAGCGACATCTACGGTGAAGTCGTCTGGGCCAAGTATTGGTCGGACAAGACCAAGTCCGGGCAGGACTGGGACATTAATCCCCCTAATACCGGCACTTACGGCGACTACGCTGCCCCGTACGATAAATCGCGGATCTGCATAACCAAGTTCCTTGTGGCCTACGATCTTGATTTGCAGGGCACGTTCCCGGGCGGTACGGTCACACTCGACGCGGGAACGGTGACGGTACGTCCCGACGCCAACGTCACCATCACGGCGTGCGCGACCGGCAGGATGGACAAGCTGGCGTTCGCCGGATCGAAGACGTCGCTTTCGGACACTTCTTCCCCGAAGATCACCTTCAGCGGCACCGTGCGTAACACGTTTTCCTCCGGCGAGTTCGTGCTGGACGGCATCACCGTCGACGCGACCTGTCCGTACCTGCTGCCCACGGGAGCCAACCTCGTGCTCACCAACTACGCGAGCTACACGGCGGTCTACGAGTACATGAGCCCGCAGGCGTTTCCGGCCAACTGCACCGTCACCGTCAATGCGGGGTGCCGGGTGAGTGCCCAATCCGACTGGTCTGTCAACAATTCGGCCACGATCATTGTCAACGGCGGCGAGTTCAACATCAATACCGGCCAAGGAACATACTTGCAGCATCTCACGCTCAGGAACGGCGGCAAAGTAACCGGTCTCAGATACGTCGTCGGCTACACCACCACCGATAGCTACACGTATACCTACGGGACCGGGACGTGCATCATCGAGAGCGCTATCCGCGGCGCGAAAAATACTTCCCTCCCCTCTCTGAGCCATGTGTTCAAGACGGAGGCGGACCTGCGGCTCACGGCCGGCCTTGGCGACTACGGAGCCAATTCCGGTATCACCTGGGTCAAGCGCGGCGGCGCGACGCTCGCGATCGAAGGGAACGGCAACGTCTCCTCGGGCGGCAGCGCATGCGGGCCTTTCACGGTGGAAGAGGGTAAACTGTTCCTAGGCGCGAACAATGTGATCGCCCGGACGAACGCATTCACGCTCGCGGGCGGCGCACTGGACGGCGGGGCGTTCACGAACCGGCTCGGCACGCTCACGGTGACGACGAACGCCACCCTCGTCGCGGGAACGGGGGCGCTCACGTTCAGCGACGCGTCCGCCACGGCGTGGACCGCGGGCGCGCGGTTGTCGATCACCGGCGCGACGGAAACGCTGACAGCGGGGCACATCCGGTTCCTCGGAACAGGCCTCACGCCGTCTCAGCTCGACGCGATGCGCTATAACGGCACGTATCACCTCAAGATTGATGGCAACGGGTGGATTCGTTCCTACGTGCCGGGGCTAACGCTGCTCTTTCTTTGAAACACACAAAAACAAGGGGGACAAGACCATGGAACAGAACAGACGTGAATTTCTCGTGAACGCGGGATTTGTGGCGGTTGCGGCGATGGCCGGCCGTTGCGCGGCGGACACGAAGGTGACGGGCGGCGGGGCGATGAGCGGCTTTGCCGCGCCGAAGCTGCCGAAGGTCCGCGTGGGGGTGGTGGGCATCGGCGGACGCGGCAGCTACGCGGTGCATCGCCTGAGCACGGTCCCGGGCATCGAGATCACGGCACTCTGCGACTTCGTGGAGGAAAAGGCGGTCAAGGAACAGAAATGGATGAAGGAAAAGGGTTTCCCGGAGCCGAAGGTGTTCACGGGGCCGGAAGGGTATAAGCGCCTCTGCGAGTCGGGGCTGTGCGACCTCGTCCACAACAACACCGACTGGTCGGGACATGTGCCGGTGAGCGTGTATGCGATGAAGAGCGGGCTTCACGCGTGCGTGGAGGTGCCCGGCTGCCGCACGATCGACGAGTGCTGGCAGCTCGTGGAGACGAGCGAGGCGACACGCCGCCACTGCATCCAGCTTGAGAACTGCTGCTACGGCGAGAACGAGATGCTGATGATCCACCTCGCCAAGTCCGGTGTGCTCGGGGAGATCCTGCACGGCGAAGGCGGGTACATCCACGACGGGCGCTGGATCGTCCACGGTGGTTCGGACGGCAAGTCGATGCCGTGGCGCCTCAAGGAGAAGCAACGTCATACGGGAATGGGCTATCCGACGCACGGGCTCGGGCCGGTGGCGCTTGCGATGGACATCAACCGCGGCGACCGTTTCGACTATCTCGTCTCGACCGGCTCAAAAGGGTGGGGCTACCAGCATTTTGCGCAGCGCAGGTACGGCAAGGACTCGTTCCTCGGCAAGGTCGCGCTTGAATACAATGACATGAATACGACGCTGATCCGTACGGTGGGCGGCAGGACGGTCATGCTCCAGCAGTACGGGGCTGGCCCGCATCCGTACAGCCGCATGAACAAGCTTCTCGGCACGGACGGCGTGATCGCCACGTATCCGCTGCGCATCGGCCTGGAGAAGTCCCTCGGGGCGGAGGCGAAGGACTGGATGCCGAAGGAGGATCTGGAAAAATTCCGCAGCGAGCACCGCCATCCGCTCTGGAAGCAGGCGGGCGACATCGCGCGCGCCTCGGGTGGACACGGCGGCATGGATTTCCTCATGGACCTCCGCTGGGCGTACTGCCTCCAGAACGGGCTTCCCGTCGACATGGACGTCTACGACCTCACGAGCTGGAGCTGCATCGTGCAGCTTTCGGAGGAGTCCGTGCGCAACCGTTCGAAGACGATGGACATTCCCGACTTCACGCGCGGCGCCTGGGCGAAGAACAAGCCCGTCGGCGACATGGCGATCGACGTGAACAAGATGAAACTCGACATGGAGAAGGTCAAAAAAACCGGCAAACAGCAGACGGTGTGAGCGTCACAAACGGGTTGCGCAAGGCCGCGTTTTCTGTTCCCCTTCAGGGATACGCCCGTCTTTCCCGCCGCCCGCCGGAGGGGCATGCCGTCCAGCGGGGCGAAGTCGGCCCCGGCCACCTTGCGCAGCCCCTCCGTCCACCGAAGGAAGCATGCGTTGAACCATGGACGTACAGAGGGACAAGGCTGAATGGCGCTAACGCCTTGCCTGGTGCGCGAGCCGTTAGGCGAGCGTGTCGGTGGTGCCGGTGTCTGTGAAAGTCAGGAGTTTGAATGAACAGACGGGAGTTTTTGGGAAAGATCGGTGCCGGTAGCGCGGCGCTCGCGCTCGGCGGGTGCTCGACCGGAGCCGGCGGACGTCCGGATGGCGGTATCAAGAACATCCGCGCCGAGTCGCTGGAGGCGCAGGCCCGGAAAGTCGCCGCGCTCAACGCCGCGAAGGAGCTCGGTCCGGCGATCTTCGACACGGAGACGCGCCGTTCGCGGTCCGTCTCGGGCAAGCATGCGGCGTTCTACATCGACGACGTCATCTTCGTGTTCCGCGACCTCGCCGCGCAGCGGCCGAAGTCGTGCTGGGACCATTTCTTCCTCGCGGCGCTCAAGGAGGCGCACGAGAAGTACGGTCTCAAGCTCCAGCTCAACATCTTTTATCGTAACGACGCCTATTACGGCGCGCGCGCGGCGGAGTTCACGCTCAAGGACATGCCCGACATTTGGAAGCGAGAGTTCCAGTCCGCGAAGGACTGGCTCAAGTTCGGCTTCCACTCGTATTCGGAGTTCCCCGACTATCCGCTGATCAACGCGGGCTACAACGACGTGAAGTTCACCTGGAGCCTCCTCTCCGGCGAGGCGGAGCGCTTCGCCGGCCCCGGCATGTTCGCGAAGGCCGTGACGCCCCACTGGGGCGCGATCTCGAAGGAAGGGTGCCGCGCGCTCAAGGACTGCGGCGCGAAGGTGATCAGCTGCACCGTCGGCAAGCGCTGGGAATACACCGGCGACCGCACGCTGCTGCCGTACGGACACGGCATGCGCATCGAGAACTTTCGTAAGCCGGAGGCGGCGATGTTCTGGCGTCCCGACGGCGGCGACGACATCAGCGTCTCCGCGTGCGGCTACAACCATCTGATGCCGGAACAGGTCAAGCTCACCACCGGAAACTACACCTGGCTGCACGACCGGGCGACCGGCTGCAACTTCATGTCCTTCAGGTGCGGCGCCCCCTGCCTCAACCTCTACCGTCTCGAGGACATCCCCGCGGCGATGCGGAAGATCCTTGTCACCGACTACGTCATCCACGCGACGCATGAGGAATACTGGTATAAAAACTATTTCGCCTACCAGCCGGACTCGCGCGAAAAACTCCTCGCCGCGTGCCGGACGGTCCGTGAAGCCGGCTACACCTACATCTTCAACGAGAACAAGATCGACTGGTAACAAAGGAGAACAAGACAATGAGCGGAAAAACAAACGATTTCGGAACTCTCGCCGGGGACGACGAGGTCCGGAGGGCGCTTTCGGACGGCTTCAACCGGCGCGACTTTCTGAAGGGCGCGGCGTGGACGGGCCTCGCCGCTGTGGCGGCGGGATGCCAGATGGACAAAATCGGTTTCGGCGGGGGCGCCCCGATGGCGGGATTCGTCGCGCCGCGGCTCAAGCGCGTGCGCATCGGCTTCGTGGGCGTAGGCTCGCGCGGAACCTACGCGCTGAAGCGGCTCTCGGCCTTTCCGAGCGTGGACATCGTGGCGTTCTGCGACATCGAGGAGCCCAAGATGAAAGTCTGCCGCGACTTCCTCGCGTCCAAGAAGCGCCCCGAGGCGCGCGAGTTCCTCGGCCCGGAGGCGTACAAGGATCTCTGCCAGTGGGACGGCGTCGACGTCGTCTACGCCTGCGTGCCGTGGAAGCTCCACGCGCCGGTCGCGCTTGAGGCGATGCGCGGCGGCAAGCACGCGTTCGTGGAGGTGCCCGCGACGATGGACGTCGATAGTTGCTGGGAGCTCGTCGAGACGAGCGAGCGCACGCGCCGCCACTGCATGATGCTCGAGAACTGCTGCTACGGCGAGACCGAGATGCTCGCGCTGAACATGTGCCGCCTCGGCGTTCTGGGCACCACGGTCTACGGCGAGGCCGGCTACCTGCACAGCGGTCCGACGCGCGGTTTCGAGCTGAGCGCGTTCCGCGCCGAGTGGTATCAGGAGCACCGCGGCAACTATTACCCAACGCACGGGCTCGGCCCCGTCGCCCAGTACATGAACATCAACCGCGGCGACCGTTTCGACTACCTCAACTCGATGGAGGGCAAATCGATCGGCGACCTCATCCGCGAGGGTGACCCGCGCTGGGACGGAAACAACCTTGAGACGTATAAGAAATACCTCATCGGCCCCTACAACTCCTCGCTCATCCGCACGGTCAACGGCAAGATCATCCTCCTCAACCTGTCGTGCGGCGCGCCGCATCCGTACAGCCGCATGAACACGATCCAGGGCACGCACGGAATCCTGATGGACTATCCGCTCCGGATCGACATCGAGAAGACGCCGGGCTCCGGGCCGAACGGTTTCGATGAGAAGCGCACCGGGGAGTTCCGCCAGAAATACAAACACCCGATGTGGAAGAGGATCGGCGACATCGCCAAAAAGGTCGGCGGTCACGGCGGCATGGACTTCATCATGGACCTGCGGTGGATCTACTGCCTGCAGAACGGCCTGCCGCTCGACATGGACGTGTACGACCTCGCGTCTTGGAGCTGCCTCTGCGAGATCACCGAGAAGTCGCAGGCGACCCGCGGCGCGCCGGTCGAGATCCCGGACTTTACGCGCGGCGCGTGGAAGACGATGAAGCCGCTCGGCATCGAGACGGTGGACGTCGCGAAGATGGGCTTCGAGAAGATCGGCGACGCCGGTCCGCAGCAGACGGTCGGCCAGTCCCGGAGCTGACGGACGGCGGTCGGCGAAACCGAAAAAAACGAAAAGGAGAAGACAGATGAACAGACGTGAGTTTTTGGGAAAGATGGGCGCGGGCGGCGCCGCGCTGGCGCTCGCCGGCTGCGCGACTTCGCCGTCCGGGCATCCGGACGACAAGATCAAGAACGTCCGGGCGGAGTCGCCGGAGGCCCAGGCCCGGAAGATGGCCGCGCTCAAGGCCGCGAAGGAGCTCGGCCCGACGATTACCGACGTGGAGGTGCGCCGCACCCGGAACATCCCCGGCAAGCGCGCCGCGTTCTACATCGACGACGTCATCTTCGTCTTCCGCGACCTCGCCGTTCAGCGGCCCAAATCCTGCTGGGACCATTTCTTCCTCGCGGCGCTCAAGGAGGCCCACGAGAAGCACGGGCTCAAGGTCCAGCTCAACATCTTCTACCGCAACGACTTCTATTACGGGGCGCGCGGCGCGGAGTTCACGATCAAGCAGATGCCCGACACGTGGAAGGCCGAGTTCCAGGCTGCCAAGGAATGGCTCAAGTTCGGCTTTCACTCGTATTCGGAATTCCCGGATTATCCGTGGATCAACGCGAGCTACGACGACGTGACGTTCACCTGGAACCTCCTCGCCGGCGAGGCGGAGCGCTTCGCGGGGCCGGGCATGTTTGCGAAGGCCGTGACGCCCCACTGGGGGCCGATGTCGAAGGAGGGCTGCGTCGCGCTCAAGGACTGCGGCGCGACCGCGATCTGGTGCTCCGGCGGAAAGCGCTACGAGTACACCGGCGACCGCACGATCCTGCCGTACGGACACGGCATGCGCATCGAGAACTTCCGCAAGCCGGAGACGGCCATGTTCTGGCGTCCGGGCGGCGGCGACGACATCAGCGTCTCTGCGTGCGGCTACAACCATCTCCTGCCGGATCAGGTGAAGGTCACCTACGGCACCTACAACTGGCTTTACGACAAGGCGACCGGCTGCAACTTCATGCGCTTCGGCTGCGGCGCGCCGTGCCTCAACCTCTACCGCCTCGAGGACATCCCCGCGCGGATGCGCCAGGTTATCGGCAGCGAGTTCCTCATCCACGCTACGCACGAGCAGTACTGGTACCAGAACTACTTCGCCTACCAGCCGGACTCCCGCGAAAAGCTGCTTCTCGCCGGCAAAATAGTCCAGGAGGCGGGTTACAAGTACAGCTTCATCGAAGACAAGGTGGACTGGTGACATGGGCGAGAAAATCAAGAAATCGATCGTGTTCCTGCTGGTGACGGCGGGACTCGGCGGGGTGCTGTTCGACTTCGGCGGGACCATCATCGGCCCCGCGATCCCCTACATCGGTCCGGTGAAGGACAATCCGGGCAGCCTCGGGCTCTTCACCACCGCCGAGATCTCCCGCCTCTCGAGCGCGGTGGTGTTGAGCGCCGCGTTCGCGTGCCTCGCGGCGGGGTGGCTCGCCGAGCGGTTCGGGCGGAAGCCGATGATGCTCCTCTCCGCGGCACTGGCGGCGTTCGCCTGCCTGCCGATCTGCCTCTTCGACGGTGCCTACTGGCCGTTCTTCGCCGGACGCGTCCTGCAGGGCGCGTCGGCCGGCGTCATCGGCGTCGTCGCGCCGATGTACCTCGCCGAGTGCCTGCCGGCGCGGATCCGCGGCAAGGGCGCCGGGATGTTCCAGTTGCTCGACTTCGTCGGCATCTCGCTCTGCGCGCTCGTCGGCTTCGCCGTCGTGCGCTTCGTCGGCGCGGTCGACGCCAAGGGCATGACCGCCGCGCGGAAGGCGCTCGCGTGGAAGACGATGTTCTGGTCGAGCGCCGCGCCGGCGGTCCTCTTCTTCCTCGGCGCGCTGGGGCTGCGGGAGTCTCCGCGCTGGCTGTGCCGCCGCGGCCGCCGCACGGAGGCGCTCGTCGCGCTGACCGCGCTCGTCGGCGAGGCGGAGGGACGCGCGGTCCTCGGGGAGCTGGACGCGGCCGACCGCGCCGAGGCGGCGGAGAAGGCCGCCCTGGCCGCCGCCGCGCGGAGCGACTCCCTCCTGCAGCGCAAGTACGCGCTGCCGTTCTTCATCTCCCTCGCGGTCCTGGTCTGCAACCAGGCGATCGGTTTCAACGCGGTCCAGTATTTCTCGGTCATGATGTTCAAGTCCGCCGGGCTCTCCCACCAGGCCGCCAGCGTCGCGAACGTGGCGGTGTGGCTGGTGCCGATCCCCGTGACGGCGCTCGCCTGCTGGCTCGTCGACCGCGCCGGGCGCAAGATCCTGCTGGAGGCCGGCACGCTCGGCATGACGGCGGCGTGCCTCGGGGTGGCCGTGATTTTCCGCGCGGCCGCGTCCGGCTGGACCGGCGGCGGCTGGCTCTCCGTCGCGGCGATCGCCCTGTACGTCGCCTCGTTCTCAGTCGGCCCCGGCGTGGTGGTGTGGCTCGCGCTCTCCGAGTTGATGCCCGCCCGCATCCGCGCGAACGGCATGGCGGTCTGCCTTTTCGTGAACCAGATGACGGCGTTCGCGATAGCCGACGTCTTCCTCCGGTGGGTGGAAGCCTCGGGCTACTCGACGGTCCTCTTCTGGCTCGCCGGCTTCGCGTTCGTCTATTTCCTCGTCGCGGCGCTTCTGCTGCCGGAGACGAAGGGCCGCACTCTCGAGGAGATCGAGGCTTTCTTTTCAAAAACCAAAACAGGAGATCGGAAATGAGCAAAGAGTCAAGCGACTTCAGGTACAACACCGGCGACACCAAGGTGCCGTGGGCCGCGGTCGGCGAGAACTACAACGCCGCCGACACGTATGAGTTCGTCAAGTTCCTGATGGGCGGGAAGGGCAAGGCATACAACGCCGCCCTCAAGGACGTGAAGGCCGCGCTGGAGCGGCTCGGCAAGGAGTCCGCCCCCCCGGGCAAGCTTTCGATGGGCGACAAGGTGAGCGAGGTCGAGCGCATGATCGACAAGTACCTTGGCGTCGAGGAGGGCAGCTCGCTCTTCGTCTCCAACTGCACCGCGGCGCTCGAGCTCGGCTACCGCTACGCCGGCGTCGGCCCCGGCGACGAGGTGATCGTGCCGGCCAACACCTTCATCGCGACCGTCGCCTATCCGCTCTCGGTCGGCGCGAAGCTCGTGTTCGCCGACGTCGACCCGAAGACGGTCAACATGGATCCGAAGGACGTCGCGCGCAAGGTTACGAAAAAGACCAAGATCATCGTCCCCGTGCACATCGGCGGCTATCCGTGCGACATGGACGCGATCATGAAGATCGCGAAGAAGCACGACATCGTCGTCATGGAGGACGCGGCGCACGTGTTCGGCGGCGAGTACAAGGGCCGCAAGCTCGGCACGATCGGCCATTTCGGCTGCTTCTCGATGCACGAGGTCAAGAACTGCACCTCGTTCGGCGAGGGCGGCGTGCTTGTCTCGAACGTCAAGGAGTACCGCGGCGAGGCGCGTCGCGCCCGTTTCCTCGGCATCGACTTCACCTCGAAGATCCACAACTGGCTCTACAACGTCTCGCTCATCAAGGGCAAGGGCAAGGTCCGCTACCAGGCGTGCAACAACGCATCGGTGACCGAGATCCAGGCGCTCGGGCTCATGCGGCAGATCAAGCGCTACGACAAGATCCTGGCCGAGCGCCGCCGCGCGGCGACTTGGATGACCAAGCGGCTCTCCGGCGTGCCCGGCATCATCCCGCAGGCGCTCGGCGACGGGAAGACGTTCAAGCCGACGTTCCACCTCTACCAGCTCCAGATCGATCCGAAGATCGTCGGGGGCGATGTACAGACGCTCAAGACGAAGCTCGAGGCGAAGGGCGTGACGAACATCCCGCACTTCGGCCCGATCTACCGCTTCGCCGCGACGATCGGAAAGGGTTTCGACGAGAAGGCGATCGCGAAGACCTGTCCGGTCACCGAGTACGTCTTCGACAAGGGCTACACGCACCTGCCGATCTACGGGCTCACCAAGGACCAGCTCGCGTTCATGGCCGACGCGATCCTCGAGTCCGTCGCCGAGATGAAAGCGGAGGCGCGCAAGTGAAAAGACGCGATTTCCTGATCGGGATCGGGGCGCTTGCGGCCGGCGGCTGCAGGTGCCCGTTCGGCGGCTCCGGCATCAAGCTCGCGAACGCGTTCCCGGACAATCCGCAGTGGATCGACGAGTCGCGCGCGTATTTCGAAAGTTTGATATAACACCGCACTGGAGCGCGTTTACGGCTCGCAGTTTTTACGCTAAGGACAAGGAGAGCGAGCTGTGATACTCCGTGTCAGGGGTCAAACCTTGTCCGGTACGACAAACGGCGCGCGGTATTCGCGGGTCAGCATGGCGTTGGCCTCCGCGTCGCCGGGGAAGCGCAGCGTGTCCGGGTCAAAGGTCAGCGTGCGGCCCAGGCGGAAGGCGATGTTGCCCAGGTGGATCAGGGCGCAGGAGTAAAAGCCCTCCTCGATGCTGCGGTTGTAGGTTTGCGGATCGCCGCCGCGGATCGCCGCGATGAAATCCTGGTAATGGTTGCCGAGGCCGTTGCCGCTCTCGCCCGGCTCCCGTTTCTCACCCAGATAGGTTCGCCAGCGGTTCACGTCCTTGACCATGTACCCCTTGGATCCGAAGAAGAGGTTGCCGGTGACGTTTCCCACGCTGGTGGCCATGTAGTCATTGCCCTGCCGCGCGCCTTTGAGCCACATGCCGTCCTCGCCGTTGGAGACCCAGTGGCGGACTTCGAACTGCAAAATCTTTTTTTTGTCGCCGCCGCCCGCGGGGTTCGGGAACTCGAACAGGGCCATCAGCACGTTGGGCGTCTCCTGCGCGTCATCGAACATCATGTGGCCGCCCATGGCCGTGATCTTGGTGGGGAGCTTCACGCCCAGGCCCCAGCGCGCGATGTCCATCTCGTGGACCCCCTGGTTGCCCATGTCGCCGTTGCCGTAGTCCCAGTTCCAGTGCCAGTTGTAGTGGAAGCGGTTGCGGTTGAAGGGGCGCTTGGGCGCGGGGCCCAGCCACAGGTCATACGCCACGCCGGCGGGCGGCGCCTCGTCCGGAAAGCGGCCGATGGGGTTGCGCCACTTGTAGCAGATGCCCTTCGCCATATAGACCTCGCCCAGGTTGCCGCTGTGGAGGAACGCGGCCATGCTTTGCGCGCACGGGTTGCTGCGCTGCTCCGCCCCGTCCTGCACGATCACTTTGTATTTCTTCGCGGCCTCCACCAGCTTGCCGCCCTCGTAGAGATTGTGGCAGCACGGCTTTTCCACCGACACGTGCTTGCCCGCCTGGATCGCCCAGATCGCGGCCAGGGTGTGCCAGTGGTTCGGCGTCACGACGGAAACCGCATCGATGTCCGGGTCTTCGTACAGTTTGCGCAAATCCGTGTACGTCTTCGGCGGTTTCAGGCCTTTATCGGTGAAATGTTTCCGGATGACGGGCCCGAAGAGGTTCGCGTCCACGTCGCAGAGCGCCGCCACCTCCACATTCGGCAGCGCGGCATATTCTTTGATGTGGTTTTGGCCCATGCCGTGGATGCCCAGCACCGCCACGCGCACGCGGTCGTTGGCGCCGGCCCAGGCCTTGCCGCCGGTGTACAGCAGGGTTCCGCCGGCTTGCGAGATGAATTGGCGACGTGTCATCGTGTGCCTCCTTGTTTGGGTGTGTTTCGTGTTTGCCGACCGGAGAGGAGGCGCGTCAATACACGCCGGACTCCTCGGCGGCGCGCAGCATGGCCGTGACGTTTCGGATCGGCGTGCCCCGCTCCAGAAAATCCGAGGCGGCGAAAAGGTAGCGCCCGCCGGGTTTGCCGGTCAGCACAATCTCGCGGGCCTTGGCGGTGACCGCTTCCGGCGACGCGGTCTTGAGGAAATGAAGCTGGTCCAGATTGCCCAGCAGGCAGACACGGTCGCCGAGGGCAGTCTTGGCGGCGGCCAGGCTGTTGTCTCCCTGCGGCTCCTCCGCGACGGTTTCCCAGACGCTCATGCCCAGCTCGCGGTAACAGGGGTAGAAGGCCCGCGCGAACCCGCAGTTGTGGTATATGCTGAACGCTCCGGCTCCGTGGAGGGCGTCGAGCAGCCGCTTCTCGTAGGGGGCCACGCGGGTCATGAAATAGTCGGGACTGACCGAGCGGGAGTTGGCGATATGGCCCTGTATGCCGATCGCGTCCGAGCCGCCCTCGATCAACGGGAGGTTGTACGCGATCATGCCGGCGGTCAGCGCCTCCATCAGCGCGTGATAGGCCGTCTCGTCCGTGTAGGGCGCCATCATCAGGTTCTCGGTGCCCCAGAGGTCCGCGGCGTAATTGAAGACGCCGGCCCAGCCCCACGGCGCGTTGATGCCGCGGTCGCCGACCTGCCGGCGCCAGTCCGCGGCGGTTTCGCGAAGGGTCCGCATGTCTTCCGTGTCCGGGTTTGGCAGCCAACGCGTAAACGCGGCAAGGTCATCCGCCGTATTCAGCAGCGGTTTGCGCGTCGACGGCATAATCCCTGGCGTCGCGGCGCCGGCGTCGGGCTTGACACGCTCCTGGGTCAAAACCCGGTCCGGCGTGGTGATCTCGGTGCGGGTCACCCACATCTCCGCTTCTCGCGCGGTGGTGTGGCTGACGCGCCAGTTCAGGTGGTCGCGCAACAGGAAGGAGGGGGTCATGAAGCGGTTGTGTTTGGTGATGACATCGAAACCCAGTTCGCGGGACAGCTCCAGCACGGTCGCCACCCGGTCGAAGTTCTGGCGTTGCGGATAGACCCACGCCAGAAAATCCTCCTGGATAAACGGAACAACGGGCACGCGGTCGGGTATGTCGCCGCGTAGAACGGTCAGGATGCGTTCGCGCGCGGTCATGCGGGTATGCCTTTCCTGGGTAAAAGAAGCTGGACCACGAGCCATGCCACGACATAGGCGCAGGCGGACATCACGAAAAGCGGCCAATAGCTTCCGGTGCGGTCGAGAATCCAGCCGGCGAAACGCGCGGCAAAAATGCCGCCCAGCGCGCCGGCCATCGTGCCGATGCCGGTGACAGAGGCCACGGTGTTTTTCGGAAAGGAGTCGGAGACCAGCGAGAAGAGGTTGGCCATCCAGCCGGAGTGCCCGGCCGTCGCCAGTCCGATCAGCACGACCGCCAGCCACACGTGCGGCGTGCCGGCGGCAACCAGCACGGGAAGCGGCAACAGCGCGCACAGCAGCATGACACGCTGGCGCGCCGTCCGCACGGTCACGCCGCGTGCGGTCAAGTGCTGGGTCAGCCAGCCGGCCCCGACACTGCCGAGGATCGTGATGGAGTAGATGGTCACCAGCGGCGCGCCAAGTTGCGTCAAGGCCACGCCGTGTTTGTCATGCAGGAATTTAGGTAGCCAGTAGAGGAAGAACCACCAGACCGGATCACTCAACAGCTTGCCGAAAAAGAAGGCCCAGGTGGCGCGGCGGCACAGGATTGCGGCGAGCGGCAGCGGCGGGCCGTCCGGGACTTCAGACTGTGCCGGGAGGCGCGCCGGAGTGCGGCAGAATGCCAGCCACACCGCGCTCCAGACGAAGCCGGCCGCTCCCAGTGCCACGCAGGTCATGAGCCAGCCGGTGCGCGCGTAGAGAAAGAGAATCAGGAGCGGCGCCAGGATCGGGCCGACCATCGAGCCGGTATTGAAGAGACCGGTGGCAAACGCGCGCTCTTCTTTCGGGAACCACTCGGCCGTGGCCTTGATCGCGCAGGGGAAGCAGCCGGCCTGCGTCAGTCCGAGCGCCAGGCGCACGATGAGGAACGAGAAGACCGTCGCGGCCCAGCCGTGCGCGGCGGTCACAAGGCTCCAGAGCAGCACGAAGAGACCGAACCCGAAGCCGGTGCCGAGCCGGTCGATCAGCCAGCCGACGGCGAGCACACCCACCGCATAGGCGAACTGGTAGACGGCCACCATGTTGCCGTAGTCGGTCTCTGACCAGCCGTGATCCCGGGTGAGCTGCGGGGCAAGGATGGAGAGGGCTTGTCGATCCATGTACAGAAGGGTCACCGCCAAAAAAAGGAGCACGCAGATCAGCCATTTGGAGTGACGGTCACATCGCATGCGCGTAGCTTGCCACGGGGGCACGTCATGTAACAAGAGATGTTTTGCGCAAAGAATAAACGGAAAGCGAAAAATCGACCTTGTGCGGGAGTGCGCGGGTATGGATAATGACGCATCGGTTTTATGGGTGGATGAGGGGCAAGGGGAAAGCAGATGCGGAATGGAACGATGCCGAGGGTCGCGGTCGTGTATCCGGCTTCCGTGCCCTGGATGGCCGAGTGTCTGCGGGGGATCAAAAGCTATGCCGACGAAAAAGGCGGGTGGCAGATCGTGACCAGCCCGCCCTCCTTGCGCAGCGCGGGCGAGGAGGATATCCATCTGCCGGCGTTGAAGACATGGCCCGGCGACGGCGTGATCGCGTGCCTGACGACGCGCGGCGAGGAAAAGGCGGCGGCGCGCCTGCCGATGCCGGTGGTGAATTTGTCCGGCTGGCAGCCCCCCGGTCTCGGGGTGCCGCGTGTCAATGCTGACCACGAGGCGATCGGACGCGTTGCGGCGGAGCATCTGCTGGCTCTCGGGTTGCGGCACTTCGGGTATTACGGAATTGCCGGGCCTTGGTACTCGCGGGCGAGGGAGCGGGGATTCTCGGAACGCCTTCATCAGGCTGGTCATGATTGCGCGGTATTCCGGCAGGCCGCTTCGGGTGTCCGGGCGCAGAAGTGGCGCCAGCGGTATGCGGGGCTGGAGCGCTGGCTGAAGGGGCTGCCAAAACCTTGCGGGATCCTGGCGGTCCACGACTACCGCGCGCGCGTGGTGATGGAGCTGTGTTCGCGCCTGGGCTTCGCGATCCCCGGGGAAGTGGCTTTGCTGGGGGTGGACAACGATCCCACGACGTGCGAATACTGCACTCCGTCGCTGTCCAGCGTTTCGCGCGATCCGTTCGCCTGCGGCGTGGCGGCGGCAGCCTTGCTGTACAGCCTGATGCGCGGGCTGCCTGTGTCAGGACGCGATACGCTGGTACGGCCGCAAGGCGTAATCACCCGCGGTTCCACGGATCATTTTTATGATGACGACCCGGTGGTCCGCAGGGTGGTGGAGCATGTGGTCGCGCATGCGGGGGAGGCGATGTCGGTGGCGGCGATCGCGAAGCGCTTGCGGATGTCGCGCCGCCTGATCGAGATGCGCTTCCGTGAGCGTTTAGGGACAACGCCGCACGCTTACCTGCAGCAGCGGCGTGTGCGGTATGCGAGAAACTTATTGTTGGACAATGCGCGGATCCGGTCGCTCGGCGAGGTCGCCGCGGCGAGCGGTTTCGGTTGCGCGCGCGCCTTCCGCGAGGCGTTCCGCGCCGCCACCGGTTATACCCCCAAGGCGTTCCGCGAGCGGTATGCGGCGGGATGAACGTGCGGAAAAAAAAGAAGGAGTCAGCTGGATGACCAGAAAAACAGTGATGTTGGCGGCGGTGGCGTGTTGCTGCCTTGGCGCGAAAGCGGCGGAGGGGGTCGCGTCGGCCTCTTCGCCTGACGGGCGGAATCAGATCCGGTTGTATCCGGAGCCCCTTGCCTATGAAGTGCTTCGGGACGGGCATGTCCTGATCGCCCTTTCGGAAATCGGCATGACGGTGGACGGCGTGGCGTTTACCGGAAAGGGGGGGGCGCCGAAGGTCACGTCCGGGAAAGGGACCGGGAGCGAAAAAACGCCCGTGTACAAGAAGGGAAGCGTGAGCCTCGAGCAAAGGGAAACGTTCGTTGATTTCGGGAAATGGGGCGTTCGGCTCGCCGCCCGGAACGACGGTGTGGCGTATCGGTTTGAAACCAAGATCCCCGGCCGGATCCGGGTTGACGGGGAAAAGGCGAGTGTGGCCATTCCGGAAGCCTCCGCCACATGCCGGGTGCATTTCACCGACGCGTTCGGGTGTGAGGAAACCGTCGGCCAAACCCTACAGGCGAAGGATGTCGTGACCGGCGGCAAAGGGAAGAGGCTGGCCTATCTGCCTTGGGTCTGTACCGTCCGCGGCAAAACCGTTGCGATCACCGAGAGCGACGTGTTCGACTATCCCATCTGGAACCTTGCGCGGTCCGATGCCGCGGCTGTCCCCGTGGTGTTCCAGTCGGTGTTCGCCGGTTGGCCGAAACGGACGGAACGTGTCGGCGGCTGGGGGGACAAGCCGGAGGATCACGGCCTCAAGGAGGGGGGGCGCTGGCTGAAAGTTTTGGAGCATGACGGGTATCTGGTGGAAACCGACGGCACACGCCCGTTCCCGTGGCGCGCGTTCATCCTCGCCGATGAGCCCGCGAAGCTTTGCGAGGCGGATCTCGTCTACGCGCTGGCGCGTCCCGCGGCGGCCGGCGGCGATTTCTCCTGGGTGAAACCGGGCAAGGTCGCCTGGGACTGGTGGAACGACTGGTATCTCGAGGACGTTCCGTTCAAGGCGGGATGCAACACGAAGAGTTATGAATATTATATCGATTTCGCGGCGAAAACCGGTGTCGAATATGTGATTTTCGACGAGGGGTGGAGCGAGGAACTCAACATCCGGAAGTTTCATCGCGATGTGGATGTCCCGCATCTCATTGACTATGCGGGGCAGAAAGGGGTGGGAATCATCCTGTGGGTGGCGTGGGCGCAGGTTTACGGCAACGAGGAGCAGGTGGCGGCGCATTTCGCGAAACTCGGCGCGAAGGGTTTTAAGGTCGACTTCATGGACCGCGGCGATGCGGAGGCCGAGCGGTTTCTCTGGAAATTCGCGGATGCCTGTGCGCGCAACCGGATGCTGGTCGATTACCACGGGGCGCACCGCCCGACGGGGATGAGCCGCGCCTATCCCAACGTGCTCAACTATGAGGGTGTTCACGGGCTCGAACAGATGAAGTTCTACAAAGGGCAGGATATTCTCGGCAATGACGTGCGAAGCTTCTTCGGACGGCTTACGGCGGGGCCGATGGATTACACGCCGGGGGCGATGCTCAACTATCCGGTCGGCCGGTACACGGGAGACTGGAAACACCCCGGTTCGATGGGCACGCGCAGCCGCCAGATGGCGATGATGACGCTCTTCGAGGCGCCCTTGCAGATGCTTTGCGACAGCCCGACCCGGTACGAAAAGAATTTGGAATGTTTCCGGTTCATGGCGGCGACCCCGGTCGTGTGGGACGATACGGTCGGACTCGGCGGAACTCCGGAAACGTTCGCCGCGGTGGCGCGGCGGAAAGGCGGGGTCTGGTACGCCGCGGGCATTTCAAGCGCGGCGGCGCAGGATTTTGAACTCGACACCGGCTTTCTCGGTCCGGGCCGTTGGGCGGCGGAACTTTTCCGCGACGCCCCCGAGTCGGAAGCGGAGCCGGCGGAATATGTGCGCGAGACGCGGTCCGTGCGCGCGGGCGACCGGATTCCCTTCCGCATGGCGCCTGGCGGGGGATTCACCGTCCGGTTCACGCAAAAGGAGACCGATTCGGCGGCGAACCTCGGCGACGTGCGGCTCAAGGGGTATCTCGGCGAACGGCTCGATGCGATGATCGAACGCCATGTGATCGGGACGGACGTCGAGTACATCACCGCGCCGTTCCTGGAAAAGACGGAGACCAAGGGCTGGTGGCAGACGGAGTTCTGGGGTAAGTACATGCACGCCGCCATGCCGTATCTGAAGTACAACGGGTCCGCGAAACTGAAGGCGGATGTGGACTGCGGCATCGCACGCATGCTCGCCTCGCAGGAGAAGAGCGGATACATCGGCAACTACCCGGACGACCTGCGTTGCGGCGAGGGCTGGGACGTCTGGGGCATGAAGTACACGATGATGGGGTTGCTGCACTACTACGACGCGACGCAAGCCCCCGAAGTCCTGAAGGCGTGCAAACGGCTTTGCGCGTATGTGATGACGGAACTGGGGCCGGGCGGAAAGCGCGGCAGGCCCCTGTACCGGACCGGGAACTGGTCCGGCTATGCGAGCTCGTCGATCCTGGAGCCGGTGATGTGGCTCTACAAGAGGACCCGGGATCAGCCGGTTCTCGATTTCGCGGCGTATCTCGTCAGGGACATGACCGAAGCGGAAGACGGCCCGCGGCTTCTCGACCTCGCATTGAAAGGCGTTTCCGTCGCGGACCGCAATGGCTACGGCAACAAGCCGGAAACCCACGGCGGCTATGTGATGAAACACAACCGTTGGAAAGCCTACGAGATGATGAGCTGCTATCAGGGGATGCTCGAATATCACGAGGTTACGGGGCGCAAGGATCTTTTCGACGCGGCGGTCGCGACCGGCCATGACATCATCAGAGAGGAGATCAATCTCGCCGGCGGGTGCACCAGTTCGGAAGCGTGGTTTCACGGCGCGCGGAAGCAGCACCTTCCCTATTTGCGGCTTCAGGAGACATGCGTCACGACGACGTGGATGCGGTTTTGCGAGAAACTTCTCGACTTGACGGATGACACGAAATGGGCGGATGAGATCGAGCGCACGTTTTACAACGCCTATCTCGGCGCGATGAAGGCCGACGGTTCGGAGTTCGCCGGCTACACGCCGCTTTCCGGCAACCGTTACCACGGCCAGCATCACTGCTACATGCATACGGACTGCTGCACGGCGAACGGCCCGCGGGGATTCCTCTGTTTTCTCAAAGCGTTTTTCCGCACGAAAGGCGACGCGGCGGTATTCAACTTCTATTCGTCCGCGCTTGTGAAGGGCGTCCTTCCCGGGACCGGCAGGAAGGTCGCCTTCGATATGTATTCCCTTTATCCGCGCTCGAACACCGCCCGGATCGTCAGCCACACCGAAAACGCTGGCGTCGTTCCGCTTAAGCTGCGCATTCCGAAATGGAGCGAGACGACGGTTGTGAAGGTGAATGGCGAAAGGCAGAAGGGCGTTCTGCCCGGCGCCTATTTCACGGTTGCGCGCGAATGGAAGCTCGGCGACATTGTGGAAATCGAGTTTGATATGCCCGTCGTCGCGCACAAGTCCGGGCACAACCTCGCCTTTACGCGCGGCCCGGTCCTCCTCGCCCGCGACAGCCGTTTCCGTGACGGGGATTTCACCGACCCGTTCCGGCAGGGCATCCGGGACGGACAGCGCATGCCGGGTTTCGCGGCAGTGCGTGCGCCCTCGGATGACGTGTGGATGGCGTTTTCCGCAACGCTTCCGCTCGGATCGCACCATGCGAATCCGGAAGGCGCGCTTCATCAAACCGTTTTCTTCTGCGATTACGCGTCCGCCGGCAACAC
>JAVEYH010000010.1:0-48921 GCA_034003585.1 Kiritimatiellia bacterium
TCCACCAGCGAACGGACCGCCTTGGCCACCACATACCCGATCAGCACGATGACCGCCGCGACGAGCAGGGCCGGCACGGCGTCCAGAATCGTCTGGAGCATGGCTTTGAGCGGATCCGAGATCGCCCGGATCCCCAGACAGTCCACCGCGGAGATGAGGATCGGGATCAGGATGAAGAACGAGATCACCTTGGCCGCCATGGCGGAGAGCCGGTTCCCACCCAGCGCCCGGCTCAGACCGAACTTTTCCGCTGCGGCATCCGCGCCGCTGGCGGCGAGGAAGTTGGAGACCACCTCACGCACGATCGCGGCCACGATGCGTCCCACCACCAGGATGAGGGCCGCGGCAAAGAGGTTGGGCAACACCCCGAGGGCTTTGGACAGCATTTCCTGCAGCGGCGCCACCAGCGCCTGCTGGTCGAGCGCCTGCAAGAACGGCGGCACGCCGAAGAGCAGGATGACGTAGAAGAGCAGCCGGCCGATCATCGCGCTGGGGCCGACCGGCTGGCTTCCGCCCGTAGCCGGCACCGACAGGTGTTTGCCTGCCCGCGCGTCGAATTTCAACGCCCCCAGGGCGCGCGTGACCCCGGCCCGAACCACGGCGGCCAGGATCCAGTAGACCAGCAGGATGGCGACCGCCTTGATCAGGTTGGGGATCACGCTGATGATGCGGTCCAGCAGATTCTGCAGCGGCCCCGCCACCATCGAGAGGTTCAGCGCGTTGAAAAACGCGACAAACCCGAAGAGCACCAACAGCCACTTCACGGCGCCGCCCGCAAGGCCGGCGAGTGAACGGGTCCCCCCGGTCGGCCGGTTCAGAAGACTTTCGAGTCCCCAATCGCGTGCGGCGCGGTCATCGATCCGGGTCAGATTCAGCAACCGGGTGACGCAGGCGCCCGCGAGCTTGCCGACCAGCCAGAAGGCCAAAAGCAGAATCACCGCCTTGAGCACGCCGGGCAGGGCCGCGGCGAAACGCTGCGCCGCGGGCAGCAGCACATCCTGCCACAGCTTGCGGCCCTGATCGAACGCCTGGCGGCCGCCGCTGCGCAGCGAGCCCCCCAGTTCGGATGTGGCCTCGCCCACGGCCTGAACGCTCTGCTGTCCGGTCGCCAGAACACCCGGCGCGGTTTCCGGGACCTGTTGTGCTGTCGCGGAAACGTCCCGCGTCTGGGTGCGGGCCGGGAGGGCGCTCAGCCCCACGACCAGAATCAACCCCAGTCCGATCATCCCAGGGGCAACATGGTGTCGTGTCATAGGAGGGTTCCTTTCCGGTTACGGTTTGTGAGTGTCAGACATCCGCCTTTCCCGGACTCTGCCGGTCGCGTGTCTTCCGTCACCATCAGGATAAAACCTCCCGCCAGCGGATGCAATCAAAAAGGTCCGGCCATCGCAAGCCGCCTTGTCTCCGGAAGCGTGCGTTTTGTTTCGCGCTTCGCGTCCGTCAAATTAAGGAGGGCCCGGCGTTTACAAGGCCGCAACCCTTACGGTATACTCTGTCACCTCATGAGGGTTCAGATTCTTCCATCACTGCTGGCGGCGGATTACGGTTGTTTTGCGGAGGAGATCCGCCGCGTCGCCGACGCGGGTGCGGATGCGCTGCACTTGGACATCATGGACGCGCATTTCGTCCCCAATCTCAGTTTCGGGCCGGACATGGTGGCGCTGGCCCGTCGCGTGTCGCCCGGACTTACCCGGAATGTGCATCTGATGATGACGTCTCCGGACCGGTATCTGGACCGCTTCATCGAGGCGGGCGCCCAGGCGCTGCAGATTCATGTGGAGGCGGATTGCGACATCCGGCAGGCGCTGGACGCCATTCGTGCGCGGGGGGTGCGCGCCGGACTGGTCGCGCGGCCGCAAACCCCCGCCGAAACGCTCTTCCCGTATCTGCCGCGCTGTGACGAGGTGCTCTTCATGACGGTGCACCCCGGGTACGGCGGCCAGGCTTTCCTGCCCGAAGTGCTGCCGAAAATCGCCGCGCTGCGGCGGCACGCCGCCGCCTCGGGCCAGGAGCAACTGGACATGATGGTGGACGGCGGGATCAACCTCGAGACAGCCGCCCAATGTGCGGCGAACGGCGCCAACCAGTTTGTGGCGGGCAGTTTCCTTTTCGGTCAGGCGGACCTGCGCGCGGCCGTGGCCCGGATGCGGGAGACGTGTGAAAGGGTTTATGGGACAGACGCTTGATAAGATCCGCAATTTCTGCATCATCGCGCATATCGACCACGGCAAGACCACGTTGTCGGACAGGATTCTGGAGGCGACCAACGCGATCGAATTGCGTAATCTGCGGGCGCAGACGCTGGACGCGATGGATCTGGAGCGCGAACGCGGCATCACCATCAAATCGCATCCGGTATCCATGATGTACACCGCGCGGGACGGCAACCGGTATCTGTTCAATCTGATCGACACGCCGGGGCATGTGGATTTCAGCTATGAGGTGTCCCGCAGCATGGGCGCCTGCGAAGGGGCGATCCTGGTGGTGGACGCGGCGCAGGGCGTCGAGGCGCAGACCGTCGCCAACACCTACCTTGCGGTCGACAACGACCTGGAGATCGTCCCGGTGCTCAACAAAGTCGATCTGCCCGGCGCCCAGATCGACGAGGTGACCCATCAGATTGAGGACGCACTGGGGATCGCGATGGACCGGCCGTTGCACATCAGCGCCAAAACGGGGATCGGGATCCCGGAGGTGCTGGAGGCCATCGTGACCCGGATCCCGCCTCCGGTGACGCGCGGTGCGGACGCGCCGCTGCGGGCGCTGGTGTTCGATTCGGTGTTCGACATCTACCGCGGCGTCATCACGTATGTGCGGGTGGTGGACGGCCGCCTCCGTGCCGGGGATGCGATCCGGTTCATCCGTAGCGGCCAGACGACCCAGTTGCGTGAGGTGGGCATTTTCAGCCCGGACCAGAAGCCGGTGGAAGTGCTGGAGGCCGGCCAGGTCGGGTACCTCGTGGGGACGATCAAGGATCCGGCCGAGATCAAGATCGGCGACACGGTGACGCTGGCCCGGGACGGGACGGAGGAGTTGCTGCCGGGGTTCAAAGAGGTACACCCCATGGTGTTCAGCGGCATTTATCCGATCAGCAGCGATGACTATGTGAAAGTCCGGACCGGGTTGGAAAAGCTGCACCTGAACGATTCCGCCTTTTCCTTCCATGCGGAGAGTTCTGTGGCGCTGGGGTTCGGGTTCCGCTGCGGGTTCCTCGGCCTGCTGCACATGGAGGTTGTGCAGGAACGGCTGCGGCGCGAGTTCGATCTGGATATCATCAGTACGCATCCGGCCGTGATTTACCGGGTCCGGCTGCGGGACGGGCAGACGCTGGAGATCGACAATCCGGTCCAGTTGCCGGATGTCACGCGCATCGAGCAGATCGAGGAGCCGATCATCCGGGCCACGATCATCTGCCCCAGCGACTGCATCGGGGATATGATGCGCATCGTGCTGGATCGGCGCGGGGAGGTGAAGGCCACCGAGAGCCTGGACGCCAAGCGGGTGATTCTCTCCTGCCTGCTGCCGCTGAATGAGATCCTGATCGATTTCCACGACATGCTGAAGAGCGTGAGCCACGGATACGCTTCGATGGATTATGAGCCGTGCGGGTACCAGGCGGGCGAGATCGTCAAGATGGACATCCTGCTCAACGGGGAGGTGGTGGACGCCTTCTCCTGCATGGTGCACCGGGATAAGGCCGTCGCGCGCGGCAGGCAGATCTGCAAGGCGCTGGCGGAGTCCATCCCCCCGCACATGTTCAAGATCCCGGTGCAGGCCGCGCTCGGCCGGACCATCATCGCGCGGGAGGACATCCGGGCGTTCCGCAAGGACGTGCTGGCCAAGCTGTACGGCGGCGATGTGACGCGGAAACAGAAGCTGCTGAAGAAACAGAAGGCCGGCAAGGCGCGGATGAAAGAGTTCGGGCAGGTGAACGTGCCGCAGTCGGCCTTCATCGCGGTGCTGCGCGGAACCGCCACCGACGAATAGGGCGGGTGCGCGACGAAAGAAGGATCGGGGATGCCATGAGGGATTTTTGGGAGCGACGGAAAACGCGGAAACAGTTGAAGGCGCTGCTGCATCACGCCCACACCTTCCGGTGCGGCCGGGAGGACGTGATGCGGGCCGAGGACTTGACGTATTTACGCGAGCACGCCGACCGGGCGCAGGCGGCGTACCGGACGCGCGGGCTGCAGGCGATGACGGACGCGGGACAGGCGCTGGAAACCTGCCTGAACCGCCTGAACCCGCCCAAACCGCTGGCGGGCTGGCGCGAGAACTTTGATGTGGTGGTGGTGGCGATTTCCGTGGCCATGGCCTTCCGGGCGTATTTCTACCAGCCGTTCAAAATCCCCACGGGATCGATGCAGCCGACGCTGTACGGCATTCATTCGGAATCGCTGCCGCCGTCGGCCGCCACGCTGCTGGACCGGCAGCCGGTCAAATTCGTGAAGTGGCTCGTGACCGGCGAATCGTTCAAGACGGTTCCCGCAAAAGCTTCCGGAACCGTGCATTTCTCCTCCGGCGACAACAGCAAGAAGCCCGGGTACATGCCGGTCATCGTGGCCGGGATCCCTCATTATGTGCCAAATGACGCGGTGGAGACGGATGCCTACCGCCGGCCGGTCCGGCTCAAGGGTGGAGTTGCCAACGGCGCCAGCGTCCGCGCGGGCGAGGTCCTGTGGTCGGGCGTGGTCGTGTCCGGCGATTTCGTTTTCGTCAACCGGTGGAAGTGGAATGTCGCGCACCCGCGGCGCGGCGAGGTGATGGTGTTTTCCACGATCGGCATCACGGCCCTGCCGCAGGGGACCCATTACATCAAACGGATGACCGGGCTGCCGCGCGAGACCCTTCAAATCAATCCCCCGAATCTGCTGGTGAATGGCGAGGCGGTGACCGAACCGCTGCGCATCGGGCAGATCTCCCGACGGGAAAAGGTGTGGCCGAACGGTCCGGCCTATGCGGGCTTCAACCCCAGCGGACACCCGCAGATGGTCCTCCCCGGCAAATCGCTGGCGAGCGGGCAGGATCAGGTGACGCTGGGCCCGGACCAGTACTACGCCATGGGGGATAACTCGTTCAACAGTTTTGACAGCCGGTACTGGGGTCCCGTGCCCGAGCGCAATCTTCTCGGACCCGCGACCGTGGTGTACTGGCCGTTCACCTCGCCGCGTTTCGGCCGGATCCGCTGAAGCGTTGCGGGAACCCCGCTGACCTGCTATGCTGTTTCAGGCTTGCGCCGGGACTCCCCGTTGTGAGGGAAAACCCCGGCGCGAAAGTTCCACACCGGCGAACCCGTGAAAGGAGCGCGATGAATGCGAATCGGATGACGCGACACCAGACGGACCTCTCCCGCAGAGCGTTTGTGACCGTGACCGCCGGAGCCGTGGCCGGCCTGGCCGCGGCGCGGCAGGGGGGCGCCGCCGCAACGGCGATCTCCCTCCCCGCCCTGCCGTTCCCTTCGGACGCCCTGGCACCGGTTGTTTCGGCCCAAACGCTCTCGTTCCACTACGGCAAGCACCATCAGGGGTATGTGAACACCCTGAACAAATTGCTGCCGGGGTCCCCGTTCGCCGGGCTGGCGCTGGAGGCGATCGTGCGCCGGTCGGCCGGCGCGGCGGAGCACGCCGCAGTGTTCAACAACGCGGCCCAGATCTGGAATCATACGTTCTACTGGCAGTCGCTCAAGCCGGTCGCTGCGGCGCAGACGGTGCCGGCGCCTCTGGCGGCCGCGGTCAACCGCTCCTTCGGTTCGCTCGAGGCCTGCAAACAGGCGCTGGCGGATGCGGCCCTGAAACAGTTCGGCAGCGGCTGGGCCTGGCTGGTGGCGGAACGGGGGGCACTGAAGGTGGTCAAGACGCCGAACGCGCAAACCCCGCTGACGCAGGCCGGCGTGACGCCGCTGCTGACGATCGACGTCTGGGAGCACGCCTATTATCTCGACTGGCAGAACCGCCGGGCGGATTACGTCCGGGCCGTGCTCGATCAGGCGCTGAACTGGCCGTTCGCCGCGGAGCGCCTTGCGGCCGCGACCGCATGAGGCTTGCCGCGCGCGAGGCGTGAGCAAGTCGGCAAAGGCCGGAGATGAGTGTGTTGCCCCGCAGAGTCTGGCTGGAGATCAGCCTCGAAACGCTGACGCGCAATTATCGCAACATCGCGGCGGCGGTCGCCCCCGCCGGGGTGCTGGCGGTGCTCAAGGCCAACGCCTACGGCCTCGGGGTGGTCCCGATCGCCGAGGCGCTCTCCCGCGCCGGCGCCGCGGGGTTCGGCGTGGCCGAACCCCACGAGGCGCTGCAACTGCTGCCGTTGGGCAAGCCGGTCCAGATCCTGAGCAGCGTGCTGCCCGAGGAGATCGGCCCCATGGTGGCGGCCGGGGTCACACTGCCGGTCACCGATCTCGGGACCGCGCGGCAAATCAGCGCCGCCGCCGTAGCGTGCGGGCGGACCGCCACGGTACACGTCAAACTCGACACCGGCATGGGCCGGCTGGGGATCTTGGCGCACGAGGCCCCGGACGTCATCCGCGCGGTCCGCGCGCTGCCGGGGCTTGCGTGCGAGGGGATCTTCTCGCACTTCCCCTTCGCGTACGAAACCGGATCGGAATTGACCAACCGCCAGATGGACCGCTTTATCGAAATCCTCGATGAACTCGCGCGGGACGGGATCACCTTCGCCAAACGCCACATCGCCAACAGCGACGCCGTCAACAACTTCCCGCGCGCCTGCCGCGCGCCGTTCAATGTCGTGCGCACCGGCATCAACCTGCACGGCTCGTTCGACACCGTCGGGCGGCGCGCCCTGCGCCTCGCGCCGGTGCTGACGCTGAAAACGCGGCTTACCGCGATCCGGACGCTGCCCGCCGGCACGGGCATCGGCTACGGCCACACCTGCCGCCTGCACCGCGCCACCCGCGTGGGCACGGTCTCCGCAGGCTATGCGGACGGCATGCCGCTGGCCCTGTCCAACCGCGGCTACCTGCTGATCCGCGGCACGCCCTGCCCGATTCTGGGGAGGCTCTCCATGGATTACGCCACCGTCTCCCTGGAAAGCGTGCCCGACGCCTGCATCGGCGACGAAGTGGTCTGCCTGGGCGGCAAGGGCATGCACGCCCTGACGGTTGAGGATTGGGCCGCGCTCAAAAACACCCACCCGTACGAAATCATCTGCTCTTTCGGCAACCGCGTCGAACGGCGTTACGTCTGAACCCGCGCGCGCTCAGTGTTGGCGTTCGAGGGCGCAGGCGAAGGCGCCGTCTGTGGCGTGGCGGGTGGGGATGCGTTCCTCCACGCCGATGCAGGCGAGTTCCGGATGGCGTTTGCGCAGGGCCGTGATTTGACGGCGGTTCTCCTCCGGCTCCAGACTGCAGGTCGAGTAGACGAGCCTGCCGCCGGGCGCGAGCAGGGAAAGGGCGTTTTCCAGCATGACCGCCTGTGTGGCGGCCAGGCGTTTCATGCGCGGGGTGGTCCAGCGCCAGCGGGCGTCCGGCCGGCGGCGCAGCACGCCGGTGTTCGAGCAGGGCGCGTCGAGCAGGATGCGGTCGAACAGGCCGAAATCCGACAGGGCGGGCAGCGGGTTTTGCGTCAGATCGCCCGGACACACCGTGACCCACTCCTGACGGGTGCGGGCCAGATTCTCGCGAACCAGCCGGAGGCGGTCCTCATGCAGATCGAGCGCCACGAGCCGGTGTCTGGGGTCCGGGCCGGGCGCGCCCATGCGCCAGGCGATCTGCACGGTCTTGCCTCCGGGCGCCGCGCAGGCGTCCAGCACGGTGAGGCCGGGACGGACGGCCAGCAGGTCGACACTGACTGCCGTGGCCGGGTCCTGCACGATGAACGCGCCGGCTTCAAAGCCCGGCATCTCCGTGACGCGCGCGCCGCGCGGCATGGGCACGAACGGTTCGGCCGCGCCGGGGGGATAGGCGAGAAAGGTTTCGGCGGGGGTGTTGTCCCATTCGCAGAGCGCGAGAGTCTCCTCCGCGCCGTACCGTTCGCGCCAGCGGGTGATCAACGCGTCGGGATGGGAGGTGCGGATGCCGACCGGTTCTTTGGCCAGCCGGGAGAGCAGGGCCTCGCGCTGGCGCAGCAGATTGCGGAGTACCGCGTTGACGAGGCCTGCGGTTTGCTTGGAAGCGAATTTCGCGGCTTCCACCGTTTCGTTGACCGCCGCGTATTCGGCCACATCGGGCATGAAGAGGATTTGGCACGCGCCCGCCAACAGGGCGGCTCCGGTTTCGCCCTGGGGCGGGCGCCGCATGAGTTGCCGGAGCGCCCATTCCAGTGTGCGGCGGCGTCGGACCGTGGTGTAGACGAGGTCCGTGATGAAGGCGCGGTCGGGTCCGTCCGGGATGAGTCGGTCAGGGAAGTCGTGCGTGGCAAGCCAACGGGTGAGGATGAAGATCGCTTCGCGTCTGGAACTCATGCGGGTGTGTTTTTCTGTGGGTCGGTTCTGGCCATCTCCCGACGCGTGATACCGGATACGCCGAAGGAAATGGAAATAACGTACATCCGCCCCGGCGGTTTGTCGATCTGAAAATGCGGAGCCCTGAAAAGAGGGTCAGAATCCGTAACGCAGGCTGGCGTAGAGGTTGTTGTTACGCTCGAACTGGCCGAAGAAGGTGTGGTCTTCCTCGCCGAAGAAGAGATTGCCGCCGATCTCCGCGATCCAGTGGTCGTCGATCTTGTAGCTGGCCTTGGGCCGCAGGTAGGTGTCGTGATCGCTCGGCGAGAAGTAGAGAAAGGCGCCGAGCTGCAGGTTTTGGTTCATCAGCAGCCGGGTCAGGCGCAGCGTGACGACGTGGCGGAGTTCGTCCGTTGTGCGCATGCCGTCGGGCAGGGTGCGCTGATAGGCGCCGTGATCCAGCATCTGCTCGACATAGTACTGGATGCCGCCCGTGAGCTCGCGCGCCAGTTCCTGCTCGTAGCCGACCAGGTAGCGTATCTCACTGTTGCGTACCCGGGGATCGTCGCCGGCGAGATCGTCGGCGGAACGGTACCAGCCGGTTTCCAGACTCAGGATGCCTTGGGCGAGAGGTCCGCGCCCGCTGGCGCCGAAGACCTGCAGGCGCGGGAAGGCCGCGCGGCCGCTTTGCGGGTCGCTGCCGGCGGGGCTTTTCCAGAAGCCGTCATAGCCGTAGGCCGCGATCTCGTAGGAGCCGAGCGTGCGGTAGAGCCGCGCCGCCCATTCGTCGTCGCGGAAGGCGTCGTCCGGTTTGTCGGCATCGACTGTGGCATCGCGTCCCGCGCGCCGCCCGAGACCGCCGTTCCAGTACGAGAGGCGGCGGCCATCGACGAAGCGGTCGCTGTCAAAGCGCGGCGCGTAGATCAGGTCGAGGTTCACCCAGCCGCTGAACAGCGAGGCCTTGGCCGAATCCGAAGGCGCCTTCAGGTATTCATCGTCGCGCCCGATGAAATACGCGTTCCAGTCTTTGGGGAAAAGATCGTTGATGAAGAGCATGTCGCCCGTGCCCCAGGTGCTGATCTGGCGGCCGAGCTGGAGGTCCAGGAACGGGGCCGGACGCAGCAGCAGGTTGGCCTGGCGCAGGTCCAGCCAGCCGTCGCCGTCTTCGAGTCTGATGTCGTGCTTGTTGAGAACGGGGTCGTACAGGAAGTCGCCGACGACCTTGATCGCCGCGCGCTCGCCCGCGCGGTCGAGCTGAAGCTGCAGCCGCGTCTCGCCCAGGGACGCGGCCTTTTCGCGCGGGTCGTCCTGCAGGCGCGCGCCGCCGCGCAGTTCCCAGAAACCGCTCAGGCCCTCGGGCAGAAGGCGTTCCCGGGAAAAAGCAGGCCGCGGCTTGTCCGGCCCGGTGCCGAGACCGGCGGGCAGGGCCGGTTCGGACGGCATGTCCAGCCCTGCGGGCAAAGCCGGCTCCGAAAGCGCGGCCGGCGCGGAGCTTGCTGGCAAAGGGGGGCGGGGGGCGGAGGCCGCGAGCCCCGGCGGCAGCGGCGGTTCCCCCGCCGCCGCGGTGGCGAGCACGAGCGAAAAGGCGGCAAACCGGAAAAACGGTTTGAACAAGCCGTTCAACATTCCACATCCCTCCTGGCAGGAATCCGTGACGCATCATCCTGAGACCGGATGGGGGATAAGATAGCAAACGTGTTCCGCGTTGGGCAGGCATTCCTTCGGCGGGTATGCGGGCTCGCGTTTTTTTTATTTCATTTCCGGCTTGGCAAAGGTTGTTTGGTTTCATAGAGTTAGCCATCTCTAACAAAGGAGGCGAGGTGACACTTTCGGAAAGGGTCAAAGGCGAGACAGCGGAAATCACGGGTTACGGAATCGGGAAGCCAACCTTTTGGGTCCAGGCAGCGTTTATGCTGTCGGGATCGATGTTCGGGGGATTCTGACTGATCGGAAGGCATGGCAGGGTTGCCATGCCGCGCTAGGATCGGGCAACGTGTCCCGTTTTCGGGGCCCTTCACAGGAAAAGGAGAATCGGATGACAGCGTGTCAGCTTCGGCTCGGTGCGGTTTGTTGTGGACTCGCAATGATGCGGAGCGCTCTGGCTGAATCCACCACCCAGCACGGACCGGCCGCGATGGGCAGCGTGGCCGGCGAACAGCGGGAAGATTTGGCGGCGGAGGTCTCCATGGATTTCTGTACGCGTCAACTGACCTATGGGTTGGTGGACAACCGTGACCCGATCCTGACCCTGGCGGGTGTGGCCGAATGGCACGGCTTCACTTTCGAGACCGCGGTCATCTTCGACACCACCGAATGGGGCCGCAAGCACGGCGGGTACGGCAACCGGCAGGGAAAATATCAGGAGATCGCCTTCGGTCCCGGATACACCCATACCTTCACGCCGGAAGCGGTCCGCGGTCTGCCGACCGCGGTCGAACTTTTCGTGAATTACCTGTACGAGTACCATCCGCCGGTGCGCGAATCACGCGGGGAGGGGAATCCGGACACGCAGTTCATCAACATCGGCATGACCCTGCCGGACCTCTGGCTCGCGCCCTGGCTCACTGCGGAGTTTGACATCGATAACGAGTGTGGCGCCGCGTACCTCAACGCCGGAGTCCAACACACCTTCACCCTGATCGGTGCCGCGGGCAAACGCGAGGCCGACCCGCTGGCGCTGACCGTGTGCGGCGGTGTGGGCCTCGGCAACCCGAAGCGCAACCGCTATGACGCGGGCTTCGACACCTATGCGTTCAAAGACGCGCACCTCTCCGCCGCGCTGGAGTGGTGCCTCACCGATTTTGTCGTGCTCTCGCCGTATCTGGCGGTGTACGAGCAGATCCACGGTCGCCTGCGGGACGCGGCCCGGCGCCACCTCGACGGGGAGACGCATGCCAGCACGCAGTGGGTGGGCGGGGTGCGCCTGACCGCCGCGTTCTGACGGGAAACGGGTTTGCGCCCGAACGGCCGCCGGTTCCACGCTTGCGCTTGTTTGCGCCAGCGGATACCGGTATACTCGGCGCATGATTTCACAGGACCAGGTCAGGGCGCGGGTTGTCGTGATTGTCGGGCGTCCCAATGTCGGCAAGTCGGCCGTGTTCAATCGCATCGCGGGCCGGCGCATCGCGATCGTGCATGACGAGAGCGGGGTGACCCGCGACCGGCTGATGCGGGAAGTGGAGTGGGAGGAGCAGCGCTTCACCCTGATTGACACGGGCGGGGTCGCCCTCCTGACCGGCCAGACGGGAAAGAGCGCGATCGAGGCGGGGATCCGCACCCAGGTCGATACGGCGATCGGGGATGCCGCCGTGGCCCTGCTGGTCGTGGATGTGCAGCAGGGGGTGCATCCGTTGGATGAGGAGGTCGCGCTCATCGTGCGCAAGGCCGGGATCCCCTGCGTGGTGGCCGTCAACAAGTGCGACCAGCCGCAGCATGAGGCGGGGGTCGCCGAATTCGCGCGCTTGGGTTTCGCGGCCTTCCCGGTTGCGGCGCAGCACAACCGGGGGATGGGGGAGCTCATGGAGGCGGTGCTGCCGCACCTGCCGGAAGCGGTCAACCCGACGGAAGCCCGGCCGCTGCGCGTGGCGGTCGTGGGGCGGCCGAACGCCGGCAAGTCCTCGTACATCAACCGGCTGCTGCGCAGCGACCGCGTGATCGTTTCGGATGTCGCGGGCACCACGCGCGACTCCATCGATGTGCCGTTCACGATCGGGTCCGGCGCGCAGGCGCGGCACTATGTTCTCGTGGACACGGCGGGCATGCGCAACCGGCACCGCATCGACAATGCGGTGGAGCGCTTCAGCCTGTTCCGTGCGGAGGAGAGTGTCCGCGAAGCCGATGTGGTGGTGCTGATGCTGGATGCCGAGATCGGCCCCACCGTGCAGGACAAGCATATCGCGGCCATGATCCAGGAGCATCACAAGGGGTGTGTGCTGCTGATGAACAAGTGGGACCGCGCGATGGAAAACGGGATGACCCAGACCCGGAGCGAACCGGTGCTGCGTCAGATCATGCCCTTCATGGGGTATAGCCCGGTGCTGTTCATCTCGGCGGTCACCGGACTCAACGTGCGCAAAAGCGTGGAAACCATCGATGCCGTGGCGGCCCAGACGCGGGTGACGCTGCCGACCGGCATCCTCAACCGCACGCTGGTCGAGGCGACAGCGCGTGTGGTGGCGCCGGCCCGCAACGGCAAGCGTCTGCGGGTCTACTACGCCGTGCAGATCGGAACCGCGCCGGTTTCCATCCGTCTGTTTGTCAATGATCCCAAGCTCGCCACCAAACAATACACCGATTTCATGATTCGCACGCTGCGTTCGCGTTTCGGTCTGGAGGGGGCGCCCGTGCGGTTGCTCTACCGCGCGCGCACACGGCCCGAATCGGCGGAACGCCCTGCTAGCCGCGCGCGCGGGAAAGAACGGAAAGCGCGATGAGGGAGCGGTAGGCTTGTTTCGCAAAATCTCCATACAGTGGTGGCGGTTTTGGATGGCGGGTGAGGGTTTATCCGTCAAGACCGGCCGCGCGCTGGTGCTCTGTGCGCTGACGGGTCTGGCCGCGGGGTTGGCGGCAGCCGGATTCTACTGGCTGCTGGAGGCGGGGCGGTATCTGCTGTTGGAACGGCTGGGCCACTACTCGCCGCCGTTGGCCGCCGGCGAGGTCGCGCTCTTTCCGGCGGCGCCCCACGCGTCGCCCTTGCGTTGGGTGTTGTTCCTGTTGCCGTCGGCGGGCGGTCTGCTCAGCGCGCTGCTGGTCAAGTTGTTCGCGCCTTCGGCGGGCGGGCACGGCACGGATGCGGCGATCCATGCGTACCACCGCAATGAGGGGCGGATCCCGTTTGCGGTGATCCCGGTGAAAGCGCTGGCTTCGGCACTGGTCATCGGGTCCGGCGGCTCGGCCGGTTGCGAGGGCCCGGTGACCCAGATCGGCGCGGGTTGCGGTTCCGCGCTGGCGGGGCTGCTGAAACTGGATGCCACCGAGCGGCGCATCCTGATGGCGGCGGGGCTGGCGGCGGGGGTGGGCGCGATCTTCCGCGCGCCGCTAGCGGGCGCGATCTTCGCGGCCGAAATTTTTTACAGCGGGCTCGACATCGAGTACGAGGTGATGATGCCCTCCCTGGTCGCCTCCACGATCGCCTACACCGTTTTCGCGCTGTTTTTCGGCTGGCAGCCGCTGTTTAGGATGACGCCGTACGATTTTGACGCCCCGCTCAAGCTGGTGCCCTATCTGGCCTTGGCGTTGGTGGTGGCCTTCGGCGCGAAACTGTACATCCACGTGTTCCGCAGGACCGAGGCGTGGTGCCGTAATCTGCCGCAGGTGCCGACGTGGCTCAAACCGGCCATCGGCGGACTGCTGACCGGTCTGATCGGATTCTTCCTTCCGGAGGTGCTGGGCTCGGGGTACGGTCTGATCCAGCAGGCGCTGGCGGTCGGCAGCCCGCTGGCCGAACAATTCGGCTCTCCCTCTTTCACGATGTTGTGGCTGATCTTTTTCGGGAAGATTCTGGCCACCTCGTTCACGGTCGGCAGCGGCGGGAGCGGCGGCGTGTTCGGCCCCGCGCTGGTTGCCGGATCGGCCTTGGGCGCGGCCACGGGGCTGACTCTGATGCGGGTGCTGCCCGCGCTGGACCTGCATCCCGGCGCGTTTGCGCTGGTGGGCATGGCCGGGTTTCTGGCGTCCTGCGTGCGCGTGCCGATCGCGGCGATCATCATGGTCAGCGAGATCACGGGAAACCATGAGCTGCTGTTGCCGACCATGTGGGTGTGCGGCATCGCGTACTGGATCGGGAACGGGTGGACGCTGTACCGCAGTCAGGTGAGGACGCGCGACTGTTCGCCGGCGCACAGCCGGTGAGGGCCGCGGCGCGCGGCCCGGTGTGGAACCCGGGCAGGGAGGGTGGAGGATGCGCATTCTGGTGATCGACCGTTCCACATCCAGGGCCGGCATGGCGCTGATGGATGCGGGCAGAGTGCTTTGTTCGCGGGTCTGGGAGGGCGACGCCGCGCGGTCGCCGGGGTGGATCGCGGAGGCGGTCCGGGATCTGGCCGCCTGCGGGGTGAGCCCGCAGGGGGTGGACCGTTTCGTGTGCGGGTTGGGTCCGGGCTCCTTTTCCGGTATCCGCTCCTGCCTCGCGGCGCTGCACGGGATGGCGCTGCCCTCGGGCGCGGCCGTCTGCGGTGTGTCGAGCGCCGCGGCGCTGGCGCTCGCGTGCGGGACGGACGGGCCGCGGGTGACGGTGGTGGGCGACGCGCGGCGGGAACGGTTGTGGATTGTGACCTACCGGGTGGAGCCGCGCACGGGGAGGGTGCTGCTGGCGGACGGGGCGAGACCGACCCACACGGCCGCGGATTTCGCGCTGGTGCCGGTGTCCGGGCTGGCTTCGGCGATACCCGGGGACGCGCTGGTGGTGAGTCCGGACTGGGCGCGTCTCGCGCCGCTGCTCACGGCCGCATGCCCGTCCGGCAGGCTGCTCCGTGAGACCGTCTGTCCCGATGCCGCGGATCTCGGGCGGCTCGCCTGCGCCGATCCGGATGCGTGCGTCACCGAACCGCTGCCGATCTATCTGTACCCCGCGGTCGCGTTGCGCTAGCGGCGGAAAATGACGTGTTGCGGGTTTTTCCGCCGCGGGGCTCCCGAATTCCCCGACGGGGCGTGATCCCCTCCCCATCGTTCCCGCATGCCGGGATCGAGGCTTTCCTGCCCGCCGCCGCAGGGTCCCTGCGGCTCCCCGGTCATTCGGTTCCGGACTCCGGTGCGCTCACGCGCCGGAGCGCGCGGTCCCCCAATTGTTCACGCACCCGGTCGAGCGTGCGGCAGAGCCGTTCGCGTTTTTCGCGCGCGTCCGGAGCGGGATCAAAGAGCGCGAGTTGTTCCGCGCCGCCGCCGTTGCAGAGGCCGCTGACCCCGAATCCGATCAGGCGAACGGGCTGCGAGAGCGGTTGGGCCCGGAAAAGGCGGAGCGCCTGTTCGCGGAAGGCGAAGTCATCGCAGACCGGGTTCGGGAACGGGGTTTGGCGTGTGAGGGTGCGGAAATCCGCCCAACGGAGTTTCAGTTTGCCGAGGGTGGCGTAACGGTTTTGAAGACGGAGCCGCCGCCCCACATCATCGGCCAGTTCTTTCAGCACCTCGCAGACGACGGAACGGTCGCGGCAGTCCTGCGGGAAGGTGTGTTCGCGGGAGACGCTTTTTTCCTCGAAAGCGGTTTCCACGGGGCGCGCGTCCTCCCCGCAGGCCAGGGCCAGCAGGTGCGCAGCCGCGTGTCCGCCCACGAGGCGCGCGAGAAACGCCGGGTCCGCGCGCCGGATGTCGCCAACGCGGCGCAAGCCGCCCTGTTCGAGCGTCTGGGCGGTGACGCGTCCGACACCCCACAGCGCGTGGACGGGCAGGGGGGCGAGGAAGGCGAGAATCGCATCGGCCGCGTCGGGAACGACGGCGAGGCCGTCCGGCTTGGCCTGTTCGCTGGCCAGTTTGGCGAGGAACTTGTTGTGTGCGATTCCGACGGACGCGGTGAGCCCCACTTCGTTGCGGATCGCCTCGCGGATGGCCCGCGCGATCGCTTCGCCGCCGCCGAAGAGGGTGCGGCCGCCGGTGACGTCGAGAAAGGCCTCGTCAATCGACAACGGTTCGATCAGCGGGGTGAAGCGCTCGAAGATGGCGAACACCCGCTGTGAGGCTTCCTCGTACCGGCCCATGTCGCAGGGGACAAAGACCGCGTGGGGACAGCGGCGGTAGGCCTCCCGCGAGGGCATGGCCGAATGCACGCCGAAGGCGCGCGCCTCATACGAGCAGGTGGACACCACCCCGCGGCGGTCCGGCGGCGCGCCGACAATCACCGGCTTGCCGCGCCATTCGGGATGGTCGCGCTGTTCGACCGCCGCGAAAAAGGCATCCATGTCAACGTGCAGGATACAGCGTTGCATAGCCGAGTCCGGTCAGGGATGCGAGGAAAACAGCCAGAGACCGCACGCCGACCGCGTCACGGTCTCCGGCAACAGGATTCACACGCGGGTCAGGGGGCCGGAGGCGCGTCAGCCGCGGGCGGCGGCGTCACCGGAGGACGCGGCGGCGCGGGCGGACGTGGGGACGGGTTCTGCGGTGCCGCAGGCTGCCCGGGCGCGGCGACCTTCACCGGTTTGGCGGCCAACAGGCATCCCAGCGTGCGTCCGATCAGGCGCGGGTTCTGTTCGACCACCGCGCAGGCCGCACACTCCTGGATCACGTTCTGCACGACTTCCATGCCCAGTTCTTTGTGCGCGTTCTCGCGGCCGCGGTACTGCAGGGTCACCTTGACCTTGTGTCCCTCGCCGAGAAACTCTTTGATCTGGCGCAGCTTGTGGGCGAGATCGTTGGCATCCACGCTGGCGTGGAATTTCACCTCTTTGATCTGCACGATCTTCTGGTTCTTGCGCGCCATCTTGCGCTTGATGCTCTCCTCGTAACGGAACTTGCCGTAGTCCATGATTTTGCAGACCGGCGGTTCGGCGTTCGGAGACACCTCCACAAGGTCGAATCCCTGCTGGTCAGCCAGACGTTGCGCATCCCGCGTCGGCATGACGCCGAGCATCTCCCCGTTGGCGTTGATCACCCGCACGTTGGGGACTCGGATTTTGAAGTTCACTCGGGTAAACGAAGCGATAGCTCACCTCCCATGTTGAGCCGTCGTGCGGCTCGTTTCTGTTTTCTGTTCCGCTCCGGACGAACCGGAACCGACATCCTGTCGCGTTTTGTCTCCGCGCGCGAATCCGTCATGCCTTCAACGCGTCACCCAGCAGGGCCCGGAAAGCATCAAGCGTCATCGCGCCCTGATCCCCCGCCTCGCGGCTGCGCACCGAAACCACGTTGGCTTCGGCATCGCGTTTGCCGACCACCAGCATAAAAGGCACTTTCTCGAGCTGGGCACGGCGGATTTTCGCGCCCAGTTTCTCGTTGTCGGCATCGACCGTCACGCGCACATCCGCGTCGCGCAGACTCGTCTCCAGCGAGCGGGCATACGCGAGCTGGTCCGCGGTGATGGGGAGCACGCGCACCTGTTCCGGCGCCAGCCACACGGGAAACGCGCCCGCATAGTGTTCGATCAGGATGCCGAAAAAGCGCTCCAGGCTGCCGAGCAGGGCACGGTGCACCATGTACGGTTGGTGCTCCTTGCCGTCTTCACCGATATACGTCAGGGCGAAGCGCTCCGGCAGGTTGAAATCGAACTGGATCGTTCCGAGCTGCCAGGGCCGTCCGAGCGCGTCCTTGATCTTGAGATCGATCTTCGGGCCGTAGAACGCGCCGCCGCCCGAATCCACCTGGTATGCGATCTTCTCGGCCCGGAGCGCGTTTTCCAGGGATTGCGTGGCCTGGTCCCAGCGCTCGGGCAACCCGACCGCCTTCTCGGGCCGGGTGGAGAGGAAGGCCGTGATCTCCCGGAACCCGAAGCGGCGCAGAATGCGCAACGCGAAGGTCACCGTGGAGCGGATTTCGTCTTCGATCTGCTCCGGCGTGCAGAAAATGTGCGCATCGTCCTGCGTGAACCCGCGCACGCGCAGCAACCCGTGGCGCACGCCCTCTTTCTCGTAACGGTACACGGTGCCGAGCTCGGCCCAGCGCAACGGCAGGTCGCGGTACGAATAGCGCCGGGTCTTGTACACCTGGATGTGGAACGGGCAGTTCATGGGCTTGACGAAATACGATTCGACCGAAGCCCGCGAACCCTCGCCCTCCGCCAGGCTCATGCTCGGGAACATGCTGTCACGGTAGAACCCCAGATGCCCCGAGGTTTCCCACAGTTTGGCACGCCCGACATGCGGGGTGAACACCATCTCATACCCGGCCCGGAAGTGTTCGCGCCGCCAGTAGTCTTCGATCGCCACGCGGATGCGCGCGCCTTTGGGATGCCAGTGCGCCAGCCCCGGCCCGACCTCCTCGCTGATGCTGAACAGGTCAAGCTCTTTGCCGAGTTTGCGGTGGTCGCGCTTTTTGGCCTCCTCCATCCGGGCGAGCGCCGCATCCAGTGCTTCGCGCGACACATCCGCCATGCCGTACAGACGCTGCAGCATGGCGTTTTTCTCATCGCCGCGGTAGTAGGACCCCGCGACGGCGGTCAGCTTGACCGCACCGATCTCCGAGGTGCGGGTCACATGCGGTCCGCGGCACAAATCCGTGAACGCGCCGCAGCGGTAGAGGGTGATTGTCTCGCCCTCGGGGATGTCCGCGAGGCGTTCCCGTTTATAGGGCTGGTCCGCCAGGATCCGCGCCGCTTCTTCGCGCGTCGTTTCCAGCCGCTCAAACGGCAGGTCGGCCCGGAGAAGCGATTCGATCTCCGCCTCGATGCGCGGGAAATCTTCCGGCGTGAGCCGGTGCTCCAGATCGAAATCGTAATAAAACCCCTCTTCCGTCGAGGGTCCGATATCCAACTTCACGTTGCCGAACAGATTGCATACCGCATGCGCCATCACATGGGCCGCACTATGGCGCATCACATCAATCGCTTCCACTCCAACCTCCATACCGGAAGCCCGCAACAGCCGCCGGAACCAGTCATACAGAAACAGGGTGAAGTGTCCCGTATCCGTCCGCGGTTGTCAAGGGGGACCTCGTGCACGGCTTATTCCTTTGGCACCGCAGGCGGTCGTTTCGGGGAAACGACCCTGCCTGAACATGTTGTTTTGCCCGTTCTTCGTGATCGTCCGGTAGGGACGGTTCCCCGAACCGTCCGTTTCGATGTGGCTACAAGCCAAAGGAGTGAGCCGCGGGACCTTGTGTGGACCTGCAATTGTCATTTTGCAAAGGGGCACAGTCGAACTGGGGCCTTTCGGTCCGGACTGCGACCTGCGGTGGTTTTGCGTGAAAAAAAGATTTCGCCGGCGTGTGATATTCCCTATCCTTGCGCCCATATATAGGCAGAGGCCGTGAGCGGGAGGACGGGCGGTTTTGAAACAAGTGGACTCAGGACACGCGCTTTTCGAGATGGAGCTGCGGGCGCGCAGCTCGCCCTGCTCTCGTATATCGCCAAGCTGTCTGGCGGGCTGCAGGATGCGCAGGATATCCTTCAGGAGACCAACCTGACCCTCTGCCGCGAACGGCGCAAGTTCAATCCCGACCGGCCTTTCCTGCCTTGGGCGCGCGCGGTCGCCTACTACGCGGTGCTTTCTTGGCGCAAACGCCAGACCCGCTCGCGGCTGGTTTTTTCGGACGAGACGGTCGAGCGCATGGCCGGCAAGCTCGCGTGCGACCCCGACCCCGTCGATGAGCGGCTCGCGCTGCTGGACATGTGCAAAAAGCGGTTGCCGCAAAACCTGCGCGGGCTGATCGACGCCTACTACGGCAACGGGGAGCGGCTCGCCGTCCTTGCCGTCCGGCTGGGACGCACCACGGGGTCTCTGGCCAACTCGCTGTATCACATCCGGGAACTCCTCAGAAAATGCGTGGAGGAATGCCTCGAAAGCAATGGGGGGCGGGCGTGAGACGCGACACGGCAGATTTTTCCCGCGCGCTCGAAGCGTTGCTGGACGGCTCAGCAGACGAGACCGACCGCCGGTTTCTGGACGCCTGCTTGCGCGAGGATCCCGAATGCATCGAGCAGTATTGCGGCCAGATGGAGACACACCTCCTGCTGCGTCTCTCCCGGACGTGCGAAACGGGGCGCACGGAACCGGCCGCGCCGCGTTTCCCGCGCCGGGTCAGGCCGGGAGGCATCGCCGCGGCCGCGGCCCTGGCCGTGCTGGCCGGCGTGCTTTTCACACTTTCGCGCCGCGTTCCGTTCACGCCGGCTCCGGTCCCCGCGCTCCCGCCGGTCACCGCACTGCACCACTACGGCTCGGCGGGCCTGGAGCTGCCAAGGACCCTGCCCGGCACGGTGCGCCTGCTGGGCGGCATGGCGCGGGTGAGCCTGCCCTCGGGGGTGGAGCTGATCCTGGAAGGGCCGCTGGAGCTGGCGCTGGAGACCGCGGACGGGGGCGAGGCCAGGCTGGCGACCGGCCGGCTGATCGCCTGGGTGCCGCCGCGGGCCAAGGGGCTGATCCTCCGCACGGCGGAGATCGAGGCGTGGGACATCGGCACGGTCTTCGCAGTCTCGGCGGACGCGGCCGCGGGCAGCCGGGTTTTTGTCTACAAGGGCGCGGTGCAGGTGAACGACCGCGAGGGGTGCGGCGCGGCCCTGTGCGAGGCGGGCGAGGGGGTGTTGGCGCCGCCGGGCCGGGCCGTCGTCAAGATCGCCTCAGACTGGCCCGAGGCGCAGCGGCTCTTCCGCCGCGCGGCGGGGCACGCCGCGCTCAAAACACCGGCCGACGCCCTGGACGTGGCGCGGCGCATCGGCGACCAGTGGCAGATCCGCTACGAGCCCGAAGAGGTCCCGCCGCCCCCGCCGCCCGTGCCCGGTCTGAGGGGGGTAGGGCGCGTTTCCCCGAAACCGCCGCGGACGCCTCGGGGAGGCGTCCCTACCGTCGCCCGTCGAGCGTCGGGTGTCGCAAAACTTTCACAAACACCGGCGGCCGTCACGCCGCCCGCAACAAAGGAAAAAACCATGAGGACCATGACGAAAACCGTAGCGGCCGTGGCGGCCGTTGCGACCCTGGGCGCGGGCGCGGCCCGCGCGGAGACCGGATTCAGCGCATCGGTCAGTGGCGTGACCCTGGCCCAGCGCGATAATACGCGCACCGTGGACATCGGGTACACCCTCACCGGCGGGGACGCGATCATCACGCTCGCGATCGAGACCAACGGGGTGGCGATCCCGGACTCGGCGGTGACGACCCTCTCCGGCGACGTGTGCAGGCTGGTGCAGGAGGGGACGCGCTCCATCGTGTGGAACGCGGGAGCGGACTGGCCCGAGCACGAGGTGACCAACGCGCGGGCCCGGGTGACCGCGTGGTCCACCAACGCGCCGCCGCAGGTGATGGTGATCGACCTCAACGGCGGCTCAACAGCGGAAGACTACCCGGTTTACTACTACACCAGCCTTGAGGCGTTGCCTTATGGTGGGTTGACGAATGCGGTCTACAAGCAAACACGGCTGGCCATGCGCAAGATTCCGGCTGGCACTTTCATGATGGGAGAGGGTACTGGCGCTAAAGAAGTCACCCTTACGAAAGACTTCTACGCCGGGGTGTTCGAGGTGACGCAGGGGCAGTGGTTCAACGTGATGGGCAGCGGCCGTACGGCTAATTTCACCGATGCTTCGAGCAGGGCTTTCCGTCCGATGGAGATGGTGTCGTACTACGATATCCGGGAGAACCCGGACAACAGTGCGATCACTCCGAACTGGCCGGAGTCCGATGATGTGCACGCAAACTCCTTCATGGGCAAGCTGCGAGCAAAGGCGGGTGACCCTGGCTTCGACCTGCCGACCGAGGCGCAGTGGGAGTACGCCTGCCGGGCGGGGACGACCACCTACTATAACGATGGCCTCGGGACGCCCATGGACACCACGAGCAACGCGCAGATGGATGTGCTAGGGCGCTACCAGTACAACGGCGGCAGGTTGTGGGACGACGCGAAATCGCAATGGGTGGATCCTGCGCCATCATGCGACCCGACTAACGGCACGGCCATAGCCGGGTCATATTTGCCAAACGCCTGGGGCCTGTATGACATGCACGGCAACGTGTGTGAGTGGTGCCTGGACTGGCAGACTACGTTGACCGGAGGCATCGACCCGAAAGGGCCGGATTCGGGTCTGTACCGCGAGTTTCGGGGCGGGGGTTGGAACAGCAACGCGGCGTATTGCCGTTCGGCGTTTCGCAACTGCCACGCCCCGTCGGATCGTGCCTACGGCTACGGCTTCCGCCTCGTGAGGACTCTGCCTTGAAGAAGTTCGTTAGTGCATTAGTGCGTTAGTTCATTAGTGTATGGGGGCATTATTGCGTGAGTCGGGAAGGACGGGCGGCCAGCCCGCGGCGGTCCGGGACGTCCCGCCGTACAGACATAAGCTTGGGTGAGCCATGCAAAGTGCGGGCGGGCGTTTTTGAAAGGAAAGCGGTCTGACGAGTCGGACAGGTCAGACCTGTCCGACCAATCCGACAAGGAAAGGGGAAAAACAATGAGAAGAATGGCAATCACGGCGGCTTTCGCGGCAACGGTCGCGCTGCTGGCGGGGCTGGCGGGCGCGGAGGTGAGCGAAGTTTCGGATGAGGCGCGGCTGGACACGCGGTCGATCTCGACCGCAAGGGATACGGAGGACGAGGCGCTGAACACGCGCAGCTTCACCATGGATTGGTCCGCGGCGCGCAAGCTCAGCACCAAGAAGATCGTGGGGACACTGATCCTGATGCGGTGACGGGGGGGGGAGGAGGAAAGGAGAAAGGATGAGGGAGGATTTAGGAGTTGTTGTCCCGGGTTGACTCCGTCAGGCCTACGCACCCATAATGGGGCCAACCGGTGAGTGTCCCGGACCGGACGGTTCTGGGCCGGCGGGAACGGGGTGAAGGGAGAACGGACATGCGGGGCAAGCTCGGGTTGGCGTGGGTGTTGGCAGGGGGGCTGGCTGCGGCGGAGGGGGTGGTGGAAAGCGCGAAAAGCCTGCCGCTGGCGCAGGAGACGGATGTGGTGGTCGTGGGCGGCTCTTCCGGCGCCGTGGCCGCCGCCTGCCGCGCGGCCGCCGAGGGCGCGCGGGTTTTCGTGGTCGCGCCCCGCCCGTATCTGGGCGAGGATATGGCGGGAAAGCTGCGCTTGCGCACGGAGACCCCGGAAGATTCGCGCTGTGCCCTGCGGCGCCGGATGTTCACGGTGACGGAGCTTCCGCCGTCACTGAGTTTCTCTTACCGGACGGACCGTGTTGCTGCGCCGAATCATCCGGACCCGCACCACCGCGCGTTGTCGGACGGAAAATGGCAGGATGCCGTAACGGAGAGCGTCCAGTTCGGCGGCGATGTGACGCTCACGCTCGACCTCGGGGCGCTGACCGACCTCGGTTCGCTGGTCGCCTGCGTGTTCCGGCGCGACGGGGAGCAGGGCTTCCGGACCGGTGCGCTGCGCGTGTGGGGCAGTGCCGACGCGCGGACGTGGGTGCCGCTCGGCGAGAGGCGGGATGCGGAACCGGAGACCGGTTCCGAACGCGCCACATTCAACGTCCCGCTTTCCAGCCGTCACCGGTATGTGAAGGTCCTGGCCGTGATGGCGCCCGGAGTGAAACGGCAACTGCTCGGTGAACTCTTGGTGTACCCCGCCGACGATCCGGCGGCCGGCGAGCGCCTGGCCGACCGCACGACGCCGCTTCAAGTGAAGAAGGTTCTGGATGAGGCGCTGCTGCAGGCGGGGATTCCGTTTCTCACCGGCGCGCTGGCGACCGAGGCGCTGACGGACGGGACGGGGGCGCTGGCGGGGGTCGTGATCGCCAACCGCAGCGGGCGACAGGCGATCCGCGCCAAAGTGGTGATCGACGCGACGGAACGCGGTACCCTTGCCCGCGCCGCGGGCGGTCAGGCGGAACCGTTCCCGGCCGGGAGGTACACCTTCACCCGGCGTGTCGTGGCGGGCGAGGCGCCGCGCGCGGAGGGTGTGCGGGTGCGGGAGTGTTTCGGTGTCTACCCGGTGCGCGTCACGGGCATCAAACCGCCGGAGGGATATTCCAACACGATCACGGGGCGCCTGTTCGAATGCGAGATTGACCTGCCGATGCGCGACGGTTCGGCCCGCGCTTTCGCCGAGGCGGAGCAGCGGGCGCGCGACCTGACCTTTGTCCCCACGCAGTTGGAGTCGGCGGACACGCTCGACCTCCTGCCGCCGGATTTCATCCGGGGCAAGGCCGCTGTGCGGACGCCCTGGGCCGGGGTTGACGCGCTCGATCTGGACGCGTTCCAGCCGGCCGGCACGTCGTTTCTGTTTGTGCTGGGGCCGATGGCGGACATCGCGCGGCCGGCGGTCGGGCACCTGATGCGGCCCGGGAACCTGATGGCTTTGGGCGAGCGGATCGGCGCGGAGGCCGCGCGGCTGGCGAAACAGCGTCCGGCGCCGCAGGGCGCGCGTGCCGCGGGGAGACCGGATGCGCAAGGCGGCGGGGTCACGGTCGGCGAGCACAACCGCAATCTGGCGGCGTATCTGCGGAACGCCTCCGGCACGGTCCGGGCCGAGCCGCGCGAACTGCCGGTTCTGGCCGAGTGCGACGTGCTGGTCGCGGGGGCGGGAACCGGCGGGGCGCCCGCCGGGATCGCGGCCGCGCGCCACGGCGCGCGGACCCTGGTCTGCGAGTACATTTATCAGATGGGCGGCGTGCAGACCGACGGGCTCATCGGCCACTACTATTTCGGGAACCGCGTGGGGTTCACGGCGGACATCGACCGGGGCGTGAAAGAGACCGGCGCGGTCTTTTCCCAGTGCAAGTCTGAATGGTACCGCCGTCAGAACCGGAAAGGCGGGGCCGAGATCTGGTACGGCACGATGGTCACCGGGGTGGTGATGGAGAACAACCGGCTTACCGGCGTGGTGGCGGTCACGCCCGACGGCACGCGCGGCGTGATCCGCTGCCGCGTCGCGATCGACAGCACCGGCAATGCGGAACTCGCGGCCCTGGCGGGGGAGGAGACCGAGTTCATCACCGCCGCCGAGGTGGCGCTGCAGGGTGTGGGCCAGACCCCGCGCCGGATGGGCGCGAGTTACACCAACACCGACATCGGGTTCCTGGATGACACGGACGCTTCCGATCTCTGCTTTTTCGCGCTGCGCTCCCGGCACAGCATGCGGGAGGGGATCTGGGATCAGGCGCAGGTCATCAACAGCCGCGAACGCCGCCGGATGATCGGCGCCTTTTACATGTCGCCGCTGGATGTGGCCAATGGCCGGACCTACCCCGACGTGGTGGTCCAGCCTTACAGCAACTTCGATTCGCACGGCCATACGGTCCACGAGCAGTTTTTCATCGAGGATCCGGGGCATCACGGGATGAAGGTCAATTTGCCGTTCCGCTGTCTGCTGCCGAAAAAGGTGGACGGGCTGCTCGTGACCGGGCTCGGGATCAGCGCGCACCGCGACGCCATGCCGATTTTGCGCATGCAGCCGGACGTGCAGAACCAGGGTTATGCGGCGGGCACGGCGGCGGCCATGGCGGTCAAAGCGGGAGTGGCGGTGCGCCGGGTGGACATCCGCGCGCTCCAGCGCCATCTGATCGAAATGAAGATTCTGCCGGAAACGGTGCTGGCCATGGCGGATTCCTTTCCGCTTCCGGACGTCCGCTTTACCGAAGCGGTGGCCGCTCTCCCCAACGGCTACCAGGGGCTGTCGGTGGTGCTGACGGACCCCGCGCGCGGCGCACCGCTCCTCCAGGCGGCCTACGCCGCGGCCCGCGCGCCTGAGGCCCGTCTGGCTTACGCGCATGTGCTCGGCATGATGGGGCATCGCGACGGCGAGGCGGAGCTGATCGCCCGGGTCCGGGGCATGGCGTGGGACAAGGGGTGGAACTTCCGCGGGATGGGGCAGTTCAACCGCAGTGTGAGCTGGGCGGACAGCTATCTGATCGCGCTGGGGCGCTGCCGCTCCGCGCGCGCGGTGCCCGCGATTCTGGACAAGGCGAGGGCCCTGACCGCCGCCGACGCCTTTTCGCATTTCCGCGCGGTGGCCCTGGCGCTGGAGGCCATCGGCGATCCGGCGGGTGCCCCGGTTCTGGGGCGGCTGCTCGCCGCGGAGAACATCGGCGGCCATGCCATCCGCATGGGGCCCGAACTGCCGGTGATCCCCAACTACGCGAATCACGAGGGCGACCGGGAGCGTTCCGCATGTCTGCGCGAACTGGCGTTGGCGCGGGCGCTCTTCCGGCTCGGCGATTTCGAGGGGCGTGGCGAACGCACGTTGCGGGCCTATGCCGCGGATCCGCGCGGCGCGTATGCGGCGCACGCCGCGCTGGTACTGGAAGGCGGGCAAAGGGGGAGGAAGGGAGATTAAGGAGGGGTTAGGATTGAGGAAGTAGGAGTTGTTGTCCCGTCCTGCTGCCGATTGGCCCAAGTCCAGAACGTAAACGTTGCGCGTTGAACGTTTACGGTGGCGAGCGTGAAAAGCGGGCTGTGCGGAACACGCACGCCATGCGCGCGCTCCCGGCTGACGGACCGGTGTCTCGTCCGAAACAGACATCCGGAACTGCCGTGCCGGTAAGGTTAATCTGGCGTATTCGTCATGATGTGATACACTTTTTCTCTTTTATTCGGGTGGGTCAGAAAGATCCGCAGGGATAGGGTAAAGCATGAATCTGATTAAGACACTTTTCGGAACCAAAAATGACCGCGATGTGAAACGGCTTCAGCCGCTGGTCACCCGGATCAATGAGCTGGAAAAAGAGTATCAGGCGCTGTCGGAGCCGCAACTTCAGGCCAAAACGCAGGAATTCAAGGCGCGCGTGGCCGGGGGGGAGACGCTGGATGACCTGCTGTGCGAGGCGTTCGCCGTGGTGAAGAACGCGTGCCGCCGGCTTTGCGGCACCTCCCGCGAGGTATGCGGGCACACGCTGGTCTGGGATATGGTCCCGTTCGATGTCCAGCTCATCGGCGGCATCGTGCTGCACCAGGGCAAGATCGCGGAAATGCAGACCGGCGAGGGCAAAACGCTGGTCGCCACCCTGCCGCTTTACCTCAACGCGCTTGCCGGGAACAATGTCCGGCTGGTGACGGTCAACGACTATCTCGCGCGGCGCGACGCCCAATGGATGGGGCACGTCTATGAGTATCTGGGGCTGACGGTGGGGTGCATCCAGAACCACATGGGGCCGGCCGAGCGCCGGGAGCAGTACTCGTGCGACATCACCTACGGCACCAACAGCGAGTTCGGGTTCGACTACCTGCGGGACAACGGCATGGCGGTGGAGCCGTCGCAGGTGGTGCAGCGCGGCCACCATTTCGCGATCATCGACGAGGTGGACAGCATTCTGGTTGACGAGGCACGCACGCCGCTGATCATCTCCGGTCCGGTCGCGCATGTGTCCACGGCGCAGTACACGGAACTCAAACCGCGCGTGGAGCGGCTGGTCCGCGACCAGATGGAGATCTGCAACCGCCTGATCACCGAGGCCCGCGGGGTCCTGGACGCGGCGGACAGCGAAACGGCCATGTTCAAGCTGTACCAGGTGTACCACGGCATGCCCAAGCACAAGCAGTTCCTGCATCTGCTGGAGGATCCCGCGACGCGCAAGCTGCACGAGCAGGTCGAGAACATGATGCTCACCGAAATGCGCAAGGAACAGGCCCGTGACCTGCGCGAGCAGTTGCTGTTCACGATCGATGAGCGCACGCGGGAGGTCTCGCTCACCGACCGGGGCAGCGAAAAGCTCTCTCCGGCCGATCCGGAAATGTTCATCATGCCCGATCTGGTCTCCGCCATGTCGGCGCTGGACGGCGACACCGCGCTGGGCGCGGAGGAGCGCGCCAAGCGGCGGCAGCAGATCCAGTCCGACTTCATGGTGCGCAGCGAGCGTGTCCACAATGTGGACCAGTTGCTGCGGGCCTACTGCCTCTACGAGCGGGACGTCGATTATGTGGTGCAGGAGAACCACGTCTACATTGTGGACGAGTTCACCGGCCGCGTGCTGCCCGGACGGCGCTGGAGCGACGGGTTGCATCAGGCGGTGGAGGCCAAAGAGGGCGTCGAAATCGAGCGCGAGACGCAGACCCTCGCCACGATCACCATCCAGAACTATTTCCGGCTGTACAAAAAGCTGGCGGGCATGACCGGCACGGCCGAGACCGAGGCGTCGGAGTTTCACGACATCTACAAGCTGGATGTGGTGGTGATCCCGACCAACCGGCCGGTGCGGCGCGTGGACGGCAACGACCAGATCTACAAATCACAGCGCGAGAAATACAAGGCCATTCTCGCCGAGGTGGAGAAACGCTACCGGAATGGGCAGCCGGTGCTGTTGGGCACGGTCACCGTGGACACCTCCGAGATCCTCAGCCGCATGCTGCGCATGGCCAAGATTCCCCACAACGTGCTGAATGCCAAGAATCACGCGCGCGAAGCCGAGATCGTGTCGCTGGCCGGACAGCCCGGCGCGGTCACCATCGCGACCAACATGGCGGGCCGCGGCACGGACATCAAGCTGGGCGAAGGGGTGGTGTGGGTGCCGGAAACGACGATCCGGTCGCAGATCACGCTGGAGGACCGCTATGACAACGGGCACAAAACCTTGCGCGATCTGCTGGAGGAGAAGCCGTGCGGACTGCACGTGATCGGGTCCGAACGCCACGAGTCGCGCCGCATCGACCGGCAGTTGCGCGGCCGGTGCGCGCGCCAGGGCGACCCGGGGTCCTCCCAGTTCTACATTTCGCTGGAGGACAGCCTGATGCGCCTGTTCGGGTCCGACCGCATTTCGGGCATCATGACCCGCCTCGGCATGCAGGAGGGCGAGGCGCTGGAGCACAAATGGCTCAACCGCTCAGTCGAAACCGCGCAGCGCCGCGTGGAGCAGCAGAACTTCGCCATCCGCAAGCGCACGCTCGAATACGATGATGTGATGAACAAGCAGCGTTCGGTCGTGTACGACCTGCGCGGGGACGTGCTGACGGCGGAGACGGCGCACAGCCACATCTTGGATGTGTTCAACGACCTGATCCTGACGCAGAGCGAGAAGTACCTTTCCTCGGTCAAGGACGCGGTGCCGCAGGAGCTGGTGGGTTGGGTGACGGACACCTTCCCGGTCGCGGTGAGGCCGGAGGAGATCGCGGCGTTCCGGGGCGAGCCCGCCAAAGCGGGGGAGCTGCTGTACGCGCGGGTCGCGGAAGCGTATGAGCTGAAGTGCTCCATGGAAGACCCTGCCGTGCTGCCGGTGATGGAACGCTCGGTTTTCCTGAGCTGCATCGACCAACAGTGGCAGGATTACCTGCGCGCCATGGACGAGTTGCGGCACGGCGTCAACCTGCGCGCGTACGGTCAGCGCGACCCGCTGGTGGAGTACAAGCGCGAGGCGTTCACGATGTTCGAGGAACTGATGACCAACATCAAGACCGATGTGGCCACCTCGGTGTTCCGCGCGACGACGATGCAGAATTTTCAGCGCATGATGGCGGGCCCGGGCGGCCGTGTCCAGATGGTGCACAACGATATCAACATGTTGGCGGGCGGCGAGGCGCCTCAGCCTGCGGCGGGACACGCGGGAGGCGGTCTGACGGCTGATGTGCCGCAGGCCGCGGTGACCGGATTCGACGCGATGCTGGAGGCGATGGAGCACGCGGGGCAGGGCACGCCGCATGCTCCGCGTCCCCTGATCGCGAAACCCACGGCGGGACGCAACGACCCCTGCCCGTGCGGCAGCGGCAAAAAATACAAGAAATGCTGCGGCCAGGGGCTGTGAGGCGCGCGGGGGCACACGGTGCATGAGAGAGAATCCCGAAATCAGACCGTATCGACGCGAGCGGGTATGGCGACGATCCCGGGATACATTTCTTTGCCGGTGTGGCGGCCGCGAATCTTGGTGACCACCCGCGCGCGCTACGCGAGCTGTTCCGGGTGCCGTCCGGGTACTACAAGGCGGAGATGGCCCGACGGTACCTGGACTGCCTCAAAGAAAAGACGGTGCCGCATACGGTCCGGGGCGATTGGCCGTACCTGTTTGCGTATGAGATTTGTCCCGCGGATGTCATCCGGATGCCGTGGAGCTGCTTTGGCTGCTCGTCAACGGGACTTTCGGTCCCGACCGTCTGCGCATGTGGGCCTTGCAGGAGTTGAACGCGCGCGGTGAATTGAAGCGGCAGCAAACGGTCGAGGTCTTCCTGCATGGGAAACGCTGCAGTACGGCATTTCATGCAACCCGCCTGAACCCGGATTTCCGTTTCGGCAAGCCGTTGCCGGAAAAATGGGAGCGACGCTATGCTCAAATCGTCGAGGCCGGATCGGGAGCGCGTCCGGACTGGGAATCGATCGCGGCTTCCTGCTTCCGGATCCTCCGCGAGGTGCCGGACTATTACCCGGCGCGGTTCAACTACGCGATCAGCCTTCTCAACCTCGGGCGGATGGAGGAGGCGGAGCCTGTTTTGCGGCAGTTGGTGACGGAGCAGCCGGAATACCTGTTCGCCCGGGCTACGCTGCTGCAGCTCTTTGTCCGCGATAACCGCATGGAGGAATCCGACGCACTGTGCCACGCGACGGAGATGCCGTCGGAAACGCATCCGGCCGCCATGGTCGCCTGGATGGTGGCCCAGACGTTTTATCACGAGAAGGGCGCGCGCGATCAGGAAGCGTTCGAGTGTATCCGGTTCGCCCATGATCTCGCGCCCGAGAGCCCATCGGTCGCGAACCTCTGGCCGGCTTACGCGGATCGCGAATAAGCGGAGGGACGGGCGGGATAGTTTTGAAGAACATTCGCCGCGATTTCCCTGGAGCGGTTTACGTTATTTTGTAGCCGGGGTTCGATTGCCGGTAGGGACGGTTCCCCGAACCGTCCGCGGACGCCTCGGGGAGGCGTCCCTACCCGGAACGGCTACACCTTTTGCGAAAACGCTCTACGCGACGTCCGGACCGGCGGGGAAACACATGTGCCGCATGAACAGGTCGGAAAAGCGCGGGTCCGCGGCGAGTTCCACATGGGTGACGCGGTTGCGTAACTGCTGCGCCCGGTCGAGCTCCGCCTGCGCGAGCAGCGCGCGTTTCGCGCCACTCAGCGAAGCGTTTCCGACAAACCGGACGGCGAGCTCGTGTACCGGCGGCAGCAGGCCGATGCGCAGCGCATTCTCGCGCCGGATGTAATTGCCGAATCCGCCGGCCAGCAGCAGGGCGTCGAGATCGCGCGGCGTGAGATTCGCGCGGGCCAACAGCACCTCGATGCCGGTGCGGATCGCGCCTGCGGCGAGCTGCAGTTCGCGGATGTCGCGCTGCGTCAGCATCACAAGCGGTTCGCCGCGGGCGTCCCGGGCCAGTACGCAGGCCCAGGCGTGGTCAAAGGGGATGAGGCGCTCGCGTAGCGCGCAGCGGGTCTCTTGCGGCGCGGCGGCGGGGGGTTCCAGCAGACCGGTCTCGTCGATCAAACCGGCTTGCAGCAAGACCGCCACCGCATCCACCAGCGCCGAGCCGCAGAGACCGCACGGGTCCGCGTCGTTGATCACATGACAACGCAGGTCACCGTCCTGCATCCAGATCTGGTCGATCGCGCCGGGGACGGCTCGCATGCCCTGGCGGATGCGCGCGCCCTCGAAAGCCGGACCGGCGGCGGAAGAGGCCGCCAGCAACGCGTTTCCCGTGAAAAGCGCGATCTCCCCGTTGGTGCCGATATCCACCAGCAGGGTCGGATGCGTGAGCGAGTCGAAGCGGGAGGCCAGCAGACCGGCCACCGTGTCGCCGCCGACGAAACCGCCGATTTGCGGAAAGACGGTGAGGGTGGCGTCGGCCGCGACCTTCAGTCCGAGACGGGCCGCGCCCGTGGTTTGCGCATCGGTGAAGGCCGCCGCGAACGGCGCCTCGCCGAGCGGGGAGGGGTCGATCCCCAGCAGCAACTGCTGCATGGCGGTGTTGCCCGCGACCGTCACCCGCCGGATGGCCCCGGGCGTCTCGCCACAGGCGTCGCATAGCGCGTCGAGGATCTCATTCAGGGTTTCGATCGCGGCGGTTTGGAGCCGCGCCAGGGTGGACGGGGTTTGGCGGACCGTGTGGATCCGGCTGATCACATCATCGCCCAGCGGGATTTGGCGGTTCATCACCGCGTGCGACGCGCGCTCGAGACCGGTGTGCAGATCGAACAGGGCACCGGCCACGGTAGTGGTGCCGAGATCGAACGCCACGCCCATTTCGCCGAGCCGGTGCGGATCGCGGCGGATCGGCACCGGGACGCCGTCCACGAGGATGGTGTCCAGCCGGGCGAGTAGCGAGGTTGCGGGAACCTCCGCCTCCAGCGGGCCGGTGACGCGCGTCACGCAGGCGAGGCGCCACCCCGCCTCCAGCTGTTCTGCGGTCAGGTGTTGCGACGAGCCGCCCGCCGGAACCTCCCCCGCGCGGATCCGCATCCGGCATTTGCCGCAGGTTCCGCCGCCGCCGCAGGGGGTGTGGATCAGCAATCCCGCCTGGACGGCCGCCTGCAACAGGGTGGTGCCGGGTGGGACACGCACGGTTTTGCCGGTCGGCAGGAAGGTGACGGGAAAAGTCATCTCGGCCGGGGTCAGGAGTTTTCGGTTTCGCGGTGTTTGCTGCGGCAGGCCGCGCAGTAGAAGAACGGCTTGTCCCAGGTCGTCTCTTCCTCGCTGCCGCAGGTGTCGCAGACGCGCACCTGTTTGCGGTGCTCGCTGCGGCAGTTGGAGCAGAAGAAGTCCGGGCCCGCCCAGGTGGTGCGCTCCTCGCGTCCGCAGTTTTTGCAGGCGCGCGTCTGTTCTTCGCGTACCAGCCGGATTTCCTGCGCGTGCTCGTCGAGGAAGATCGGAGGCAGATCCTGGATCCCGGAGGTCGTCAGCAGCATCGCGCTGGTGAGGAACTTGCCGTCGATGTTGTTCATGCCGACGATCTGCACCCGCTTGCCCATGGCGCGCACGCGTTTCAGCAGGGGGATGTAGTCCGCGTCGCCGCCGACCAGCGTGGCCACGTCATACGCGCCGGGCACGGCCGCGTAATAGAGCATCGCGGAGGCCAGCGCCACGTTAACCCACTTGTCATCCGGCCGGGCCTGCGGCTCGCGGCGGAAATCGATCTCCAGGATCTCCGTGTCATACGCGCACTGCATGGCCAGAAAATCGTAAAAGGCCTTTTGTTTGGCGGGGTTGTAGCCCTGCTTGTTCACCGGGATGGTGCCGAAATAGTTGGTGCGGACGACATCGACTTCGGCATCCAGGATATCGGCGATCTCATGCGCGATGATATCCGGAATCCGTTTGTAATCGATCTCGAATCCGCTTTCTTCCCCCAATGACTCGAAGAGTGCCTGCCGGCTGTGATACAGCCAGCTGCCATCGACAAAGAGCATTGTTTTCACCGACATGCGTAATTACCTTTCTTGGTTCGTTATGTTCCCCGCGCGCCTTGCGTTTTCGGCGCGCCCCGATCGGGACAGGCACAGGATGCCAAAACCCGGGGCGGGTGTCTATTCCGAAACCTTCACTTTGAGGACAATCTTCCACACCGGCGCGGCATGCCCGTCCTGCCTGCAGGGCAGATGCGCGTCCTGCGGGTAGAGGACGGCGAACATGCCTTGGGAGAGGCGCACAAGGGAGGTGGGGCCGGCATAGAGGCCGTAATCCTGGGCCTCGTCAAACGGCTGGCAGGGAGTGAGGCCGGCCAGCGGGGCATATCCGACGCACTCGCTGCCGGACACGACATACTGGATATCCAGGTAACGGCGGTGCGCCTCCGGTTTGCCCTCTGCGGGCGGAAGGGTCTCATAGGTCTGCACCAGGGCGTAGAGCGCGTCTCCCGCCAGATCGATGCGGCCGCAAGCCAGCGTGTCGAGGTCGGGGCGCCGCAGAAACGCGAAGGCGGCGGGAAACAGCGGGTGCAAGGTTTCGTATCGGGAACTCGTATCCAGCGTGTCGAGGATCATGGTCTCTCCTGGGGTGGGAAGACGGCGGGGCGGGAACCGCCCCCTTCCGTCAGGTAACGGATGAGTCCGGACAGGGCCGCCCGGATGCGGTCGCGGCAGGCGCGGTACGCGTCGGGGGAACCCAGAAACGGATCGTCCAGATCACAGTGCGCGGGGGCCCCGGGGTCAAACGCGCACAGCAGCGCGAGCTTGTCCCGGGCCTCGGGGAAGCGGGCCGTGAGTTGGCGGGCCTGCGCGCCGGTCATCGCCACGATCAGCTTCGCGTCGGCGACGAGTTTTCCGGTGACCGGTTGGCTCCGGTGGTCTGCGAAGTCGGCGCAGCCCGCCGTCTCGGCGAGCGCGGCGCGCGCCAGGGCCGACATCGGCTTGTCCGGGTCGGCGGACAGGCCCGCGGAGGCTGCGCGCCAAGCCGAATCCGGCGGCACGGCGGCGCGGAACAACGTCTCCGCCATGGGGCTGCGGCAGGTGTTGCCGGTGCAGACAAAAAGAACGAGCCCCCCGTGCGGCCCGCGCCGCGAAGGATCGCGAGGAAAATGCGCACGCTCACCGTTCACCGCCCAGCGTTTTCCTTTCAAGTTGCGCACATGCGGAGACATGGGGGCGTCGCCTCATTCAGCGGGGAGCAGCACATGCCAGCGCAGGTTCCCGAGGTTTTTTGTCCGGATCGGCAGCGTGGCGGCGACCATGCCGCGCGGCGCGTCCGGTGCGGTCACGCCCGCAGGGGTGACCGGCGGCGCCTTCACGGCCGGCGGAAACCGCGCGTCACGCGCGGAATGCGGCGTCACGGCGGCGGCAACGGCGGCGGGTTTCTCCGCGGCGGGGGTTGCCGCGGCAACCGCCCGGGCCGGGGCGGGTGCGGCCGGGGCCGCAGGCGCGGGGGGGGCGGATCGGTCCGGCGCCGGTTTCACGGCAACGGCAGGGGCCGGCGGAGGGAGCGCAGGCGTGGCCGGCGCCGGTGCGGCAACCCGGGGCGCGGCGGCCGGAGCGGGGGGGCGGGCCTGCGCGACCTGGGGGGGCGGCGCGGGCTTGTTCGCGCGGTTACGGAGGGTGACGAGCTCGTCCTTGAGTTTCGCGCTCTGTTCGAGCATGGAGCGCATCTCCCCGCGCAGTTTCTCCAGTTCGCCGTCCTGGGAGGCGATCCGGGCATGGACCTTTTCGGTGAGGACGCTCACGCCGTCCAGCTTCCGGTCCAGATTGTCCTGCAGCGTCACGGCGGCGCGCGACATCTGGCGCACCGACTCCTCCAGAACCGGCGAAACGGCCGGCGGCTGGGGCTGCGGCGCCGGTTGGGGCGCGGGTTCCCGCACGGCCAGCGCCACGTCGAGCAGCTTGTTCTGCACCGCGGCCATGTTGCGCCACATGAAGATGCCGGCGGTGAGGAAACCGGTGACCACCACACCCATCAACACCGCGAAAAAGACGGAGAGCTGCATGACGCGGCGGCGCGCCTGCGAGCGCTCGGCCTCCAGATAATCCTGAAACGCCTTCAGCACGGGGAACGATTCGGCATTGGCCTGAGAGGCCGCGTGATACATGGCGACCAGGCCGCCTCCGGTCTCGGGCGTGTCCTCGCCCGCGGGGCCGGGCGTGTGTTTGGGGGGGATCGAGCTCATGACAGTAGAGTACGTCATTTGGGGTTTGCCGGGAAGGGGAAAAATCAGATTAGGCATGGATTGCGCGTCGGCTTTGGTGTACACTTCCGGTTCACATTTCGGATTCGGACCGGTTCACAGAAAGGGGCGCGTTCATGCCCGGACAGGCAGATGCTTTGACTGCCCTCATGCTGAAAAAAACGGGGCTCTTCACCGATGCGCAGATCGGCGGGGTGCTGGCGGCCGACCGCTCGGACGGCACGGGCGTGGCCGGTGCGGTCGTGCGCCTCGGACTGGCGCGTGAAGAGGACTTCCTCCGGAAGATCGGCGGGATGCTCGGGTTCGGCTACACGGATCTGGAAGCCATCCGGCCTACGGATGAGGCCCTCACCCGCCTGCCGGCGCGTGCGGTGTACCAGTACAACGTGCTGCCCCTGGCGGTGGACAACGGAGTGCTCACCGTGGTCACCTGCGACCCGTTCAACACCGGGATGACGGACGGGTTGCGGCTGGCGGCCGGCTGTCCGGTGCGGGTTACCCTCAGCCCGCGCGAAGCGATCGACAAGGCGATCCGCAAATATTACGGCGTGGGGGCGGACGCGATCGAGAAGATGATCGAGGACGGGCGCTATGCGGTGGATGCCGACCTCGCCTCGATCTCCAAAATCGACGTGAACGAGATGGGCGCCGAGGCGTCGATCGTCAAGTTCGTGAACCAGATCATCGCGGAGGCGGACCGGCAGGGCGCCACGGACATCCATGTGGAGCCGATGGAGGACGAGCTGCGGATCCGCTACCGGATCGACGGCATGCTGCACAAGGTGGACGTGCCGCCGCAACTGAACCGGCTCAAGGCGGCGATCATCTCGCGCATCAAAGTGATGGCGAACCTGGACATCGCCGAGAAGCGGCTGCCGATGGACGGGCGCATCGGGGTGCGGCTCAACAATGACGACATCGATATCCGCGTCTCCACCATGCCGACGGCGTACGGGGAATCGATCTCCCTACGTCTGCTGCAGAAGGCCGGCAACTTCGTCAAACTGCAGGACCTCGGGTTCAACGACTTCGATTACGGGCATGTGGTGAAACTCATCAACCGGCCCAACGGCATTTTCCTGGTCACCGGGCCGACCGGTTCGGGGAAATCCACCTCGCTCTACGCCTTCCTGCACGAGATCAACAAGATCCAGGTGCGGATTCTGACGGCCGAGGATCCGATCGAATACGAGATGCCGGGGATCAACCAGGTGCTGGTGCGGCAGGATATCGGCCTGACCTTCGCGCGGGCGCTGCGCGCGTTTCTGCGACAGGATCCGGACATCATCATGGTGGGCGAGATCCGCGACGGTGAAACCGCGGAGATCGCGATCAACGCGTCGCTGACCGGACACCTCGTGTTCAGCACGCTGCACACCAACGACGCGGCGGGCGCGTTCGCGCGTCTGGTGGATATGGGGGCCGAACCGTTTCTGGTGGCGTCCGCGGTGGCCGGCGTGATGGCGCAGCGCCTGGTCCGCCGCCTCTGCCCCGCGTGCAAAAAAGGGATTCCGCTCGACCGGAAGTGGTATGATCTGCCGTATCCGCCCGCCAAAGAGACGGTCTGGGTGCCGGAAGGGTGTGAAGCCTGCACGCGCACCGGGTACCGCGGACGCGGCGGGTTGTTCGAACTCCTGGTGGTGACGGAGGACATCGAGTCGGCGATCATCGGCCGCCGCTCCTCCAACGAAATCCGCGAGATCGCGCTCCGGCACGGGATGAAGACCCTGCGCGAGGACGGGTGGCTCAAGGCTTTTAAAGGCATGACCTCGGTGGAGGAGGTCATGCGGGTGACGGAGGACGCGGGGTAGGAAGATAAGGAAGAAGGAAGAAGGAGGAGGGAGGAGGGAAGAAGGAAGAAGGCCCCGAGTGTCGAGCGTCGAGTGGTGTAAAAAATCGGTGATAAACGTATGGCGAATTTTTCCTACAAAGCGTTGACGAAAGACGGCCGCAAGGTTGAGGGGGCGTTGGAGGCGGGCGACCGCCGTGCCGCGCTCGCGGCGGTCGAGCGGCTTGGGTATACCCCGATAGCCGTGGCGGAGTCCAAGACCCGGCAGGTCCAGGCCAAGGGCGTGCCTTTCTGGAAACTCAAGCTGGGCAGCGGCGCGCAGCGGATGAAGCCCGTCGAGGTGCTGCTGTTCACCTCCGAGCTGAGTGACCTGCTGGAAGCCGGCATGACGCTCGGCGCGGCCCTGAACTGCCTCGCGAATCAGGGCGAGGAGGATTCCCCCCAGGGCAAGATCGCTTCGGACCTCCGCGACCGCATTCTGCGGGGCGAGCCGTTTTCGGATGCCGTCACGGCGCATCCGGCCACCTTCCCGCCGCTGTACGGCAACATGATCCGCGCGGGGGAAGCCTCCGGCGCGATGATCGAGGTGCTGCGCCGTCTGGTCGAGCATTACGAGCGCAACGAGAACATGCGGTCGAAGATCACTTCCGCGCTCACCTATCCGACGGTGGTGCTGATCTTCGGCGTGCTCACGGTGATTTTCGCCATGGTCAAGGTGATCCCGCAGTTCGCCAAGATCTTCGAGGGCATGGGCACGGCGCTGCCGACCCCGACGCTGATTCTGGTCGGCATGAGCGATTTCGTGATCCGGTACGGCGTGTTTTTGGCTATCGCGCTGGCGATGGGCGTTGTGTTCTTCCGGCGGCACATCAAGGCCGGGCCGGGCCGGGTCTGGTGGGACGGCCTCAAACTGAAGGCGCCGCTGATTCGGGGCATCGTGGCCTGCGGCGCCTACTCGAGTCTGGCGTACACCATGAAGACGCTGCTGGCCAACGGCGTCAATGTCCTGCAGGCCCTCAAGATCGCCGAAGAGACCTGCGGCAACGCCCTGATCGCCGAGGCGCTGCGCAACGCGCGGCAGCGGGTGACGGACGGCACGACCATTTCCGGGCCGCTGGCCGCCAGCAGGGTTTTCCCCAAGATGATGACCGACATGCTGTCGGTGGGCGAGCAGTCCGGGGACATGCCCTCGTCGCTGGGCCACATCGGCCGGCGGTATGAGAGCGAGATGGACCGGAACATCAAGATTTTCACGAACGCGCTGGAGCCGATTCTGATCGTGGCCATCGGCGGGGTGGTCGGGTTTGTGGCCATCAGCATTCTGATGGCGGTGTTCAAGGTCACATCATCGCTCAGCCCGGCGGGCTGAGCCGCATCGTCTGACGAGTCTGACGCGTCCGGCATGTCTGACGCGTCCGGCAGAGCAAGGAGGAGAAGTAATGAAAAGGAAAGAGAGATCGGAAACGCGCCAGCGGCGCCGGGACGGCTTCACGCTGGTGGAACTGCTGCTGGTGGTCTGTATTCTCGGCATTCTGGCCGCGGTGGTGATCCCGAACGTGATCGGTCACGATGAGGAGGCGCGCCGTCAGGCCACGCGCACGAGCATCACGGCGATCGAGCAGGCGGTGCAGATTTTCGCCATGCGCCACAACGGCAAGCTTCCGGATCAGTTGGAAGAGCTGACGGTCGGCACGGATGACGCGCCGGGTCTGCTCAAGGAGGGGGCGATCAACGACTCCTGGGGCACGCCGTTCACCTATACCAAGACCGGCAAGAAGTTCAAGATCGTGTCGGCCGGGCCGGACGGTGAGGTCGGCACGGAAGACGACATCACGAATTGAGGGTGCCGGACAAGCCTGACCGGTCGGATGCGTCGGACAGGTCGGACCCGGAAAGAGGGCGGATGGGCGCTGTCAGAAACAGCCCGGCGCGGGGTTCCGGCGGGTTCACGCTGGTGGAACTGCTGGTGGTGCTGGTCATCGTCGGCGTGATGGCCCTGATGATCGGACCGACCTTCACGACGGGTTCGGACATGACCCGCGTGCGGACGGCGTCCCGGGGCGTCATGCAGATGGCGCGCTACGCGCGCACGATGGCCGTGCTGTATCAGACGCCCATGTCGCTCGAGGTCTCGGCCGACGGCCGCCTGAGCGTGACGCGCGGCGGCAGGGGTGGGAAGGAAGCGCCGCCCGGTTCTGTTATGTCAGAAGTGTCTGACCCGTCTGAGCAGCCGGCCGGGGGCGCGGGCGGCGCCGCGTACACCATGGCGGATCTGGAGGCGGCCAAGGCGTATGAGCGGGTGCGGTTCCGCGTGGCGCTGGACGAGGAGCGGCTCGATGAGGAGGAGTGGGCAACGGAGAAACTGGAGCAGGACGAGTCGCCGGCGGGTGAAGGGGATCCGGAGGGGCCGGTCGCGCGGGTGCGCATCCCCTTTGAAAGCAACGGGCGGTGCCTGCCGTTCACCGTGCGCGTGTTTGCCGCGGGGAGCGCGGACGAGGAGGACGTTGCGGACGCGCTGACCGTGCGGGTGGACCGCTTCGGGGTCGCGCGGGTGGCGGAGGACGGGGAATGATGCGCCGCAACGGTTTCACGCTGATCGAGATTCTGATTGCCACCATGATCCTGGCGTTCGGGCTGGTGAGCCTGATGGTGGGGTTGGGCAATTGCGCGCAGATGATGGGGCTTTCCAAAACCTATCAGGACGCGCAGTTCGTGTTCAGTCTGGGTGAACGCCTGTATCCGGTCCCGCCGGCCGACGAAATCCAGGACGCGGAGGAGGATGAGAAACTCAACATCGACCCCGTGACCGTCGAGGAGATGGCGGCTGAGCTGGATGAGGATCTGCCGCGCGAACGCCTTGAGGCGCTGGAGGGTTTCACTTTCGAGCGCCATGTGGACGAGCGCGAGGAGCCGGATGCCAATGTGGTGGACGACAAGCTGTTCGTGCTGCGGACACGCGTCTCCTGGGGCAGCGGCAAAGAGGGGTATTACGAGGAGTTGGTGCGGTTCATCCGGCCGAAATGAGGACGGATGGGCGGAGAGGGAGTCGGGCACATGTCGCGCAGAGACCGGAACGGGTTCACACTGCTGGAACTGACCCTGGCCATCATGATCCTGTCGGTCATGATGATCCTCTCGTTTTTCTGCTTTGATGCGGTGGTGCAGAGTTGGAACGCGGGCCTTGCGATGTCCGATTCCATGGCGCAGGCCGATTACGTGATGGAGCAGATCGTCTCCGGGTTGCGCTCAGCCTACTACCCGCACGCGGGCATCCAGACGGAGCAGTACGGGTTCCAGCACACGGACGGCGGCGAGGGGGCGGAGGCGGCCGACGCGATCAGTTGGACCAAGATCGGCCGGGCGCTGGTGGGCGAGCGCACGCAACTGGCCGAGGTGCCCCACCGGGTGAGCCTTTCTGTCGAACAGGCCGACCGCGAGCATGAAGGCGGCCTGATGGCGAAAGTCTGGCGCGACGCCCTGCAGTTGGAGGATTTCGACCCGGAGGAGGACGTGAAACCGTTCATGCTGGCACCGCGGGTGGTCGGCATGGATTGCCGGATCCTCAAAGAGCCGCCCGAGCGGAACGCCACGGAAATCGAGTGGGAGGACACGTGGTCCGAATCGAACGCCATCCCCTTCAAGATTTCGCTCACCCTCTACATGCGGCCCGCAAAAGAGCGGGACGCGCCCCTGGCGGTCACGCGCGATGTGGAGATCCCCCTGTGGGACATCTCGCAGAATCCCGTCAAACAGGAGCAGAAGGGCAAACCCTCCGGTACCCGTGACACGCCGGGGCGGCCCGGCGGCGCGCAACAGCCGATTCCGCGCGCGCCGGGCGCGGGCGCGGTGCCGGCTTCGGGAAACGCTCCGGGAGGCGGCCGCGCTCCGGGCGGCGGCGGTCCCCCGGCAGGAGGTGGCGGATGACGGTCTCGCATCTTCCGTTCCGGAAAACGGGCGCGGGACCCGTCCGCCGCAACGGCTCGGCCCTGATCATCGCGCTCTGGACGATCGCTCTGCTGAGCCTGCTGGTGATGTCCTTCGCGCTGGACGCTTTGCTGGAGGGCCGCGTGAACCTGTATGTGCGGCAGCGCCGTCAGGTGGATTACCTGACCCGGTCGGGCATCGTGATCGCGGAGATGCTGCTGCTCGACTACCGTAACGCGACCGCCTCGAGCGCCACGGACGAGCAGGAGGACCGCTGGCTGGGCGCCAAGCTGGACCTCCAGAAAGGCGAAGCCTCCACCGGCGATGTGGCGGTGGACGCGGCGAATCCGGACGGCGGCGTGGTGCGGGTCAAGATCTCGGCCGGGGAGTCCAGCCGCTGGCCCATCAACCTGCTCTTCAACACGGGGACGGGCGGCGCCCAGGTGGACAAGGTTTGGGAAAACGTGCTGACTGCCGCGAACGTGCCGCAGGAGTACTGGGAGGAACTGATCGACTGCTGGAACGACTGGGTCGACGCCGACAGCACCGCTACCGGGCGCAACGGCGCGGAACGCGATTACTATGAGGGGCTGGAGCAACCCTACACCGCGCGCAACGGCCCGATCGATACGGTGGACGAACTGCTGAAGGTTAAGGGCTTCCTGCCCGCCATCGTCAACGGGGGCGTGCTCAATCCGGAGGAGAAGGACGTCAAAAAACAGATCGTCATCCGCGCCGGCGGCATCAAGGCTTTTTTTGACATCTATGGGGAACTTGTTAAAATAAACGTCAATTCCGCCGACAAAGAGGTGTTGTTGACCGTTCCGGGAATCGATGGGGACGAACTGCTGGCGGGAGCGATCGTGGAGGAGCGCGAGACCGGCAGCCGGCGTGTTTCCTCCGCGGTCTCCGACCTCGACCGGGAGAGCAAGCTGTACAAGGATTGGAACGATCTGACCGCCCGTATCGAGGGGATTCCCCTGACGGCGAGCGACTTCCTGAGTTACGCTCCGGAAAAGTACTTCAAAATCGAAGTGGAGGGCGAGGCCGGCGGGATCACCCACCGGATCGAGGCGATGGCGATTGTGGAGAGTGACAAGGTCCGCTACGTGAGATGGCGGGAGGACCCGTGAGAAAGTGCGACAAGAGCGTTTTTCAAAAGGCAGTTTGAGTGAGCAGACCGAGTGAAGTCATAGCGTTGTTGGCGGAGGGTGGCGTGCTGCGCGGGGTGCGGTTCGCGCCGCGCGGGCGTGACGCCTGGACGCGCACGGACGGGGGCGTGTGGCCGCTTGAGGATGCCGCGGCCGACGTTGCGGAGGCGGCGGAGCAGGGTACGGTGGTCGAAAGCGACACGCCGCTCGCCAGGGCGTTTTCCGCGGCGCGCGCCGCCTTGGGGGCTCGCCGGGTGGTGATCGCCCTGCCGCTATCGCGTCTGCTGGTCCGCGTGCTGAATTTTCCGGTCGAGTTGCGCGAGGATCTGGCGGAGGCGGTGACGCTGCAGATGGACAAGCTCTCTCCCTTCCCGGGGGAGGAACTCTCGGTCGGGTTCGAAATCGTCAGCGAGACCGAGACGAGCCTGCGCGTCTTTGCCGCGGCCCTGCCTGCGGCGGTGTTCGAGGATCTGGGCGCCGCGTTGCGGGCCGCCGGCCTGCAGGTGCTGCGCACCGACGCGTCCGTCTTGGGCTGGTTCCGCACGGTTCGCGGACCCTGCCATCTCGACCGGCCCGGACGCCGGGTGGTGCTCGCCAATCCGGACGGCGGCTGGGACCTTCTGGTTCTGGATCAGGGCGTGCCGGTTCTCGTTCGGGGCTTGGGCGCGCTGCCGGATGACGACAGCCTGGTGCGCGAGGTCACGCTCTCCCTGCTGAACGCGGAACTGGAGGCCGGACACGGCGCGGTCGCCGAACTGGTGGTCCTTTCGCGACAGCCGCTTGCGGCGGCGCTGCGGGCGCGGCTGGAGGAGCTGGCCGGCGCGCCGGTGCGCGTCGCGGCACCGCCCTCGGAGGACGGCGGGGTCGAGGGGGTCGCGCTGCGCACGGGCGAGGAAGCGACGCTGGATCTGACCCCGCAGGCCTGGCGCGATGCGGTGAAAGAGGAGACCGTGCGCCGCCGGGTGCTGACCGGCGTCGGCGCGGCGTTGGCGGTCTGGACGCTCGGCATGGGCGTGCTGTTTTCGGGGCCGGTGGTCTACCGCCAGCTTGCGGCGCGGCAGACCCAGGCCTCCCGCGCGCATTTCAAGGCCCACAAGGCGGTGGCGGACACCCGCGAGCGGGTCAACCTCATCCAGGCCTATACCGACCGCACCTACTCGGCGCTCGAGATGCTGAAGCTGGTGTCGGAATGCCTGCCGCCCGGGATCACGCTCGCGGGCTTCACCTACCGCCGCGATGACGGGGTGCGCATCTCGGGTGACGCCGTGCAGCCGACGCTGGTGTACGATTTCAAAAACGCGGTGACGGAGAACCCGCTGTTCGAAACGGTCGGTCTCGTGGGGCCGTCGGCGAGCAAGGGTTTGCACAAGTTCGATGTGGACGCCAAGTTCAAGGGGGTGACGCGGAAATGAGTGCGGTCTCCTCCCGAGAGAAGAACATGCTGCTGATCACGGTCGTGCTCGTGCTCTACGCCGTGGCGGCGCTGAGTTACAAAAAGCAGGCCGCGAACTGGAAAGCCGCGCGCCGGACCTACGCGGCCGCGAAACGCAAGGTCACGGAAGAGCGCGCGCTGATCGCGGCCCGCGACATGTGGTCGGAGCGGTACGAGACGATGCGCGGGCTGATGCCGATCTTCCCGTATGAAAAGGATGTGGACACCCATTGGCTGAACCTGATGGATTCCGCGGCCACGCGCAACGGCTTTTCCATCTCGCGGCGTCAGGCCAACAAAGAGGTGGAGGTCGGCGATGTCTACGAGCTGCCGATCGAGTGCAAGGATTGGGAGGCCCCGCTCGAATCGCTGGTCCGCTTTCTGCATGACCTGCATCAGCAGGGAGCGATGCTGGACGTGCGGCAGCTCTTCATCCGTCCCTCCACCCGGCCGGGGTTCCTGAAGGGCTCGTTCACCCTGTATTGCGCCTACATGCGGGGGGATGCCGAGTCGCTGCCCCGGCCTCCCGTCCCGGCGGGGGCGGAAACGAACGCGCTTTCGTCCGCGGCCGGCGCCGCCGAATCCGCTGCCCCGGACCCGGACGGGTCTGACGCGCCGGCAACCGGATCCGAAGCCGGCGAACCGAAACCGAGTCAAACGAACAGCGTGCCGCAAGGCATGTGACACCTTTTAAGGGGATAAGCATGAAAACGAACCGTATCCATCTCTGCGTTGCGGGGGCCGCGTGCGCGCTGACCCTCGGCGTGACGTTGGCCCAGGACCCGGCGCCGAACCCCGCTGCGGCGCCCGCGGCCGCGCCGGCGGCCGAAGCGAACCCCGCGGCCGCGCCCGCCGCGGAAGCCCCTGCCGCGCCGCCGGCCGTGAACGCGCGCTCCACGCGCCTGCCGCGCCCGCCGCTCCGTTCGCTGCGTCCGGCGGCGGGAGCCCCCGGTCCCGCCGCGGCGCTGTCCGCGGGGGACGCGGCGGAACCCCCAGGCGAAACCGAGGCGGAGCCCAAACCCAAAACCACGACGCCCTCCCTGAAATTCGACAACGCGCCTACGGACATCATCCTGCAGGCCTACGCCCAGGAGACCGGCAAGACCCTGCTGATCGCGCCGGACGCGCCCAAAGCCAACATCACGCTGAAAAGCCAGCCGGATGTGGCGCTCTCGCGCGAGGAGTTCATCGAGGCCATCGAAGTGGTGCTGAGCATGAACGGCATCGTGCTGGAGCCGTTCGGCGAGAAGTTCGTGAAGGTGCTGGCGCGCAAGACCGTGCGCACGGACGGCATCAAAATCCTGATGGAGAGCCCGGAAAAGGGCCACCCCGAGAAGAACCGGGTGGTCAGCCAGATGATCCAGCTCAAGGCCATCACGGCCGAGGAGGCGCAAAAAGCGCTGGAGGGGTTCAAAAAACCGGACGGCCTGTTCCAGATGTTCGAGCGCACCAACAGCATCCTGGTCACCGACACCCAGGAGAATATCAACCGCATGCTGGAGATCATCAAGTTTATCGACCAGCCCCTGGTGGTGCTTGAGGAGGTCAATGTCCGCGCGATCCGCTACGCCAAGGCCGAGGAGATCAAGAAGCGGCTGGAGGAGATCGTGGCCGAGTCGCAGAAGCAGACCCAGGCCAAAGAGGAGATCAAGCCCAATGTTTCCGGTGCGCCCGGCTTCTCCCGCGCGATCTCCACGCGGCCCCTGCCGCCCGGCCTGTCCCGGCTCCGCACGCAGCAGCCCGAGCCCGCGGCTTCCACGCCGAACGAGAACCTCGCCACGCTCATCAGCGACGCCGACCGCGGCATGATCCGCGGCAAGGTGCAGATCCTGGCGGACGAGCGCTCCAACCAGCTCATCATTGTCACCCGCGCCGACAACATGACCTTCTTCGACAAGATCATCACCGTGCTGGATGTCGAGACTGCGCCGGATGTGAAGGTTGAGGTGCAGCGGCTGGAGTACGCCGACGCCGAAGAGGTTTCGACCATGCTGAACGATCTGATCGGCAACGCGACCAGCAAAAAAGAGGATACAAGCGCCACGGGCGCGAAACCCGCCGCAGCCCCCGGCACGGACGGCCGCAGCACCAGCCTGGCCGAGGCCGTGGCCGCGCGCGCGGCCGGACGGCCCGCCACGCCCAACGCCGTGGGCGAGGCCGGAAAAAGCAAATTGGGGCAACTCAGCAAGGACAACATCAAAATCCTGGCCGACAAGCGTACCAACGCGATCGTCATGATGGGCAGCCCCAACGACCTTGCCGCACTCAAAGAGGTCATCAAAGGCATGGACCTCCAGCTCTCACAGGTGCTGATCGAAACGGTTGTGCTGCAGGTCGAGTTGGGGGATGACCTGAAAACCGGCATGGACTGGGTGCAGCGCGGCAAGCACACCTCGTATGATCCGATCTACGGTGATCCTGACGATCCTGATCGAATCACGGGTTACACGCGTGTGGTCAAACGGGACACGATTTTCAACAATGGCGACCAGATGGGCGGCGGCGGCGGGAGCGGCTCGTCGCTGCTGGGGAGTTTGCTGGGCATCGGCGCGACGGTGGCGTCCAACGCAACCGATTCGGCATCCGGTTACCTCGGCGCGCGCACGGGCATCAGTTATTTCCTGAAATCCGACAAGCTGAACATCGCGGCGTTGATCGAGGCGTCGAAATCCGACACGCGCACCAAGGTGCTCTCTTCGCCGGTGCTGATGACGGTGGACAACAAGGAGGCCACGCTGGAGGCGACCTCCATGCGCTACCTCTACAAAGGCGTGCGCTACTCGGGCAGCACGCAATACGGCACCGAAGTGCCGGATTTCGAGCAGCGGGACATCGGTCTGACGGTCAAGATCACGCCGCGGATCAGCCCGAACGGCGGCGTGCTGCTTACGATCGAGGAAACCTTTGAGACCGTGGGCGCAAACCAGCAGGTCGGTACGGAATCCTATCCGACGGTCAACACGCGCAAAGTGCAGGCGGATGTCTCGGTTGAGAATATGCAGACCGTGGTGCTGGGCGGCCTGGTGCAGAATGAGATTAAAACAGAGGAAATCGGCATTCCGATCCTCAAGGATATCCCCTGGATCGGGAAGTACCTGTTTGGAAAGACCGCGCATGCCGACAACCGTTCCGAACTCCTGGTTTTTCTGACGCCCTATGTGCTGGATAACGCGAAAGATTTGGAGGCGGAAGCCGCACGGCGGAAAGCGGCCCTGTCGGATGACCGGCCCTGGGTGGATTACGGCTGGTCTAAGAGCAAGCTGGCGGACCCGATGCCATCCGCGGAGCGGACGCGCCGCACCAAACAGCGCTGGGCCACGGAAGACGCCAATCACAAGGCGGAAAAGGAATATGACAAATTGCTGGAGGCGCGCGAAGAGCAGTTGGAGAAGCGCGCGGAACGCGAGGCCGAGGAGGCGCTGAAGCGCGCGAAACGGGAAGCGGAGAAGGCGTCCGGAAATGCGGAGGATCGGGAGGAGGCCGCGCAAACGGAGGCCCAACTGCGGGAACTGCTGGGAAAACTGAAGGCCAAGAAACGGCAAGAAAACAAAGAAACCTCAGCGGTTCCGGATGCGGCCGAGCCGGTGATCCGCGTCACGGACAGCGTGGAGATCCTCCGGAAGGGGGCGGGCAACCCGTCCCAACCCGCCGCGCCGGAAAAGCAGCCGGAGCGTTTGCTTTCGGAGGAGCCGAAGAAGCCGTAACGCGAACCCGGCGCGCGCGGGCCGGGCGGCGCTGGGTAGTGCTGGGTGCGCTGGGTGGTGCTGGGCGAGCTGGGTGCTGCTGGGTAGTGCTGGGTGGAAAAACCCAGAAACACCCATAACACCCAGCCACACCCAGAAGATCAGAACAAAACACAGGAGGCGCGGGATGCGTGAACGGCTGCTGAAAAGCCCAGGAGACCCCCGGAACCTTCTGGCGTACAAGAAGGCCGAACTCATTTACCTGATCACGTTCCGGTTTTGCGGGCGGTTCCTGAGGAAAGGCGACCGCACGGTAGATCAGATGGTGCAGGCGGCGCGGTCCGGCAAGCAGAACATCATCGAAGGGGTCGAGGCGGCGGTCACGTCGAAAGAGACCGAACTGAAGCTGGTGAATGTCGCGCGGGCGAGCCTGGGGGAACTGCTGGAGGATTACCGCGACTATTTGGCGACGCGCGGTCATGCGGTCTGGGAGAAGGATTCGGAGAAGGCGGTCTTCGTCCGTGAGAAGAGCCGCGATCCGGAAGCCGCTTATAAGATGTTCAGCGAGTTTGCCGAGACCCGTCCGGACGAGGTGGTCGCCAACATTGCGGTCTGCCTGATTCACCAGTGCCGGTATCTGCTGGAGCGCTTCCTGAAGCAGCGGGAGGAAGCGTTCCTGAAGGACGGCGGGCTCCGGGAACGCCTGACGAACGCGCGGCTTGCGGTCCGGTGCGAACAGCGGGCCGGTGGCGGGTAAGGCGCTGCTGGGCGGCAAACACCCAGAAACACCCATCACACCCAGCAACACCCAGAAGAAACGATTGCCGGCGCGAAGGAGATTCCGCTTGTCAGCCACCGTGGATTCACTTACGCTGTGTCTGATCTCTTCCGAAGCGTAACGTTCACAATGAGCGCGATACAACCATGAAAAATTTCATCCTTGTGACGTGTCTGGCAGGAGTCGCGGTATCCGGTCCGTTTGCGGAGCGCGCGCGGGCGCAGGGGGGGGCGGCCGGTTCCCGGAACGCGCCGGCCGCCGACACCGGACTGGAAATCACGGCCGACAAGTTCGAGGTCGATCAGAAAACCGGATGGACCACGGCCACGGGCCAGGTGAAGATCCGGACCGGATCGCAGGAGCTCGAAGCCGACCGCGTGCGCCTGCACCAGGAGAAGGGCGACGTGCAGGCGCGGGGCAATGTCGTGATCCGGCAGAGCGGCATCGGATCCTGGGCGGGCGACTACATCGAATACAACTACAAGACCGGGCGCGGCCTTTCCGGAACCGGCGATTTCGTGGCCGGCGTGTTCCGCGTCAGTTCCCCGGAGGTCACGCGGAGGGAGGACGGACGGTACGACATCCGCAACGCGCTGGTCACCACCTGCACCAACGCGCCCGGCCACCGCCACTGGTGCATGACCGGGGACGTGCGCTACAAGGACAACGACTATATCGAAGTCTTCGACGCGGTGCCCTGGCTGTTCGGCGTGCCCTTCGCCTATCTGCCGTAC
>JAVEYH010000011.1:0-32644 GCA_034003585.1 Kiritimatiellia bacterium
ACCAGGAAGCAAAAAACGAGACGAAAGAATTGTTTGATAAGGATGACGTTTTCGCAACCCCCAAGCCCGAGCGCCTGATTCAGCGCGTACTGCAGATCGCGACCAATCCCGGCGACCTGGTGCTGGATTCGTTTCTGGGGTCGGGCACGACGGCGGCGGTGGCGCACAAGATGGGGCGCCGCTGGATCGGGATCGAGATGGGCGCGCACGCGGAGACGCACTGCGCCCCGCGCCTGAAAAAAGTGGTCGAGGGCGAGCCCGGCGGGATTTCCAAGGCCGTCGGCTGGCAGGGCGGCGGCGGGTTCCGTTTCTTCCGGCTCGGTGAGGCGGTCTTCGACGCCTACGGCGCGATCAACCCGGAGGTGACCTTCGAGGCGCTGGCCGCCCACGTCTGGTTTTCCGAGACCGGCACGCCCGCCCGCCGGGACGGCCGCAAGAGCCCGCTGCTGGGCGTCCACAACGGCACGGCCTATTACCTGCTTTACAACGGCATACTCGGCGACCGGCGCACCGCAGGCGGCAATGTGCTCAATTCGGCCGTCTACGCCTCCTTGCCTCCATTCGACGGCCCCAAGGTGATTTACGGCGAGTGGTGTCCGTGGGGCGCGGAGCGGCTCAAGCGCGAACGGGTGGCCTTCAAGCAGACGCCGTACGACGTGCGGGTGAGGTAGCAAGCGAACAGGAGGCTCTGAAATGGCGGTTCAATATCATCTCGACAAATTTCCTCCGCGAAAATTGGAGTGGGAGCGCCTGATCCCTCTGATAGGGCCGGCGAACGCCGCCCTGGCGCGGTATGACGGTACGCTCCTGGCCATACCGAATGCCGCCGTACTGCTTTCGCCGCTGATGACGCAGGAAGCGGTGCTCTCTTCCCGCATCGAGGGCACCCAGGCGACCATGGGCGAGGTCTTGGAGTTCGAGGCCGCGGGAGAAAAAGCCAGCACGCTGAGCGAACAGAGGAAGGGCGACATCGTTGAAGTCCTCAACTATCGGAAGGCGATGCGTAGAGCCCAAGAGTTGCTACAAACGTTGCCGCTTTGCCAGCGCGTGGTGTGCGAAGGCCATCAGGTACTTTTGGATGGTGTCCGCGGCCAGAACAAAGCTCCCGGCGCATACCGCAGGATTCCCAACTGGATCGGGCCTCAGGGGTGCCCGATAGAAGAGGCGCGGTATGTCCCGATTTCCGCCGAGAGATTGCCGGATGCGATGGGGGAATGGGAGAAGTTTATTCATGCGGACGCGCCTGACAAACTGGTGCAGCTTGCTATCCTGCACGCGGAGTTCGAGGCGCTGCATCCCTTCCTGGACGGGAACGGCCGGTTGGGGCGTATGCTCGTACCGCTCTTTATGGCCTATAAAGGCTTGCTCAGGGAGCCCATGTTCTATATCAGCGCGTTCTTTGAAAGGAATCGGGAGGAGTACTACGAGCGGCTGTTGGCGGTATCGGAGCACGATGCTTGGACCGACTGGATCGCGTTCTTCTTAAAGGCTGTTCTCGAACAGGCTTTGGAGAACCAAAACAAGGCAAATGCGATCGTGGCTCTCTACATGCGCTATAAAGGTCAGTTTTCGGAATTGACCCGTTCCCTCTACAGCATCAACGCGCTGGATTTCATTTTCAAGCAGCCGATTTTCAAGTCGACGGACTTCGTGGCCAACTCGGGAATCCCCAGACCGACCGCGATGCGGATATCCAAGTTGTTGCGGGACAAAGGGATATTGTTGAGTTTGCAGGTTGGGAAGGGGCGGCGGGAAGGGGTTTACGCCTGTCGGGAACTCCTGAATATCGCCGAAGGGATGGATGTGCTTTGAATCTCACCTGTTCGACACAAGCGCTTTAGAGTCTCACAAAACGGCTTTTGTGAGACGCAAACGGATTTGAGGTGAAAAAGTGAGACGCAAACGCTCCCATAGAAAAAATCAACCGGTAACAAGTTGTAACCGGTTGGAAGTCGGCCCGTGACCCGGTCCCTGCGTTCTCTGCGGCTAATCAAAAGGCCTTGTTTTATGGAACTGAAGGACTTTCAGAAAGAATCGCTGGCGAAACTCGATACGTTTCTCCGCGCGGCCCGCGCGGGGACGCTGGCCGGCGCGTTCGAACAGGTGGCCAAGCCCGACCGGCCCGACCTTTTCCGGCCCTACCGTCCGCTCACCGACGCCACGGCCGAAGCGCCGTTCGTCTGCCTGCGGCTGCCGACCGGCGGCGGCAAGACCATCCTCGCGACCCATGCGGTCAAGACCGCCGCCGAAGCCTGGCTATGCACCGACTCGCCGCTGGTCCTGTGGCTCGTGCCGACCAGCATGATCCGCGACCAGACCCTCGACGCGCTGCAGGATGCGAAACATCCTTACAGGCAGGCGCTGGACGACGCCTACAAGGGCCGTGTGCGCGTGCTCGCCCTGTCGGACTTCGCGCAGTTGCGGCCGCAGGACCTGGTCTCGCGCGCCAACATCCTCATCGGCACGCTGGCCACGGCGCGCGTGGACAAGACCGAGAGCCGCAGGGTGTACGACCACAACGAAGACCTGGAACCGTTCTTCGCGCGCGGCGTGCCGGACGGGGTTGAGCTGGAGCGCGCCCCGGAAAGCGGCAAGGTGAAGTACTCCTTCATCAATCTGCTTTCGCTGGTGCGCCCCCTGGTCATCGTGGACGAGGCCCACAACAACAAGTCGCCTCTCAGCCTGGAGGTTATGAACCGCATCCGGCCCTCGTGCGTGGTCGAGTTCACAGCGACCCCGGCGGCGGAGAGCAACATCCTGCATCACGTCGCCGCCTCCACGCTCCAGAAGGAGCAGATGATCAAGATGCCGATCGAGCTTACCCAGCACGACAACTGGCAGTTGGCGCTCCATGCGGCGGTGCAGGAGCAGGCGCGGCTGAAGGCGTTCGCCGATGCCGAAAAGGAATACCTGCGGCCGATCGTCCTCATTCAGGCGGAGAATAAGGACAAGGATGTCAGCGTCGATGTGGTCCGCGAGTACCTGCTCTCGCAAGAGAATATCCCCGAGGCGCAGATCGCCGTAGCGACCGGCGAGCGGCGCGAGTTGGACGAGGTCAACCTGTTCGATTCCGCCTGTCCCGTCCGTTTCGTGATTACCGTCCAAGCGCTCAAAGAGGGGTGGGACTGTTCCTTTGCCTACATCTTCTGCTCGCTGGCAACGGTGCACTCGACCAAAGACGTGGAACAGCTCTTGGGCCGCGTGTTGAGGATGCCCTATGCGTGTTGCCGTCAGGCGGAGGAACTCAACCGGGCTTATGCGCACGTCTCCAGCGCCAGTTGGCCCGATGCCATCGTCAAGTTAAAGGACCGGCTGGTCAGCATGGGTTTTGACGAGACCGAGGCCGAGCGCGCGATCCGCGAGCAGATCGCGGCGGAGAGCGAACGCTCCCTGAAGCTCGATTATGCGACCGCGACAAACGGGTTGCCGCTGTTCGAGGCGCGCGTCGTTGTCAAGGAACCTCCCGCGTTAAGCCACCTCGACGCGGTGGAGCGCGACTACGTGACGGTCCGCCCGACCGCCGACGGCCACACCGAGATTGTGCTGAGCGCGCAGATTACCGATGCGGCTTTACACAAGGTGGAGCAGGCGCTGAAGCCCGCCGACCGGGCGAGCCTGCGCGAGCAGATGGCGATTCGGCGGCGGCAGGAACGCCGCCGCAACTGCCCGGCAGAAAAAGGCGCGTCCTTCTCTGTGCCGCAGCTCATGATCCGCCTCGACGGCGTCCTCTACCCCGTCGAAGAAGAACTGTATTTGCGCGAAGGTGTCCGGCTGGCCGACTTGCCCGTGGCGCTGGAAGCGGCGGATTTCGAGGCGGACGAGGGCGCGATGCGCTATCTCGTGGGCATCAACGACAACCGCATGTTCATCCGGACCTTGCGGCGCGACGAGGTGGACATGAACGGATTGGTGGCGACGTGGGATGAAACCGAATTCGTCCGGTTCCTCGCGCCGAGGCTCCGGCACAAGCATATCCCTCCGGCCGTCTTGAACGAGTATCTTCGCCGCGTCATCGCCGACCTCAAAGAGCGGCGCGGGCTTTCCTTGGGGGCGATTCAGTCAGCCGTCTTCCGGTTGGAGGACGTGTTGAGACGGAAAATCGCGAAAGGCATCGAGCAGGCCAAGGACAAGGGTTTTCAAACGCTGCTGTTCTCAAAAACGTCCCAGCCCGAGGCCGGTTACGAGACCCCGTACGTATTTCCCAAGGCCGACGCCTACACGCCGCTCAGGTATTACAAAGGGAAGTATGACTTCCAGCGTCATTTTTACGCCGACGTGGCCGCGTTCGACAGTGGCGAGGAAGAGGAGTGCGCGTGGATACTCGACAATCTGCCGCAGGTCGAGCACTGGGTGCGCAACATCGCCAATGACGACCGCTCCTACCGCTTCCCGAAGGCCGGCGGGGATTTCTACCCCGATTTCGTCGCGCTCCTCAAGGACGGCCGGCGTCTGGTGGTGGAGTACAAAGGCGAAGGGTACAAGACGACCGACGACTCCAAGGAAAAGAATCTGGTCGCGCGACTCACGGCCAAAGCCAGCAAAGGGCAGTTGCTCTACGTAATGGCCGTCGCAGAAGACGACCTCGGCCGTTCGGTGGAGTCGCAGCTCAAAGCCGTGTTGGGGAAGGCATAAGAGAAGGCCGCGGAAGAGGTCAACAATGCGATTAAAGAACTCAATCGCTCGATGGATAAGGCTAACAAAGAAATGCACCGTTCCCTGTAGAACTTCGTTCAACCCCGACATCCCCGTCCGCGTCGAAGCCTGCGACATCCCCGCCTCCGGAACCCTCGACTTCTCCGACCCCGCGTCCGCCTCCCGCCCAGCCCGCTTCTACCGCCTCGCCTTCCCCCAATAAACTTCTGTGTTCGACATTCGACGTTGGGCGTTCAGCGTTTTTCCCTCTCACGCCAGCTGGCTGAGGAAACGGGTGTCGTTCTCGTACAGCCAGCGGATGTCGGGTATGCCGTATTTGACCATCGCGATGCGTTCGACGCCGAACCCGAAGGCGTAGCCGCAGACCGCGGCGGGGTCGTACGCCCGGTCGCCGCGCGCCCGGTTGACGTGCCCGTACACGCGCGGATCCACCATGCCCGCGCCGGCGATTTCGATCCAGCCGCTCATCTTGCAGACGCGGCAGCCCTTGCCGCCGCACACGTGGCACGAAAAATCCACTTCGACGCTCGGCTCGGTGAAGGGGAAGAAGTGCGGACGGAACCGCACGCCGGCCTTGGCCCCCATCATCTCGCGCGCGTAATAGGCCAGCGTGGACTTGAGGTCCGCGAGCGACACCGGCCTCGTGTCAACGTAGAGCCCCTCGATCTGATGGAAATTCGCGCTGTGCGTGGCGTCGGTCGTGTCGCGGCGGTAGGTGCGCCCCGGCGTGATGATGCGCACCGGCGGCGTGTGGCAAGTCATCATGCGGATCTGCACCGGCGAGGTCTGCGTGCGCAGCAGCCGGTCATCCGTCAGCCAGAAGGTGTCGGACGCGTCCATCGAGGGATGGTGCGCGGGCGTGTTGAGCGCCGTGAAATTGTTGAAGCGCGTCTCGATGTCCGGCCCGTCCGCGACCGTGAAACCCAACCGCGCAAAGATCGCGGCCGTCTCCTCGATCACGCGCGAGACCGGATGTTTCGCCCCGGGAGCGGGCCAGCGTCCCGGCAGCGTGCAGTCGAAGGCCGCCTGTTCTTCCCGGGCTGTGACGGTACCCGCCATGCGTCCGGCCAGCGCGTCCTCCAGCGCGGCGCGCCACGCCTGCACGCGCCTGCCGAACTCCGGCCGCTCGGCAGCCGGGACCTCCTTCATCTGCCGGATGATCGCCGGCAACAATCCGTTGCGCCCCAGATACCGGACACGCGCCTTTTCCAGCGTGGCGGCATCCGCCGCGGAGGCCACTTCCGCCAGGGAGTCCGCCTGTTGAGAATCCAATTCCGCAAGAGTCATATGCCCTACACCTTCCTTGAGAACGCGTTGTCGTTTCCCGCGCCCCCCCCCGGGAAAGCAACCGGAATCTTCGGCGCGTTTGGCGCTCCGCGTGGCGCAAAACGCGCGCTTCCGGAAGTCAGGCCTTCATCCGGCGGAGCAAACATCCGAACCGGAGGGGCCGTCTTCCGCCTCCCGCCCGGATGCCGCCTTCCCTCCGTTTGACGCCGGCAGGTCCCGCAGGTACACGCCGCGCGCCCAGGCCACCCCGGCCATCCCCAGACCGAACAGCAGGATCGGCAGGCCCGCCCGGCCGTACTCGTAGGTCGGATAGATCAGCAGATTCCACGCCGCCAACCAGAGGTAACCGGCCATCACGCAGAAACCCAACACCAGGTGCCATCGGGTCTCCCGTTGGATGAGCCGGCCGTAAGCCAGCACCAGCAGGGCCACCAGCGGCGCCGAAACCCACGAGACCGTGAGCGCGTGCGCCAGCACCGCCCTCACCAGTCCCAGCGCATGGAACCGCCGGAAAAAATTCGGAAAAAAATAAATCAGCACAAACAACTGCGGCGCCAGCAGCGTGACCAGCGCCAGATGAATCCCGAATGTCCGAATTCTCTTCATCGCCCCTCCCCTTTCCCATCATGCCCGCCGGCAGCGCCAAGCCCTGGTTCACGCAATCCGGACAACAGTATGCCACATCCCGGCCGCGATGCAACCGCGGGACTGGAACCCCTCCAGAAAACACGCGTACGATACCCGTTCCCGAGAGATAGGATGCCCCGGGCGCACGTGCCCCTTTTTTACGCTTCCCTTTGCCGGAGCAACACTCTATGCTTGGCCGGAACCTATTTTACGGGTGATTGTCCAAGTGAAAGGAGCAGGATATGCGAATTCTGAAAATGGGGCAGGTCGGCGGCGGGATCGGCGCGTTTATCGGCGAGGTTCACCGGAAGGCGGCCCGGATGGATGGCGGGATCGCGCTGACGGCGGGAGCCTTTGATGTCGTTCCGGAAAAGAGTCTGCGGCAGGGGAAAAACCTCGGCCTGGATCCCAAGCGCGTGTATTGCACCTACGAGGAGATGATCGCCGGGGAGAGCGCGCTGCCCCCCGGGGAGCGCATCGATTTCGTGTCGGTCTGCACCCCCAACCACACGCATTTCCCGATCGCCAGGGCCTGCCTCAAGGCGGGCTTCCACGTCATGTGCGAAAAGCCCATGACCCTCACGGTCGGCGAGGCCGAGGAGCTGGCGGCGCTCGTCAAGTCCAGCGGCCGGGTCTTCGGCCTGATGCACAACTACACGGCCTACCCGATGGTCAAACTGGCGCGCGACATGGTGAAGCAGGGCGATCTCGGCGCGTTGCGCAAGGTGGTGGTCCAGTATCCCCAGGGCTGGCTGTATCAGCTTCTCGAAAAGAGCGGCAACATGCAGGCCTCGTGGCGCACCAACCCCAAGACCTCGGGCGCGGCCGGCTCCATGGGCGACATCGGCACGCACGCCGCCAATCTGGCCGAGTACATCACCGGCGTGAAGATCACGCGCGTGCTCTCGGATCTCACCGCCTTTGTCAAAGGCCGCAAACTGGATGACGACGGCAATGTGCTGCTCCGCTTCCAAAAGGGAGTCAAGGGCGTCCTGCACGCCAGCCAGATCTCGGTCGGCGAGGAGAACAACCTGGCCATCTGGATCTACGGCGAGAAGAAAGGCCTCTGGTGGCGGCAGGAGAACCCCAACGAACTCCATGTCCTCTGCCAGACCGCGCCCGAGGAGATCTGGCGCCGCGGCAACGGGTATGTCGCGGAGAAGAGCAAGGCGGCCGCGCGCGGCACCCGCATCCCGAGCGGCCATCCGGAAGGGTTTCTGGAGGCCTTCGCCAACAATTACTGCAACTTCGCCGACACCATCCGCGCGAAGTCCGACAGGCGGAAGCCCTCGTCCGAAGAGGCGGACTTCCCGGGGGTCGAAGCCGGTGTGCGCGGCATGAAGTTCATCAACGCGGTGGTGACCTCCTCGAAAAAAGGCAACGTCTGGGTCGCGATCTGACCCGCCCGTGTCCAGCCGTGACGCGCGGGGGCGGGCATGCCGCTGTCTGCCCCCGCTTTGTTCCCCTCACGTTTGGCGGAGTTTTCGCATGCGGCGCGTTTCTCCCCCGCTTTCCCCGCTTGCCCTGGGCCTGGCGCTGACCGTGCCGTTCGCGACGGTACAGGCGCAGCGGCCGGCTGTCACGAACCACATCGCCGGTTACGGCGAAGCCGCGCGGCGCGCGTCACCCCCAAGGGATTTTTGCGATGAACCCGCAGGTCACGGGACGGATACACTCCATTGAGTCGTTCGGCACGCTTGACGGCCCGGGCATCCGCTATGTGCTGTTTCTGCAGGGGTGTCCGCTCCGCTGCCTATACTGCCACAATCCGGACGCGGGGGATCGCGGGGCGGGACGGGTCATCACCACCGGCGAAGCCCTGGCCGACATCCTGACCTACCGCTCTTTCATCGCGCGCGGCGGCGTCACGCTGTCCGGCGGCGAACCGCTCCTCCAGCCCGAATTCGTCAGCGCGCTGCTGGAGGGGTGCCGCGAACAGCGCCTGCACACCGCGCTGGACACCTCCGGCGCGGTCCCGCTCTCCGTCTCGCGCGCGGCCCTCGACCGCGCGGACCTGATCCTGCTGGATGTCAAGGCGATCGACGACGACCTCTGCCGCACCCTGACCGGCCGCGGCAACCGGGAGACGCTGGAGACCCTCGAATACTGCGAAGCCGCGGGGCGGGACGTCTGGGTCCGCCATGTGCTGGTCCCGGGCTACACCCTGGATTCCGCGCGTCTCGCCCGTCTGGCCGACCACCTGCTGCGCTACGCCTGCATCCGCAAAGTCGAACTGCTGCCCTTCCACAAGATGGGCGAATACAAATGGGAGGCACTGCGCCGGCCCTACCGGCTCAAGGACACGCCCCCCCCGACGGAGGAGCAGATTCAGACGGCCCGGGCGATCTTCGGGCAGCGGGGCCTGCTGTAGGGAACCGCGGCTATTTGATTGTGTAGCGGGTGGCCTTGATCAGCGCCTTCCACAGCAGCTCCGGCGTCTCCGCCGCAAGCATCGCATCCCGGTTCTGCTCTTTCAGGAAGGTCTCGGTCAATCCCGACATCAGGCGCAGGTAAAACGCGCTGACCGCCGTAGGGATCGTGATGAAAAAGACCAGGTTCACGATGCTGCCCGCATCATCATACCGGATTCCCTTTTTCGCGACGCCCAGCGCAAGCGTCAGGCCGCCCCCCTCCACGCCGCGCACGTGCGGAAAGGCCAGCCCGTTATCCATCGCCGTACTCAGGACCGCCTCCCGCTCCAACGCGCTCTCCACCAGCTTGTCCGCACCGGAAACGAAGTTCCGCTGCTCCATGACCGTCGCCAGTTCCACGATCGCCTCACGCCCGTTCGTGGCCTTCAGCTCCGGGACCATCAGCGATTCGGCCGAAAAACGCGAGATGCCCGATTTGCGCGGTTCCGTGCGGCTCGGCGCGTCCCCGACCCAGCGCGGCGCGTCACTCTCCTCGAACAGGATGCGGGCGCAGCTCGGACAGTTCTGGATCTGCCTGCAGAGGCGCACGGCCTGAACCTGGCTGATCGGCATCCGCATCCCGCAGATCGCGCAGCATCCGTTGTACATCGGCGCCATCACGATATGGTCTTTTTTGTACAGGCGCTGATAGAGCGATTTGACATCCGGCGGCAGCTTATCCGTCAACTGGTCGATCGAGTCATTCAGCCGCTCCATGTGGGAGCCGTCCCCTGTCGTGCGGTGCTCATCCCGGATCAGCACAAGTTCCTGAAGCTGGTTTAAATGATTGAGCAGGCTTTGCATACGTTCCTTTCATGCGTTTCACACGGATTCCGGTCCGCGCGCCGCGCGAAACACCATACCGGACAAATTCTGGACGCTTATTGTGAAGGAATGCCGCCCCGGTGTCAATCCGGGATGCGGAAGGGGAAAGGCCGGCACGCACAGCCGAAGGTTTTTTTAGGAATTGACACCCCCCTCCCCACTCCAGATAATAAAACGAAAGGTGAGAACAGGTTGTCGCCGGTCAAATCGTGGGTTGCTCCTGATTCAGGAAAGGTCGCATGCAATGTTTACTCATCGAAAAGAAGCGGGGGTTCTTTCGGCTGTGCTGTGTTGCGCGGCGGCGTTCGCGGCGACGCCCGAACTGCCGGAGCCGGTGGACGGCGTCATCACGCTCACGGGCGAGTACACGCTCACGGAAGCGGACGCCGATGCGGTCACCAACGTGACGCAGTTCACGCTTTCCGACGCCGCGACAAAAATCATCTTCGCCCTGTCCGAAGGCACGTCGCTCCGTGTTCCGGGGCGCATCGGCGGCAGCGGCAAAATCGTCAAACGCGGCAAGGGCGCGCTCTATCTCGACCACGCAAACAACCTCGCCTATCGGGTGACGAACGGGCTTCTCATCGAAGACGGCGCGCTCCACCTGCCCGAACAGCTCGCTGGCTACACGACGAGCGACCATTACGCCATCGAGCTGAACGCGCCCGGCGTTCTCTTCCTGACGGGGAGCCACACAAACAGCAGCAGCTACCGCACGGTCGTGGGCACCCTCTCCGGCGACGGGATGATCACAAACGCCTGGGCGAAGACCCAGACGCTCCAGGCGAATCCAGGCACATCCGACTTCTACGGCACGATCTGCGGCAAATTGACCATGCTGTATGTCTACCCGGGCAGCACGTGCAATCTGTGGGGCACGAATTCGACCTTCACCGCCGGGGTACAGTCTTTCGGCACGATCGGGCTCGCGAAGGTGGGGTACGACGCTTCCGCGCCCTCGTCGATGGGCTGCAACGGCTCCTTGTCGCTCACCCCGAACGGGAGCACGGATTACGGCCGCTTCGTCTACCTCGGCCAAGGCGAGACGACCGTGAAAACCCTGTCCTTCAACAAGTGGAACGCGGCGAATTCGATGACGGCGGACGGTGGCGTGACGGGCGGACTCGTATGGAACGGCCCGATCTCGGTTTCGGATGGATACGGCGTCATGAACAGCCTCTACTTCACGGGGGAGAACACGAACGCGTGCGAGGTGGGCGGCAGTTGGACGGAGCCGGCGGGCGGTGCCGCCTACGTCACGAAGAAGGGGTCGGGCACGTGGCTTTTCCGCCACCATGCGAGCCGCGCGATGAAGGGCGTCATCGACGTGAGGGAAGGGACGCTCCAATTCGAGTCGCTCGCGGAAAAGGGCACGGCCTGTTCGCTCGGCCTGTCCACGCTCACCTGCTCGAATATTGTGGGCGGCGCGTTTAGCGAGACGTACCGGGTCCCCTACGCGTTTGTTCTGGGCGGCGGCTCGAAGGGCGAGGCCACGCTGGAGTGCGTCGGGCGCGCCTCCGTCACGAACGTGGACGCGGCGACACAGCGCCCGCTCGTCCTCGCGGGCGCGGGGCGCCTCAAAACCAGCGGGTTCTGGCCGTTCGCGCTGAAAGGCGTTTCCTCGATCGCCGCCTCGCCCTGCGCGCTCACGCTCGACGGCACGAACACGCTGAGCGCGCTCTCCACAGTCACGAACGGCGCCTCGGCGCTCTCGGTCGTCAAAGAGGGGACGGGCACGTGGACGCTGCGGAACACGCTCGATTTCTCCGGGACGCTCGCGGTGAAGGCGGGCACGCTCGTCATCGAGGGTCCGGACACGCCGTATTCCTTTTTCCGGCTCTCGATCAACTATATCAATTCGAATTTCAACGGCAGCCTCGACACGTGCATCGGCGGCACCGAGTTCGCGCTCTATGACGCGGACGGCATCCGCCGCAACGTGGCGCTTGCCGTGCCGGCCTCCACCGTCGCGCCGGCCATCACGCTTCTGCCCGGCGAGGCCTCCATCGACGAGCCGCTCTCGAAGATCGCCTACCCCTCCTGGTTCACGAGCCCCACTCTGTGGCTCCCCAATTTCTTCGACGAAAACGGCAGCAGCACATTCTACACCGCCACGACCTACGGCGCGCCGAGCTACGCGAACACCTCTTCCTGGGTGACCGTGTCGATGCGGCTTCCGGCGGATGCACCCGCCATCACCTCGTATGATCTCATGTGCATCGCCGGCAACACGCGCCGCGTCTGGGGCTATGAGGTGCGCGGCAGCGCAGACGGCGTCATGTGGGACCTGCTGGACGAAAAGGGGACGAACTTCTGCAAGCAGGTGACGGGGCAGGTCTGGTATTCGGACGGCTCCTCCACCGTGACGGGCCCGCGCCAGGGCTTCGCGATCGCGTCGGCGCCCGCATGCGTCTCCCCGCAACTCGAGCGTGTGGCGGGCGTGGGCGTGGCCGCGGGGGCGACGCTGAAGGCCAAGGGCACCGTGACGCTGCCCACGCTCACGCTCGACTGCGCGAACGGCAACGGCACGCTGGACGGGTTCGCGTTCGCGGAAACGGGCGTCGTCCATCTCGTGAATTTCACGCCGGGCACGGAGGCCCGGATTGTCCCGATCACGTTCGCGAATATGGACGCGGAGACGCTCGCCAAGGTCAACGCCCGCAACTGGAGCGTGAGCGCGGACGGAGTTGCCGCCCCTTCGGTCCGGGTGAGACTGAGCGCCGACCATGCGACGATCTTCAGCGTGGGCACGCTGATCCTCTTCCAGTAAACCCCGCTTACCTACCGCTTGGCCCTCTTTTGTTGCCCACGTCGTGAACCCGTACCCGTTCCCCTGTGGTTTTCGCCCGGAGCCCCGGTCGGCAGGCTTGCCGGCAACCTCACCGGGAGGATGAAAGAGCGAACGGAATCCGTACCGCGTAACGTGAGCGTTCGGTTCTTCTTCGCGGCGCGGCGTCCGGATGCGCCCGCCGGAACGGCCTGTTCCCCGCGGGTCACTGTTCGAAATAGGTGTAGCCGCGCAAGCCGCCCTCGTAGGCGGCCAGGATCTCGCGGCGTTCGGCGGGCGTGATGCGCCGGGCCTTGACCGCGTCCTCGGCCAGTGTGCGGAACTGCTCCATCAGGCGTTCGGGCCGGTATTCGACGTAGCTCAGCACATCCCCCACCGAGTCGCCCGCCAGTTCCTGCACGTATTCGATGTCGCCGTCCTCATCCACCTGGACACTCACCACGTTGGTGTCGCCGAACAGATTGTGCAGGTCGCCCAGGGTCTCCTGATACGCGCCGACGAGAAAGGCCGCCAGCATGTACGGTTCGCCGCGCCGCAACGTGTGCACCGGCAGGACCGAGCGGACATCGTGCTGATCGATGAACTTGTCGATGCTGCCGTCGCAGTCGCAGGTGATGTCGGAAAGGCAGGCCATGCGCGTGGGCTTCTCGTTCAGCCGGTGGATCGGCATGATCGGGAAGAGCTGGTCGATCGCCCACGCGTCGGGCAGGGACTGGAACACGCTCACATTGCAGTAATAGACATCGGCGAGCAGCGTATCCAGCCCCTGCAGATCCTTGGGCACGCTCTTCAGGTTCGGCACCAGCTCGCGGATGCGCGTGAGGATGTACCAGAACAGGCAGTCGGCGGCGGCGTGCTGCCGCAGGGTGATGTCACCGTGTTTGAAAGCCTTCTGAATCTCCTCGCGGTAATACAGGGCGTCGTTGAAGGACTCCTGCACGTTCTTGAGGCTCAGCGTGCGCGAGACGTACAGCATGTTCTCGAGCGCCTCGGGCCGCGGCTCGGGGATGTTCGCGGGCGCGTCCTTCTCCTCGTAAATCGCCGCGTCCAGCACGTTGAGCAGCAGGACCGAGTAGTAGCCGATCAGCGCCCGCCCGGATTCGCTGATCACGGTCGGATGGCTGATCCCCGCCTCGTTGCAGGCGGTCATGATCCCTTCGATCACATCGGCGCAGTACTCCGAAATGTCATAGTTGGCGCTGCTGGGGAAGTTGGTGTGCGAGCCGTCGTAATCGATCGCCAGACCGCCCCCGATGTCGAAGATCCCCATGCGGGCGCCCTCTTTGACGAGGCCGACGTAAAACTGGGAGGCCTCCTTGACGCTGTCGCGGATCTCGCGGATGTTGGGCACCTGCGACCCGAGGTGATAGTGCAGCAGCTCCAGGCAGTCGAGCATGCCGACCTCGCGCAGCGCGTCCACCATGTCGATCACCTGGGAGGGCGTCAGACCGAACACGCTGCGCTCGCCGCCCGATTCGGACCACTTGCCGCCCACCCGGCTGGAGAGCTTGACGCGGATGCCGATGCGCGGCCGGATATTCAGCGCCGCCGCGCGCTCGAGAATCAGATTCAACTCGTCGGTGGTCTCCAGCACAAGGAGGGTCTGAAGCCCCATTTTGAGGGAGAACAGCGCCAGGTCAATGAACTCGGTGTCCTTGTACCCGTTGCAGATGAGGAAGGCGTCCGGGTCCCGCATGTAGGCGAGGGCCGCGATCAGCTCCGCTTTGGACCCCGCCTCCAGCCCGTGGTGATAGGGCGCCCCGAAGGTCACCACATCGTGAACCGCCTGCTGCTGCTGGTTGACCTTGATCGGGAACACGCCGCGGTAACACCCCTGATAAGCGTAATCGGCGATCGCCTTGCCGAACGCCTCGTTGAGCAGGCGGATGCGGTCGCCCAGCAGATCGCTGAACCGCAACAGCAGCGGCAAACCCATGCCGCGGTCATGCAACCCGTCGACGATATCGCAAAGCCGGATGCTGACCGCACCGCCCGCGTTTTTCAGGTTGACCGCCACATAGCCGTCATCCGTGACGTGAAAATAACCCTGCCCCCACGTGCTGACCCCGTAGAGCTCGGCGCTTTTCACACTGTTCCAGCCGTTCAGCGCATCCAATAATTTCTGCGGCATTTCGGGCGGTTCCTCCCCCATCACATCCTTTGCCTGACCGGACTCGGACGCGCCCCGTTTAACGCGCCGGCCCCGCACCTCCTGAACACGGCCGCAACATGCCAAACCCGCGAGCAAAGCGCAACAGAAAACGGAGGAAACGCACGGCGGGGTATGATAGAATGCCACCGTTTTTCTGACCCCCATCCCGGGAATCCGGAGCGAATCGTGACCGAACATCTCTACATCCATGTCCCGTTCTGTGACGGCAAGTGCCACTATTGCGGCTTCTACTCCGTGTTGAACAGCACGAGTCTCATCGAGGGCTACCCCCTCCTGCCCGCGCGCGAGCTGGCGCATCTTCTCGCCACCCGCCCCGATGCGGCGCGCCCCCCGGTCCGGACCCTGTACCTGGGAGGCGGCACCCCCGCCACACTGGGCGAGGCCGGCCTCACCGAACTCTTCCGGCGGCTCGCCGATGTGGCGGCGCTGGACGCCGTGGAGGAGAGCACGGTCGAACTGAACCCCGCCTCGGTCACCCCGTCGCTCCTGAACACCTTGCGGCGGCTGGGCGTCAACCGGCTGAGCATCGGCGTCCAGTGTTTCCATGACGCCGCGCTCGCGCGGATCGGCCGGCGTCACGATGCCGCGGCCGCGCTCCGCGCGATCCGCATGGCGCGCGAGGCCGGTTTCGCGAACCTCGGCATCGACCTGATCGCCGGTTTGCCGGAGGTCACGCCGGAACAGTGGCTGGACTCCATCCGGCAGGCGCTGTCGCTCGACCTGCAGCATCTCTCCGTTTACGCCCTGACCGTGGAACCCGGCACCGCGCTGGCCCTTCAGGTGGAGGAGGGGCTGATCCTCCCCGACGAAGCCGCGCAACTGGCGGCCCTGGCCCAGGCCGAAACGCTCCTGCGCGACGCGGGGTTCACGCGTTATGAGATTTCCAATTACGCGCTGCCGGGCTTCGCGTGCCGACATAATCTCGCGGTCTGGCGGGGCGCGGATTACATCGGGCTGGGCCCTTCCGCATCTTCGCGCCTCGGCCGCGACCGGTGGACCAACGAGCGCGACCTGGAGGGGTACGCGGACGCGCTGGACCGGAACGCGTGGCCCCCCGGGGCGCATGACACGCTGACCGCTTTGGACGACGCGACCGAGCGGACCCTGTTCGCGCTGCGGCTGGAGGAGGGCTTCGATCTGGCGGAGCGCGCCGCAGGCTTTCCCGCACTGCGGGGGCACGTCCCCGGCTGGGAGAGGAAACTGGAGGCGCTCGAACGGCACGGCATCACCGAACGGGCGGGGCGCCGCTGGCGCCTGACCGCGCGCGGCCGGGAGATCGGCGACGCCGTGATCCGCGAATTGCTGTAATGCGGGCTCAGCCCGCAACGCGATTCCCTCCTTGATCTTTTGACATCCCTCCCTGTTTTATGAGAGAGTGAAACACGATTTCCGTTTCCGTGAAGGAGCACGAAGGAGAAGCATTGTATGACGAAACTGACGAATGAAGCGTTGACCCTTGCCGCCAACACGATCCGCTGCCTCGCCATGGACGGCGTCCAGGCGGCGCGGTCCGGGCATCCCGGCGCCCCCATGGGCCTGGCCGATATCGCGGCCGTGCTGTGGCTGAAATATCTGAAGCACGATCCGGCGGACTCCCAATGGGCTGACCGCGACCGGTTCGTCCTCTCCGGCGGGCATGGCTCCATGCTGCTCTACAGCCTGCTGCACCTGGCGGGATACGCGCTGCCCCTTGACGAGCTCAAACGCTTCCGCCAGCTCGGGAGCCTTACCCCGGGGCATCCGGAATACAGGCACACCGACGGGGTCGAAACCACCACCGGACCGCTCGGGCAGGGCATCGCCACCGCGATCGGCATGGCGATCGCCGAACGCATGTCCGCCGCCCGTTTCAATGTCGCGGACGCCGAAGCGGTGGTTGATCACCGCACCTGGATCTTCTGCGGCGACGGCGACCTGGAGGAGGGCATCAGCCACGAGGCCTGTTCGCTGGCCGGGCATCTGAAGCTGGACCGGGTCGTGCTCTTTTATGACAGCAACGGCATCACCATCGAGGGGAGCACCGATCTCGCCCTCAGCGATGACGCCAAAAAACGGTTCCAGGCCTACCAGTGGCACGTTTTGGAAACCGACGGGCACGATTTGGACGCGATCGACCGGACGATCCGCAAGGCCATGCGCCTGACCGGCAAACCGGTGATGATCCTCTGCAAAACGCACATCGGCAAAGGCAGCCCCAACAAGCAGGACAGCCATGAGGCGCACGGCGCGCCGCTCGGCGAGGAGGAGGTGCGCCTCACGAAACGCGCGCTCGGGTTCCCGGAAGACCAGTCCTTTTACGTCCCGCAGGAGGTGTACGCGATGTTTCAGGCGCGCGCCGTGCGCATGAAGCGCGTCCACGGCAAATGGACGCGCTCCTTCAAAGCCTGGGCCAAGGCTCATCCGGAACTGGCGGAGCGCTGGGCCGCCGCGCGCGAAGACCGGCTGCCGGCCGACATCGAGGAGCGGTTGCCGAAATTCGACCCCGCCAAAGCGGTCGCCACACGCAGCGCCTCCGGCGCCGTGCTCAACGCGCTCGCGCCGCTGCTGCCGCAACTGGTCGGCGGCTCGGCCGACCTCGCGCCCAGCAACATGACGTGGCTCAAGGAGATGGGCGAAATCAGACCCGGCGACTTCGCGGGCCGCAATTTCCACTTCGGCATCCGCGAACTCGCCATGGCCGCCATCCTCAACGGCGTGCAGATCCACGGCGGGTTCCGCATCTTCGGCGGCACGTTCTTCGTGTTCAGCGATTACTGCCGGCCGGCCATGCGCCTGGCGGCGCTCATGGGGCTGCCGGTGATCTATGTCTACACGCACGACAGTTTCTACGTGGGCGAGGACGGCCCCACGCACGAGCCGGTCGAGCAGCTCGCGGCCCTGCGCTGCATGCCGAACGTGACCGTGATCCGGCCCGCGGATCCGACCGAAACCGCGGCCGCCTGGGTGGCCGCCCTGAAAAACCGCAAAGGCCCCACCGCCCTGCTGCTGACCCGGCAGAACATGCGGGTGATCGACCGCTCGCGTTATCCCGCGGCCTCGAATCTGGAAAAAGGCGCCTACACCCTGTGGCAGAACGGGGAGGGCACACCGGACCTCATCCTGATCGCGACCGGTTCGGAGGTGGAACTCGCGCTGGATGCGGCCCAACAGATCCCCGACCGGAATGTGCGGGTGGTCAGCATGCCCTCGTGGGAGCTGTTCGAGAAACAGAACCGCACCTACCGCGAGAGGATCCTCGATCCGGACTGCAAGCGCCGCCTGGTGGTGGAAGCCGGCAGCGCGTTCGGATGGGAGCGTTATGCCGGCACCCAGGGCGCCCGCGTCACGCTGGACACCTTCGGCGCGTCCGGCGCGTACAAGGACCTGGCCCGCCATTTCGGGTTCACCGTCGAGAATGTGTTGGCCGTGGCGCGCGAGCTGCTGGCCCGCTGAGGACGGGGAAGCCGCGAGAAAACTCCGGGATACGCTTTGACACGATTACATGATTAACATGATGGGCAGGAGAAGAGAGCGGGATCGGAGACGTGCACGTTCACAGCGGAGCGGTTCTCGTTCCCGTACACGAGGAGGCCCCGGATCGCGTACGTGAACGTGAACGGGCACGAAAGAACTCGAAATCGCTATCGCTATCGGGATCGGGATCGAAAGAAGAAGAAAGGTCAATGGCGCTCGGACACGAGAGATTGGACGTCTACCGGCTGGCGATCGGCTACGTCGCGTGGGTCTACGAGATCGCTGCGCGGCTGGAGGGCGTCCATCGCGCGGCGCGGGACCAATGGCTGCGCGCCAGCCAGTCGATGCCCTTGAACATCGCCGAGGGCAACGGGAAGACAGCCGATGCGGATCGGAGGCGATACTTCGAGATCGCGCGCGGATCGGCGCTGGAGTGCGCGGCAATCCAGGATGTCCTCGTGGCCGGCAAAGCCCTGGAGGAAGCGGAGAGTCAGAACCGCAAGATGGAACTGGACCGCATGGCGGCGATGCTGAGTCAGCTGGGCGGAAGAGGATACCAAGTGCGAGAAGAAACATCGGCCTACGGCGGAAACCCAATCGATCCCGATCCCGCTTACGGGCGACCGGGAACGCCACCCCGTATCAACTCCAGCGCCTCCCGGTCGCGAACCGGATCGAGCCCGCAGTGCGCGCACAGCACGGCTTCCGCGCCTTCGCGCGCCAGCCGTTCGCGGAACGCGGCGTCCGCCGGGAACAGGCGTCCGGCCTCATCCGCCGCCGCGAAACGCAGGGCCGCGGCGATCGCGCGGCAGACGGGGGCAGGGTCCTCGCCCTCCGCCTGCGCCAAACGCAACCCGCCGATGAACCGGTCGCCCGGCGCGAGTTTGCGCGGCAGATCGCGCCCCACGCGGAAGACCGTGTCGCCCAGCGCCCGGTTGCCGAAGCGCCGCAGCAGATCCTCCACGTGCGCGGTCTGGTTGGCCTCCGTGAACTCCGACGGGTACCGGCGGGTCAGGGCGCGCGCCGAGACCCGCATCACCTGCCGCGTTTCCGCGACCACGGCCGCATCCGCCATCGCCCCGCAGATTTGCGCGTGACCGCGCAGAAACCCGTGGCAGGCGCACGCCGCATGGCCCAGATTGTGGATGTAGAGCTTACGCTCCACATAGGCCTGGAAACAGGATTTCAGTTCCAGGCCCCCGATCCCCTCCGGCACCGGACCCGCAAACCCGTTGCGGTCGGCGATGATGAGGTTGTAGGCCTCGCCCCAGACCTCCAGCGGATCCCGTTCCCGGACCTCGGCCGGCATCAGCGGCACCATCTTGCCGATGCTGGTCTCCACCAGGCCGACGCGGTCCATCCGGAATCCCGGCGGCAGGGCGCGGGCCAACACCTCGCGCGCCATGACGGAGGCCCCGTGCAGATTTTCGCAGAACAGGATGGAAACCGGGCGGCCGTTGCGCAGCGGCAGCCCAGACGCGATCGCCGCCAGCACACCCGGAAGATGCGCCGCACCGACCGCCGTCCCGATCAGATCCGCGCGGGCCACCGCCTGCCGCACCGCCCCCGCGTCCTGCGCGGCGATCCCGTCCACCCCGCTCACCTCGAACGTTCCGGACTCCCCGGCGGGAATCGTGTCTTTCACCACCACGCGGTAGCGGTTGCGCTGCCGCAGCGCCGCCACGATCGACGGCACCGCATCCACAAACACCACCCGGTACCCCGCCCGGCTGAAGAGGGGGCCCGCCAGCGCGCGCCCGATGTTCCCGGCCCCGAAATGCAGATACTCCGGCATATCCCGCCTTTCCTTTCCCTGTTCCCGTTTCATCTTCCGCCGCGCGCGGCCGCCGCGGCATTCGCGGCCTTTTCCGCCTGCCGGTACTGTTCCCGGAAGAAGGCGGTCCACTGCCGCAGCAGCTCCAGCCGCGGGTGCGCGCCGTACCCCTCGACCGCCGTGGCCCACGAAAGCGGGAAGGGACGGTCCGGCAGCGCCTCCAGCAACCGCATCGCCTCGGGATGGCGCTCCGGCCCGCCGTGCCGCAGAATCGCGCGCCAGGCGCGCCGCAGCTCCTCCCCGGAGTCCATGCACATCGCGCGGACCAGATCGCGCTGCACCCCGAAGTGCGCAGCGGTCCACCGCGCCTCATAGGGGAAGGATTCGCTCAGCCGGTACGCGTCCGCTTCCGGCCGCCACAGGGCGTCGGCCAGAAAGGGCCGGTGCCGTTCAAAAGCCGTCTGGAGCACCGGATCGGAGGACGGGTAGAAATCGCGCCGGATCGGCAGCCGCCGCAGCGCGAAGCGTTTCGGCCCGCCCGGCGTCCCCGCGCGGTAATTCCACAGGCGCTGCCCCGACTCGCCGAGCAGGTATTCGATGAAGCGGACCGCCAGCGCGCGGTGCGGCGCGCCGCGCAGCAGGCTGACCGGATCGGCAGTCACGCTTGACCCCCCGACCGGCGTTACGTACGTCATGACCGGCCGGCCGTCCGGACGCGCGGACAGCTCCTCCTGCAGGCGTCCGTAGAAATCGATCACGATCCCCGCGGCGGCGGCCCCCATTCCGACATCCGCCGGCACTTTTCCGGACGCGTCTGTGAAGTACCGGGCGTTAGCGCCCAGACGCCGCACGAGATTGACCCCTTCCCGCCACCCGCGCCCGATGGCCTCCGGGTAGGCCGCCGGCACGCCTTCCGGCGGCGCCGCGCCATGCGCAAGTCCGGCCGCGGCCCATGCGGTTTCGTATTGCCGGATCTGCCCGCGCGTGAAACCGGCCGCAGCCACCGACCGGGCACACTGCGCGTGAAGGATCATTTCGAACGCCTTGGCCACACTGCCGCTTTTCGTCGGGTCCGCGAGCCCGAGGGTTCCGGCATAGCGGGGGTCGGCCAGATCCCCCCAGGCGGCGGGGGGCCGGCGGATGCCGAGATCCCGCAGGCGGTCGGCGTTGTAGCAGATCCCGAACGCGCTCAGCACGCTGCCGTAAAAGGCCTTGCCCCGCCACACCTCGCCGCTCATCCCCCGCGGGATCAGTATCCGGCCGTCGGCATCCTCGAAAAGTCCGGCAGGTTCCGCCCCGGGTGGCCAGGCCGGGACCGTGAGGCCCTGCCGCTCCGCTTTCGCGTGATCGTACACGCCGCCGCCGAAGAACAGATCGATGCCGCAGGTGACCGCCGCGGGATCGTCGCCCCCTGCGGCGAGCCCGCCCGTTCCGCGCCCAGGCCCCCCGCGTTCCGGCACGCTTTTCCGGTAGCGCTTCAGCGAGGCCTCATACTCCGAGGCGAGGTACCGCATGATCTCCGTTGTGCCGCCGATCACCCGCCAGTCGAAACGCACCGGCCGCCCGTACCGGAGCCGGTGCCAGTGGGAGAAGCCCTCCTCGAACTCGCGCCGCAACGCCTCATTATGGGGGGTGATCAGCACCAGTTCCGGATCATCCCCACTCCATCCGCCCTCTTCCGGTTCCGGCCGGAAGACGAACGGCAACGCCACCACCAGCGCCGCCAGACAGAGGATGAGGGCCTGCTTCATGTTGGGAAAACATAACCGAAAACCGTCGGCCGGTCACGCGGAATCGGGCAATCGGCAGGGGGCGGGGACGCGCGGGCAGCCCCTGTTTTACGCGAAGCCCAGCCGGGAGCGCGGGCGTCCCCGCCCGCCTGTCCTTTTTTTCACAGGAACCGCATGACCTTCGCCCCTTCCCGGCCGCGGACCGGACACCGGTGATCCGGCAAACGGTTATCGCGATTGACAACGGGTCACGCTCCGGCGAAAATGCGCGCGCATGAATCACCCCCCCATCCTGCGGAGCCTGCGATGATCACCCTGATCGATTACAAAGCGGGCAACCTCACCAGCGTCCGGCTGGCTTTCGCCGCGCTCGGCCTCGAAACGCAAATCGCCTCGGATCCGCAGACGATCCTACGCGCGTCGCGCGTCGTGTTCCCCGGTGTCGGCGCGGCGGGCGCGGCGATGCGCCACCTCACGGAACTCGGCCTGATCGCGCCGCTGCGCGAGGTCGCCGCGCGGGGCACCCCGTTTCTCGGCATCTGCCTGGGCACCCAGATCCTGTTCGACGAGTCGGAGGAGGATGGCGGCACGCGGACACTCGGCATGCTGCCCGGCCGCGTGCCGCGTTTCCGGCCCGGGGACCGGTGGCAGAAGGTCCCGCAAATCGGGTGGAACCGCGTCCGGATCGCGCGCCCGCACCCGCTGCTCGACGGGATCGGCGACGAAAGCGAATTTTACTTTGTGCACAGTTACTACCCCGCCCCGTCGGCCCCGGAGCTCGTGCTCGGCACAACGGACTACGCGGGGGTGGTCTTCGCGTCCATGGTCAGCCGCGGCAACATCGCCGCCACCCAGTTCCACCCGGAAAAATCCGGGCGCATCGGCCTGCGCCTGCTCGAAAACTTTGTGCGGTGGGAGCCGGACCGCACCTTGCTGACGTAACCCCCGAACCCCTCCCGCCATGCTCACCAAACGCATCATCCCCTGTCTGGACGTCATCCGCCGCCGGGTCACCAAAGGCGTCCGGTTCGCGAACAACATCGATTTGGGCGACCCGATCGAGATGGCGGTCCGCTACTCGGACGGCGGGTGCGACGAGCTGGTCGTCTATGACATCACCGCCTCGGCGGAGCGGCGTCCCATCGACATCGGCATGATCCGGGAGGTGGCGCAAGCCATCCGCATCCCCTTCGCGGTGGGAGGCGGCATCGCCACGCTTGAAGACATGTCGCGCGTCCTGCTGGCGGGCGCGGAGAAGATCTCCGTCAATTCGCTCGCGGTCTCGCGGCCGGAGATCATCGGGGAGGGCGCGCGGGCGTTCGGCACCCAGTGCGTGGTGCTGGGAATGGATCCGGTGGCAACCGGGGACCGGGCGCGATGCCCCAGCGGGTATGAGATCACCACGCGGGGCTTCCGCGAACGCACCGGACGGGACGCCGTGGCCTGGGCCCGCCAGGCCGAAGACCGGGGCGCGGGCGAGATTGTGGTCAACTCCGTGGACGCGGACGGCACGCGCGCGGGCTTCGAGCTGACCATCACACGGCAGATCGCGGAGGCCGTGCGGATCCCGGTGGTCGCCTCAGGCGGCGCGGGCTGCGCCGCGCATCTGCGCGACGCCTTCACGCTGGCGCATGCCGACGCCGCGATTGTGGCGGGCGTACTCCATACCGGCGAGACCACCATCCGCGAACTGAAGGACGCGCTGCACAACTGGGGCGTCCCGGTGCGCCGGGTCTGGTGAGCGCGCGCTATTTCTTTTTGGCCGCGGCCATCACCTGCATCAGCAGGCGCTTGTCCTGCCAGGTGTCGCGCAGGGAACCGATGCGGAGGATCTGACGGAACGCGTCGAGCTTCATCCGGGTGGCCGGGGTAACGCGGACGCGGAACGGCTTGTCCGGTTCGAGCGAGAAAAAGTTGTCATCCATCCGCGCGTCCATGCCGTCGAGCGAAATCCAGACCCACAGGGCCGGATGGTGACTGGTGAGCGTCACGGCGAAACTGTTGTCATCCCAGGCGCGGATCTCGGCCCGCATGCGCGGCGCCTGCAGTTTCAGCTCGCGCGGCTCGCAGAACAGCACCGTGTTCCACGCCACCTGATTCCCCTGCTCATCCAGCAGATAGACCCACATGATCAGGTTATCCGCACCGTGCCGTTTCAGGATGTCCGCCATTTTGACGCAAACCGGTTCCTCACGGGACAATGGGGACAACGCCACCTTCTTCGTGCCCTCGGCGGCCACGGCCCCCTCCATCTGAGTCACCCGCCACTGGATCTCACCCTTGAACGCCGGCCGGAGCCCGTCATGAAACACATGCAGCGCGACCGTATGCTTTTCCCGGCAATACATCCCGCACAGCGAGATCGGCGCGAAAAACCGCCGGGCCAGATACTGCAAAGCCTTCCACCGCCCCTCGTAATCCACCGCGGACGGACTGCACGCGGGCCAGCAGTCATTGAAGTGCCAGTAGAGGAATCCGGGTGAGGCCTCCTTCGCGGTCCGCACCCGCTCATAGGCGTGCCGCAACAGCACCGCCTGCTGGATCTGGCTGAGCCAGGCGACATGGTCGAAACTGGAGGGCATCAGGAAATGGTCGAGGAACCCGTGATAGATGCGGTGCGCGCCATCGGACGGCGACACGTGAAACGCGCAGGCCGGATGTCCGGCATTCCGCTCCCCCTCATCCAGATACCCCGCGATGACGCGCGGTTCGGGGAACGAAGGCATCGTCGCGTACCCGGCCGGCTCCGTCAGGGAGAACGGCTGGTGCGGGATCGGCGGCAGATAGGGCGTGTCCGGATCCGACGCGCGCACCCCGTCGGCCGCCCGTCCGGCGTACGCGGCGTCGATCGCTTTCCCGCCGTCCCCGCCGCACCAGAGCGCCAGACACGGATGGTGGCGCAACGCCATGACCGTGCTCCGCACCTCGCGCTCGAACGAGGCCAGCTCCCCTTTCGCGGGCGGCGCGGCCCGGCCGCCGCCGAGCATCAGATCCTGCCACACGCAGATGCCGTACTCGTCGCACAGGTCATAAAAAGCGTCGCTCTCGTACTGTCCCCCGCCCCAGACGCGCAGGCAGTTCATGTTCGCGACCGCGGCGGCTTTCACCAGCCGGGCGTACTCCACCCGCGTCAGCCGCGCCGGATACAGGTCGGCCGGCACCCAACTCGCCCCTTTGAGGAAAACCGGCTGGCCGTTCACCCGCAGGCGGCCGAAGGCACGGCCCCGGACTGGCTCCATCTCCACCTGGCGGAGCCCGATCCGCCGCGCGACGTGTTCGTAACAGGCCCGGCCCGCCAGGACGTCAACCGTCACTTCGTACAGCGGCTGTTCGCCCAGGCCGGCCGGCCACCAGAACTGGGGGTTCTTGACCGTCAGGGCGAGTTCCGTCCGGTCCCGGTTGAGCAGGTCGCGCGCCTCATGCAGGATGTTGCCCTTGTAACAGACCCGCACCAGCAACTCCAAATGCAGCGCGGGGTCATACCGCTCTGACGCCACCGCCACATGCAGCCTGACCACGCCCGCCGTCGCGAAGTCCTGCCGGATGTGTACCTCGCTGACCCGGACATGCGTGAAGGCCAGCAGCGAGACCGCGCGCCCGATCCCCACGGTGGGCGACATGGGCCTACCAACCCGCTCCGCCCCCTCTTCCGCCCGCGGCGCGGTTTCCGCCGGCGGGGTGAAGGCCACAAGCAGACGGTTCTTCCCCGTCTTCAGCAGGGATTTGACTTCGAATTCAACCGTTTCGAAGGGGTTGGCGACCCGGCCCAGTTCGGTGTCGTTCAACCGGATCGCCGCGCACCCGTTCAGCCCGCCGAAACACAGAACCACCTTGTCGTAGGCCGAAACCTCCTCCTGCACGAAGGTTTTCTCATACACCCACTCCTCACCCCTGACCCAACGCGCCGACGCCAGACGGGTTCCGCGCACCGGATCCTCCATCTCGCCCGCCGCCAGCAGGTCGGCATGCACACACCCCGGCACCTGCGCCGGGATGCTTTTTTTGGAGCCGCGCTTATACAGATTCCATTCGCCGGAGAGATCGGTTTTCCTCATTCGCCTCAAATCCTTACGGTACGGGTGCAGAGTGTGTCAAAACAGTTCGCATTCTGTCCGAAAGAGCGCCCCGGCGTCAACCAGCAATTCCCCTTGGGGCCCCTCCGCGCCTTCGCCCGCGCGCCCTTTTTTGATGCCGCTTTCCTCTCCCGCGCGCGGCGCCTCCTGCCGTTCGTTTTTCGCGCGTGTCGCCTGCACGACGTTTTTTGTTGTGCGCCCTCAAAATAAACGTTATCCTTTTGCGCCAACTTTCGCAGGTTTCATGCCCGGAGCATGCGACCGTTGCCGAAGCCCCAACCCGACAAGCATGGAGATGCCCTTATGGCCTGTAAGAAAACCGCGACCTGCGCCTGTAAGATGCCCGCGAAAAAAACCGCCGCGAAGAAAGGCGGGGCCGCGCTTCCCACCCGGCACGAGGAGTTGATCGCCTGGGTAAAGGAGTTCGCGAAGCTCGCCCAGCCAAAGAATGTGGTCTGGTGCGACGGAACCAAGAAAGAGTATAACGCGCTCTGCGAGCAGATGGTCGCAACCGGGGTCTTCACCAAACTCAACCCGAAAAAGCGCCCCGGCTGCTATCTGGCCCGGTCCCACTGGTCGGATGTGGCGCGCGTGGAGGACCGCACCTACATCTCCACCGAGAAAAAGGAGGACGCGGGCCCGACCAACAACTGGGTCGCCCCGGCCGAGCTGAAGAAAACGATGACGGGCCTTTACAAGGGCTGCATGAAGGGCCGCACGCTCTATGTGATCCCCTTCTCGATGGGGCCGATCGGCTCGCCGATCGCGAAGATCGGCATCGAGATCACCGACTCGCCGTACGTTGTGGTGAACATGCACATCATGACGCGCGTGGGCACCAAGGTGCTGAAGCAGCTCGGCAAGGACGGCGAATACATCAAGTGCCTGCACTCGATCGGCTCGCCGCTCAAGGCCGGCCAGAAGGATTCCACCTGGCCCTGTGCCCCGATCGAGAAGAAGTACATCGCCCACTTCCCGGAGACCAACGAGATCTGGTCGTTCGGTTCAGGCTACGGCGGCAACGCGCTGCTGGGCAAGAAGTGCCTGGCGCTGCGTATCGCGTCGAGCCTCGCCCGCAAAGAGGGCTGGCTGGCCGAGCACATGCTGATCCTCAAGCTCACCTCGCCCGAGAAGAAGGCCTATTACATCTCGGCGGCGTTCCCAAGCGCCTGCGGCAAGACCAACCTCGCCATGATGGAGCCCCGACTTCCCGGCTGGACGGTCGAGACCATCGGCGACGACATCGCCTGGATGAAGATCGGCGCGGACGGCCGCCTGTACGCGATCAACCCGGAAGCGGGCTTCTTCGGCGTGGCGCCGGGCACCTCGATGGACAGCAACCCCAACGCGATGCGGACGATCACCCGGAACACGATCTTCACCAACTGCGCCCTGACCGACGACGGCGACATCTGGTGGGAGGGCATGGGCGGCGAACCGCCGGCGCATGCGATCGACTGGAAGGGCAACGACTGGGTTCCCGGACAGGTCGACAAGGAGGGCAAGAAGATCGTCGCCGCGCACCCGAACGCCCGTTTCACGGCTCCGGCGGCGCAGTGCCCGGTGATCGCGCCCGAGTGGGAAGATCCTGCCGGCGTGCCGATCAGCGCTTTCCTGTTCGGCGGGCGCCGCCCGACCGTGATCCCGCTGGTGAACCAGGCCAAGGACTGGACGCACGCGGTGTTCATGGGCTCCGCGGCCGGCTCCGAGACCACCGCGGCCAACATCGGCGCGGTCGGCGTGGTCCGTCGCGACCCGATGGCGATGCTGCCGTTCTTCGGGTATAACGCGGCGGATTACCTGTTGCACTGGCTCACCATGCCGTTGCGCACCGATGCGGACAAGCTCCCGAAGGTGTTCTTCACGAACTGGTTCCGCAAGGACGAGAAGGGCTTCATGTGGAACGGTTTCGGCGACAACGCCCGCGTGCTGAAGTGGGTCTGCGAGCGGATCGACGGCAAGGGCAAGGCGCGCGAGACCGCCATCGGGTTCCTGCCCACGCCCGACGCCATCGACATGAGCGGGTATGTGGACACGAACCGTGACGCGGCTTGCCTGAAGGCCACGATGAAAGCGCTGCTCTCCGTGGATGCCGAAGGCTGGAAAAAAGAGATCGACGCGGTTGCGGAATCGTATGCGCCGTTCGGCAGCCGGATGCCGCATGCGCTCAAGGCGAAACTGGCTGAGATTCAGGCGCGCCTGAACGCGGCCGACTAAACCAACCGGTCACAATGGGGCCCGGGATGTCGCTGTCCCGGGCCCCGTTTCGTATCCTTTCCCGTTTCCGGACGCCCGTATGAAACCTTCTTTCTCCCGCAATCCCCTTGGGCCGACCGCTCTCCGCCTGCCGACCCTCCCCCCCGTTCTCCGGTACGCTTTCTTCTGCGCCACGGCTCTGCTCTGGACCGCACCGGCCCTCGCCTCCGCTGGGCCATCGGACGCCGCCGGCCCCGACCTCACCGCCCGCATGACCACCCTGGTGATCCAGCTCGGCGTGGTGCTCTTCGCCGCGCGCCTCGGCAACATGCTGTTCGAGAGGCTGCGCATTCCCGGCGTGCTGGGCGAGCTGTGCGCGGGCATGGTGATCGGCCCCTACCTGCTCGGCGGACTCCCCCTGCCGATTCACGGGTTCGAACGGGGGCTGTTCGCCGTGGCGGAGACGGTCCGCAGCGGAAACTGCCCCGTGACCCCGGAACTCTACGGCATCTGCTCGGTTGCGGCCATCATCCTGCTCTTTCTGGTCGGCATCGAGACCGACCTGAAAATGTTCGTCCGCTACTCCGTGGCCGGCAGCCTCGTGGGCGTCGGCGGGGTGCTCGCCTCGTTTCTCACCGGCGACCTGCTGGGCGTCTGGCTGCTGCCCTCGGTGATGCGCGGACAGACCTTCGGGTTCCTGCATCCGGCCTGCATCTTTCTCGGCGTGATGTCCACCGCGACCTCGGTCAGCATCACCGCCCGGATCCTGTCGGAACGCAAAAAGCTGGACTCGCCGGAAGGGGTCACCACCCTGGCCGCGGCAGTCATCGATGACGTGCTCGGCATCGTGATGCTGGCCATCGGCATGGGGCTGGTCGCCTCCGGCGGCGGATCCGGCGGCGCCAACCGGATCGACTGGGCCGCAATCGGCGTCATCGCGCTCAAGGCGATCGGCATTTGGCTCGGGGCCACCGTGTTCGGCATCCTGGTGTCGCGCCGGGTCAGCTCCGGACTCAAGCGTCTCGGCGGCAACACCGAAATCGCGGTGGCGGCCCTCGGCATGGCGCTGATCGTCGGCGGCCTGTTCGAAGAGGCGCACTTGGCGATGATCATCGGCGCCTATGTCATGGGGCTGGCCCTCTCGCGCACCGATCTCAGCCACATGATCCGCGAGAAGCTCCATCCGCTTTACGCCTTCATGGTGCCGATCTTCTTCGCGGTCATGGGCATGATGGTGAACATCCGGATGATGTCGTCCCGGGCGGTTCTGCTCTTCGGCCTGCTGTACACGGTGGCGGCGGTGGCCGCCAAACTCTTCGGTTGCGCCCTGCCCGCCCTGCTGTGCCGGTTCAACGTGCGCGGCGCGATCCGGGTGGGCGTCGGCATGGTGCCGCGCGGCGAGGTGGCCCTGATCGTCGCCGGCATCGGCCGGGCGTCGGGCCTGCTTTCGGATGAGGTGTTCGGCGTGGCGGTGCTGATGACCCTGCTGACCACCCTCCTGGCGCCGCCGCTGCTGGTGCTGGCGTACCGCAACCCCCGGTCGGGGCTCACGCTCCGCGGCCAGCGGGACGCGAAGGGCGGCGACAACCCGCCGATCACTTACTCCTTCGCCAATGCGGAAATCGTGTCGCTCCTGCTGAACAAGCTCTTCGCCTGCCTCACCCGCGAGAAATTCTTCACGCATACGCTGAACCGGGAAGAGGGCCTGCACCAGGCCCGCAAGGACGACCTGGTCATCAACATCACCAGTTTGCCCCAATCCATCACCTTCGACTGCCCGGCGCAGGCCGCGTCCATCATCCGCGTCCTCATGATCGAAGTGGTGGCGGAATACGAGCAGACCCTGCGTGAGCTGCGCAAGCTGCTGGAGGACCGCACCCAGTTGCGCATCGCACCCGAAGAGCTGGCGCAACTGCGCAAACGCGAGCGCATGGCGAGCTATCTCTCCGTCGCCTCCATGCTGCCCCGGCTGAAGGGCACGAACCGGGAGGCGGTGATCGAAGAGCTGATCGGGGCCCTCGACAGCCAAGGCGCGATCCGCGACCGCGGCGCGGCGCGCGCCGCCGTGCTCAAGCGCGAAGCGGCCATGTCCACCGGACTGGGCCACGGGATCGCCTGCCCGCACGCGCGGACCGATGCCGTCGACAAGCTGGTCTGCGCGCTCGGCATCGCGAAGGACGGGGTTGATTTCGCGGCCATGGACGGCAAGCCCGCCCACGCGGTGCTGCTGACCCTCTGCCCCGAATCCACGGAGGAGCCCTACATGGCCTTCCAAACCGCTGCGCTCGCGACACTCCATGACCGCGCCCTCTTCGACGCGCTCATGAATTGCCGTTCGCCCGGCGAGATGTACCACGCCGTGTGCACCTGCGGCACCCTGAAAAAATAAGCGCCGCAGCCCGATTCCGGGAGCGCCCGGCGCCACCGCGCTACACTTCCCCGGAGGGTGGCGCGCGATCCCCGGACGCGCCCGCGGCCTCAACGCAACGAGATCGTGATTCCCCGCCGCGGCGGCGCGGCGAGCCGCAGTTCGGTGTGGTCCTCCGAAAGGACCACGGGCGTGTAATCCGGATAGCCGGACACGCTCACGTCCGTAAACTCCACATACCCCTTGAGCGTGAGCAGCGCCGCCTCGTCCGGCTCCGTGAGTTTCACGAGCGGGATGACGGCCTTCGGGTTGGCCTTCATCCACGCCTTGGCCGCGATCCGGATCCGCGTCGCGCCCCAGTCCGTAAACCCCGCGGTGCGCGCTTTGAATACGAACCGGTTCACCTGCAGCGGCGCCCGCGGCAGACCGTCCGCGCCGGCGTACCCGTTCGTCGGCACGTTAAACTCGATTAGCGCGCCGAGGTTCTCATAGAGGTTGAAGACCTTTGTGGTATTCACGTTGTTTTGGAACAGCGCCTGGGAACCCGTGAAAATCAGGTGCGGCGCGCAGTTGGTGTTGTCCGGCCACCCGAACTCGACGTCCCCCCGCACGTCGACCGTGCCGTCACGGATGTCGACAAACGTGTTGGAAGACGCGGGGCTGCCGAACCACGCGAACGAGGAATACCCGACCCGCAGGGTCGCCGATTCCACGGTCCCGCCGTCCATCACGTACAGCCCGCTGCAGTTCCCTCGTACGGTGAGGGTTTTCGATGGGGACGCCACCCGCGAATTCGCGCCCGTCACGCAGAGAAAGGCGAACCCGCTGCCCGCCGAATGGTTCATCATTGAAATCTCGCGCCGCTGCGGCGTCCACACGGAGCCGCCCTTCACCCACACGCGGCTGCCGTTGTCCCAGTACGAGAGGTCGCCGTTGAACACGGTGCCGTTGAGAACCAGCCCCGCCTGGGCGTCGGCCCCCGCGTTCGCGAGCAGGATGCCCGCGTGCGGCATGTTGAGCGTTCCGTTGCGGAATTCGACCGTCCCCGCGGGATACTCGAAATCGAACTTCTGCGTTTTCCAACCACTGATGAACAGCGCCATCGTATCGCCGTCGCCCGTTTTCGTCACGTCCAGCGTGTGGCCGTTCAGATCAAGCGTGAGCAATCCCGAGTTAAAGGAGTCCGTGGTGAGAGCCCTGACCTGCGTGTCGGCGTTGAGGGTCACGGTGTAGGTGCCTGCCGGGAAAGATTTGACGGTGTCTTCGCCGCGCGGCCACGTGGGCTGTTCAGTGAAGGTGGCGTTGGTGGAGGCCCAGCTTGCGATATCCTGCCAGACACCGTTTGCAGCCGTCTTCCAGGTGAAGATCTCCGCGAACCCGCCACTCGTGAAGGTCAGCTCGTTTGTCGTGGCGAGCCCCTGCTCATTCGCCACAATCATCTTCGCGTAATGTACCGTATGCTGGGGAAATCCCGAAACCATGACGTTCGTCGAAACCGGAACCGGGAGGTCGATCCGGTCGGCGAGGCGGACGGTGACGGCACCGGCGTAATCGGGCACCGTGCTGTAGAGCAGATCAACCGACGACGCATAGTCCGAGAAGGCCCCGTAGTAGTCCACATTCACCGTGAACGCCATGTCCCCCTCTTTCGCGGCGGGGGCCGCCGCGGCGGTGAACGACGGCGGCGTGGGCGTCTGATGCACGCCGGGCGTGATGATGCTCAAAATCCTGCCGTCGGGCGAGACGGCCAGGGCCGGGGTGTTCGTGAACATCACGTCCGGGAACCCGGGATATTCGAGCGTGGCCGCCAGTTGTTCCAGCGCCGCGGCGTTGGCGGTTTCGAGATCGAGAAGCGGGAGAATCGAATCCGGATGGCCGAACATCCATTCGAACCCTTTCACGCGGATCTTCGTCCCGCCCCAGTTTTTCCAGTTCGCGTCCGTCCGGTTCGCGAGTGTGAGGGTGCGCATCCGGAATGGGGCGCGGACGCTTCCCGCCCCGTTCGTAAAGGCCCCGTCCGCAAGGTCGAACTCGAACGTCGTGCCAAGGCCGTTGTAGACCGTCACCGCGCCGGCGCTTGCGTTCGTGACCGCGAGGAGGGAATCGCCGCCGCGGAACGAGAGCCGAGGGAAACAGTTCGTCTCGTAGTTCCATCCCACGGTGAGGTTTCCCGTAAGTTCGACGGCCCCGTTCCGGATATCCACGAACGTGTCCTCGGAATCGGCCGTGCCGGAGGAGGAAGTCACGTAATCGCCGATTTTCAAAGACTGAACATTGATCCGGCCG
>JAVEYH010000011.1:32744-48865 GCA_034003585.1 Kiritimatiellia bacterium
CGGCCGTCATCACAGCGCCGGTTCCGACGATCATGCCGCCGGAACTGACGCCGCCGGCGTACCCCATGTAGAAAAAGGGAATGTTGAACGTGCCGTTCCTGAACTCGACCGAGGAGTCGGCGGGAATCAGATTCAGGTTCTGGCTGACGCTCCCGGCGATGGTGAACGCCCAATTATTGGTGTAGGTACCCGTCAGCGTGTGCCCGCACAGGTCAAGGACCGGCCTTTTCGGCGTGGCAGCCGAACCGTAGTCGCATGTGATCCGATACAGCGGCACGTCCGCATCCGAGGAGATCATGTAGGCCCCTGTACAAAATTTGGCCGTATCCGTCTCGCCGGGATAGGTCGTGCCGCCGGTCCATTTGGTCGTGTCCTGCCACAACCCGTTCACAGCCGTTGCCCAGGTATATGTCTCGGCGCCCCCCGCTGCCACCGCAACCATCGCGCAAAACAGAGCTGCTGTCCGCCTCATGACTCACGCTCCTTTTCAAAATATCAAATTTAACGTGATAAAAACCATATCATGGAAAAAGTCCGGCTGTCCACTTTATTTGAGGGAGCATCCGCTTCTGTTTGTGCTACCTTTGCGGAAACGGTACACTGCGTCCCGTCAGACCGGAAAATCAGGAAAGGGGGAAAACATGAAGCGGGAATTGCGGGCGGGAGCGGTTTGGATCACGTTGTGCGCGGCCGCATCATGGGCCGGACTGGAGGAGGTGGTGGCGCCCGGAACGCTCGCCGAACCGGTGGCGACCGGATTCGTTTTCACCGAGGGGGCGACGGTCAACGCCGCGGGCGAGGTGTTCTTCACGGACCAGCCCAACAACCGGATCCTGCGCTGGTCGCGCGAACAGGGGCTGCGGGTTTTCCTGGACCCGGCCGGCCGCGCCAACGGCATGTGCTTCCGGCCGGACGGCACGCTGCTGGTCTGCGCCGACGAGAAAAACGAGCTGTGGTCCGTTACGCCGGACGGCGGCGTCACGGTTCTCGCCCGCGCCTTTGAGAACAAAAACCTGAACGGCCCGAATGACGTCTGGGCGCGGCCGCAGGGCGGCTGTTATTTCACCGACCCTTTCTACAAACGCCGCTGGTGGACCCATGCCGAGGCGCCCCAGGGCACACAGCAGGTTTACTTTCTGCCGCCGGACGGCGCGCCCGTCCGCGTGACGGAGGATCTGGTCACCCCCAACGGACTGGTCGGCACGGCCGACGGCACCACGCTCTACGTGGCGGACCTCGGCGCGGAACGGACGTATGCCTATGCGATCCTGCCGGACGGGCGCCTCGACCGCAAACGCCTCTTTTGTTCCATGGGTTCGGACGGCATGACGCTGGATGCCGACGGCCGGCTCTATCTGACCCACAAAACAGGCGTCAGCGTCTTCGGTCCCGCAGGGACGCTGCTGGGCGTGATCCCGATCCCGGAATCGTGGAGCGCCAACGTCTGCATCGGCGGCCCGAAGAAAGACACGCTTTTTGTGACGGCGATGAAAACCCTGTACGCGGTCCCGCTGCGGGTCCGGGGCACGGCTCAGGGCAAGTGAGGCGGCCGTCCCGCGTTCGGAGACTCCCATGCTGGGCATTTGGGTCAAAAGAAGCCTGCGTTATTACGGCTTGCGGCAGGCGCTTTTCGCCGCGACCGCGGCCCTGACCACCGCCATCCTCTCCGCCGCGCTGCTCACCGGCGACTCGCTGCGGCGCACGCTGGCGCGCGGCGTGGCCGCGCGCCTCGGAACGGTCCGCTCGGCCGCCCTTCGCGATGCCGGACCCTTTCCCGCCGCGCTGGCCGACCGCCTGCCGGACACGCAAGCCGCCCTGCTGCTCAACGGCGAGCTGCTGACTTCCGGAGGCGACGTGTGCGACGGCCGCGCGCAGATCCTCGGCGCGGGCGGCGGCCCCGCGGAACGCGCCGGCGCGGACGGTGTCTGGACCGCCGCGCTCAACGCCCGGGGGCTCGCGTTGACCCCGCCGGGCGAGGCGGCGATCCGTTTCGAGAAAACCCGGCTCCTGCCCGCCGAACTGCCGCTCGGCGCGGCGCGCGAAAACCGGATGGTCCGGCGCGCCATCCGTGCGGGACCCGCGGCGGACGGCACGCTGATCCCCGCGGACTTCGCGCTCTGGCCCGGCTCCGTGCCCCCCGTCAACGTGCGCGTGCCGCTCGAGCCGCTCGCGCGCGCCGCGGGCGCGCCGGGCATGGCCAACCTCCTGCTCTCGACCCTCGCGCCCCGCGACCTCGAACGCGCGCTGTCCGCAACGCTCACTCCGGAGGACGCCGGCCTCATGCTCACCCCGGGGGACGGGCCGGCCACGCTGCTGAAAAGCCGCGCCGTATATCTGCCGCGCGCCCTGCCGGACGTGCTGGCGCGCGCGGGGCTGCGCGCGGAGTGGGCGACCTTCCATCTCGCCGACGCCTTCGAGGCCAACGGGCGGTCAACCCCCTACGGTTTCGTCGCGGGCCTCACCCCGGGCACCGGACCCGTGCCGCGGGATCTGCGCGAGGACGAGGTGGTCCTCAACGCATGGCTGGCCGAGGCGCTGGGTGCGGGGACGAACGGCACCCTGACCCTGCGCTGGCGCCGTTTTGAATCCGGCGGCCGGCTCGTGGAGGACCAACGGATATTCCGTGTGCGCGCGGTGATCGGCATGGAAGAAGCCGCAGCCGTCAAAACGCGGATGCCGTCTTTCCCGGGGCTTGAAGGTGTGGACCGGTGCGCGGCGTGGGACGTGGGCATGCCCATGGATGAGGAGAAACTGCACGACGCCGCCAACGAGGCGTACTGGGACGCGTGGCGCGAAACCCCCAAGGCGTTCCTCACGTACGGGGCGGCGAAGCGCGGGTTCGGCACGCTGTTCGGCGAAGCGATGAGCGCGCGCGTCCCCGCCGCGGCGGACACGGTGTCGCAGGCGCTCCGGGGCCTCTCCCCGGCCCAGGCGGGATTCGCGGTCCGGCCGGTTTGGGAGGAGGGGCTGCGGGCGGCGCAAGGGACAACCGATTTCCGCCTGCTCTTTACCGGCATGGCGTGCGTGCTGATGATCGCGGCCCTGACCCTCTCGGGGCTCTCCCTGGCCCTGGCGCTGGAAACGCGCAAACACGAGGCGGCCCTGTTCCGCGCGGTCGGCTGGAGCCGGTCGCGGGTGGCCGCGGCGCTGGCCGCGGAATGGGGCGTCCCGCTCGTTGCGGGGGCGGGTGCGGGCGCCGGACTCGGCGCCGGACTGGCCCGCGCCCTGGTGTGGGGCCTCGGCCGGTTCTGGCGGGACGCCTTTGCCGGGGCCGAGACAACCTTTCTCTTCTCCTGGCCCGCAGCGCTGAGCGCGGCCGGGATCGGACTGGCCCTCACCTCCGCGGTGATGCTCCGGACCGTTTTCCGGCTGACGGCCTGTTCGCCGGTCGCGCTGTGGCAGGACGCCGACACGCCGCCCGCGCCCGCCGCGGCCCGCCGCGTCCTGTTCGAGAACGCGCTGGGCGCGGCCCTGGCCGCGGCGGCCCTCGCACTGCTGACGGCCGCCGCACGCGACAGCGGCTCCGCCACGGGCGCGTTCTTCGGTGCCGGCCTGCTCCTGATGTTCTCGCTGCTGCTTTTTTTCCGCACCCTCTGCGCGCGGCTGCGGCGGGCGGAGGCGCCGGTGATCACCTCTCCCGGCGCGGCCGGCGTAAGCCGCACGCTGGTGACGCCGCGACGCAGCACAACGGTGGTGCTACTGCTGGCGTGCGGGATCTTCCTGACCCTCGGCGTGCTCTCGATGCGCCAGGATCCCGCGGCCGGCTGCGAACACACCTGGTCCGGCAGCGGGGGGTTCGCATCGATCGTCTCCTCCGCCACGGCCCTCGACCGCGAGCGCGGCCTCGAGCTGGCGCGGCGCGTCAGCGGCGGCCAGGGGGTCGTGCCCGTCCGCGTGCGGGAAGGCGACGAGGCGGGCTGCCTCAACATGAGCCTTCCCCAGTCGCCGCGCCTGTTCGGTCTCGACGCGCGGGCCATGGCGCGCGCGCGGGCCTTTGAACCCCGTGACGCGGGCGGCGTCTGGTCACTCCTCGACCGCCCGCTGCCAGACGGCGCGATCCCCGCGCTGGCTGCGGATCAGGCCATGCTCCGGTACAGCCTGAAGGCCCGGGCCGATCCGGCGGACGGCGCCGTGTACGCCTACACGGGGGCGGACGGCGAAACCTGGCGCGTGCGCCTTGTGGGCGCACTGCCGGTACGCAGCGGGATCCTGCAGGGCGCGCTGCTGGTGGACGAGCACGCCTTTCTGCGGATGTTTCCCGCTGCGGGATACCGGCTCTGGCTGTGCGACTACGCCCCCTATCTGCTGCGCGAAGCGGCCGACCGGCCTGGCGCCGCGTCCGCCGCAAACGCGGCCGGGGAACGGGCCGCGGCGCGGCTGCGCCATCCGGAGCCCGGGGTCACCGTGGAAACCGCCGCCGAGCGCCTGCGGCTGCTGGGTTCGGTGGAGCGCTCGTATCTGGATCTCTTTCTGGTGCTCGGCGGCCTCGGCCTCCTTCTCGGCGTGGCGGGCATGACGCTGTCCTTCGCGCGGGGCATGGCGGAACGCCGCGGCGAATTGGCGCTGCTGAGCGCGGCCGGCCTCTCCCGCCGCGTGATGCTGCGCCTGCTGCTGGCCGAGCACGGCGTGACGGTTGCGGCGGGTCTGACAGCGGGGATCCTTCCCTCGCTGGTCGCGATCCGGCCCGCGGCCCAGGCGTTGCACAGCGCTTTCCCCTGGCGCACGCTCGCGCTCCTGCTGCTCCTGCTCACGGCCACCGCCCTGCTGGGCGTGTGGGCCTCCGCCTGGGCCGTTTCGCGGCGCATCGGACCCGACGCGCTCAAGGACGAGACGTGAAAAAAGCCATTGTCCTTTCAGAGGGGTTTCGGTAATCTGTCTGCGTTTGGATCACGGTGCGGAAAGGGGGCGTTTCTGGAAACGCTACGGAGTGGCAAAGTCCAATACAAGCGGATTTTGCTGAAGCTGAGCGGTGAGGTGCTGGGCAACAGGCAAACGGGCGAATGCATCGATCCCGACGCGCTGGCGTCCATGGCCCGCCGGGTGGCGCGGATCGTTGAATTGGGTGTGCAGACCGGGATCGTGCTGGGCGGCGGCAACATTTTCCGGGGCCTCCGGGGCGAAGCCAAGGGCGTGAACCGGACCACCGGGGACAACATGGGCATGCTCGCTACGATCATCAACGGCCTGGCGATGCAGAACGCTTTGGAGCAGTTGGGGCTGGAGACGCGGCTGCAGACGGCGATCGAGATGCATCAGGTGGCCGAGCCGTTCATCCAGCGCAAGGCGATGCGCCATTTGGAGAAGGGCCGGGTGGTGATTTTCGCGGGCGGCACCGGAAACCCGTATTTCAGCACCGATTCGGCGGCCGCGCTGCGCGCGAGCGAGATCGGCGCGGCGCTGCTGCTGAAAGCCACAAAGGTGGACGGGATTTACACGGCGGACCCGAATCTGGACCCGAACGCGACACGGTACGCCAAGGTCACCTACGAGGACGCGCTGCGCAAGCGTCTGAAAGTGATGGATTCGGCCGCCTTCGCGTTGTGCATGGACAACCGGATCCCGATTGTGGTGTTTGATTTTTACGACGAGGACGCGTTGGAGCGGATCGTGTGCGGCGAGACCATCGGCACACTGGTCGGCGACACGACGCAGATCGGCTGAACGGGAGCGCCCGCCGGAAGCGGGCCGGACAGGAGAACGTCATGGATACGCTGGATGATGTGCTGCTCGACACGATCGACAAGATGGACAACACGGTGAACGTGCTCAAGGACCAGTTCTCGGGTTTGCGCACCGGCAAAGCCTCGCCCGCGCTGGTGGACGGCGTGCAGGTGCAGTATTACGGCACGCCGACGCGGCTGCGCGATCTGGCGAACATCTCCACGCCCGAGCCGCGCCTGATCGTGATCAGCGCGTACGACCCCACGGCCCTGCCGGAAATCGAGAAGGCCATCCTGGCGGCGAACCTCGGCGTGACCCCGCGCAACGACGGCCGGGTGATCCGCGTGCCGATCCCGGAACTCAACGAGGAGCGCCGTAAAGAGATCGTCAAGGTCGCCAAGCGCCAGGCGGAAGAGGCGCGGATCGCCGTGCGCAACGTGCGGCGCGAGGCCAACGACCTGGTCAAGGCCCTTCAGAAAGACGGCAAGATCACGGAAGACGAGCGCGACCGCGGTTTGGAGGAGGTCCAGAAAACCACCGACGCCCACATCGCGAAAATCGACGGCGATTTGAAAAACAAGGAAGCGGAGGTGATGGCCGTGTGACGCGGCCGTCGCCGAACCCAGACGGAGGCAGGAGTTATGGCTGAGCAGGATCAGGCGCCCCAGGGCGCGATACCCCCGAAAGTGACCCCGTTTACCAAGCCGAATCCGGAGACCCCCGCGGTCACGCCCGCGGGCGCGCCGCGTCCGATCACCGTGCGCCTTAAGCCGGTGGCCCCCGCCGCCGCCCCGCAGGCGGCCGTGCCCGCCGTCGGCATCCCCACCGCGCCGCCCGCCAATCCGCGCGCCACCTCACGGGTGCCGGTGACCGAGGCCGTGCTGCCCGGCGCCGCGGCGCCCCAGAACGCGGAGGAGGCGCCCACACTCGGAACGGCGGCCACCGTCCGGCCGCTGGCCTCGGCCTCGGCCACAGTCCGCCTGCGTCCGGTGACCCCCTCGCCGCTGCAGCCGCAACCGCCGCCGACTCCGGGCGCGCATCCCCTGCCGAACGGCCCCAAGCCGCCGTCCTCGGCGCAGGTGCAGGCCGCCAAATCGAAAACCTCCCGCATTTCCCTGGACTCCGCCATCGGTGTCGCGCCGATGACCCCCATGGGGGCGGACAAGGCCGAACCGAAAACCATACGGCTGAAACGGCCCGCGGATCTCGTGCCGCCCGCCGCCTCTGGACCGAAGCGTTCCACCACGCCAATCCGTCAGACTTCCCGCATCCCCGACTCCGCGCTGCCGAACGCCGCAGACGGGAAAGCGGAACCCGTCTCGCCGACGCAGAAGAAGACGCTCAAAATCAAGCGTCCCGGCGCCAAGCCGGAGAGCGGGGAGACGGCTGCGTCCGGGGAAGCTTTCCCGGAAGGCGTGCAGTTGACGCCGATCAACCCGCTGGACTTCCCCCCGGCCAAACCGGAGTCCACGGTCTTCACCACCATCGCGGTGGTGGCGGGGTTCGCCGCGGCCCTTGTGCTCCTGCTTCTGACCTGCTGCCTCGGCGCGCACGCGATGGGACCCAATGCCGGCAAGAATGCGTTGGCCTCCATCAGCGGCCCTGAACTGCCCTGGGGCGGCAAACTGGGCAAGTGAGCGAAACGGGGGAAACGCCTTTCCCGCTGCTTACAAGTTGAACGTTGCGCGCTGGGCGTTGAACGGTGAGTGTTCTTTCGGCACAGTTTGAAAACAAACCGGGGCCGTGTACATGTCACCACACCGCGACACGATGGAACAGAATCGATGCTCTTGGAGGTCGCCCCCCCTGGCGTCGTTTCCCCGCACGTTTGTCATCATACCGTCTGGTGTCGCCGACGGTATGCAAAGGGCGGGCAGCCTATTTCCACCGCAAAGGCGTGACAGAAATGAGCCTGATCGTAAAACCCGCAGGCCTGCGCCACCTCCGCCATGCTTGAACGCGAATCTCGCAACTTGTGGCAGGCCTGTTCGATCCGGACCTGGAGGAGACACCGTTGCGGCGATTCGCCGACCGTGCGACGGAACAGACGCTCCAATTGATTCACCGACACGCCCACATACCGGGCCACTTGGGTCATCATGAGCTTCTCGCCGTAACGGGCATAGAAGAACTCGACGGCACGCGCCACGCGTCCCACACCCACCGATGCGGACGCCGTATCGGCCACCTCGCGGGAAAGGCCGATCACGCCGATCACTTTTCCTGAAGCATCCCGTAACGGGACTTTGCTGGTCACCACCAGGCGCGGCGTCCCTCTCTTCCCGGGTTCCGGCTCCACGCGGTTCAGGACAGGAGTACCGTCTGTCATCACGCGCCGGTCATCGGCCTGATACCGGCCCGCTTTCGCTTTCGGAAAGAAATCGTGGTCGGTCTTGCCGAGCGCGTCCGCCATGTCCTTCACGCCGCAGTATTCGCAACCGCGCGGATTCAGAAACATGAAACGCCCCTGTCGATCCTTCATAAAGACCGAGATGTCGGGCAAGAGGGCGAACAGCTGCGCGACTCCCTGTTCCACGGCGATACGCCGCAAAAACAACGCCTGTTGTTTTGATCTCGTCATGGTGAAAATATACAAAAAATAATCCGCTGCATACAAGACACCGTTTGAGCACCGTGTATACTCGTCTACACTTTCAAGGAGGGTATTCCGACATGGCCACGCATCTTTCCCGCAGACAGTTCCTTGCCGCCGCCGCTTCGGTTTCCATCGTGCCCCGGCACGTGTTCGCCAGCAACGGCCGCCCCGGCGCCAACGGTCGGCTCCGGATCGCCGGGATCGGTTTCGGCGGAATGGGCCGCAACAATATCCATCAGATCGCGAATGCGGGACACGACATCATCGCGCTGTGTGACGTGGACGCCGCCTACGCCGCGCCGGTTGTCGCGAAATACCCGCAAGCCAAGTTTTACCCCGACTACCGCGACCTGCTCGCCAACCAGAAAGACGTCGACGGGGTCATGATCGCCACGCCGGACCACACCCATGCGGCCATCGCCGCCGCCGCCATCCGGGCTGGCAAGCACGTCTTCGTACAGAAACCGCTCTGCCACGACATTTTCGAGTGCCGCGAACTGATGCGTCTCGCCCGCGAGCACAACACGGTCACGCAGATGGGTATCCAGGGTCATGCCGGTCCGGGCTTCTACCTGATCAACGAATGGATCAACGCGGGCGGCATCGGCGACCTTCTGAGCATCGACGCCTGGTGCAGCCTCTCCTACTATCCCTGGGGACACGCGAGCTGGAGCTCGCTGCTCGGCCGTAAACCCGAGAAAGGCTTGCCCGTCCCCGCCACGCTCAACTGGGATCTCTTCCTCGGTCCCGCGCCGGTGCGCGACTACCATCCGACCTATCACCCGCGACTCTGGCGCGCGTGGTGGGACTTCGGCAACGGGATGATGGGCGACCGCGGTGCCCACACGCTGGACCCGGTCTTCACGCTGCTCGGCGAGCGGCTGCCGGTCTCGGTCGACGCCACCTCCTGCGGCCTCAACCCCGACACCCATCCGCTCTCCGCGATCATCACCTTCCGTTTCGCAGCACAGGACGGGAAACCGCCGATGATCCTGACCTGGTACGAGGGCACCCGTCCTCCGCGTCCGCCGGAACTTCCCGATGACCAGAACCTCCCCGCAGAGGGTGGCGTGATCTTCAACGGCAGCCAAGCCAAGCTCGTCTGCGGCGTCTACGGCGACAGCCCACGCATCCTCCCCGAGTCCGCCATGCAGTCCTTCACACGCCCGCCCCAGACGCTCCCGCGCCCCACAGGCGGCATTGAGGGCGACTGGCTGAACGCGATCCTCGAGGGCCGCAAGGCCTGCGCGGATTTCGCCTACTCCGCACGTCTCACCGAGCTCACGCTCCTCGGCAATCTCGCCAAACGAGCCGACAGCCGCATCGTCTGGGACGAGACCGCCATGCGCGTCACCAGCAACGATGCGGCCAACGCCTTTGTCCGTCTTCCCCGCCGTCCGGGCTGGGAACTGTGACCCTCATTTTTCCCGCCTCACCCTCCCTTTCTCCATAACTCCTAACTCCTCATTCCTAACTCCTCACGAATCTCCTATGACCTCCCTGGAACGTTATCTCGCAACCCTCGACGGCCGCCCCACCGACTTCCTGTCGCGCGTGCCGATCCTCATGCAGTTCGCCGCCGGGCACATCGGCTCGAACTACGCGGCCTTCGCCGCCGACTGGCACGTGCTGGTGGAGGCCAACCTCCGCTGCCGGGCGGACTTCGGTTTCGATCAAGTCAGTGCGATCTCCGATCCCTACCGCGAAACCCAAGGTTTCGGTGCCGAGGTCCAGTACATCGAGGACCACGCCCCGTGCTTGGTCCGCCCGCCCATCTCCGATATCCACGATCTGAGCCCGCTCCGTTCCGATCCTGACCCGTATGCTTCCGAACGCATGCTCGACCGTCTGTTGGCCGTCCGTGCGTTCCAGGCCGAGGTCGGCGGCGAGTGTTCCATCCTCGGCTGGGTCGAGGGCCCCGCGGCCGAAGCCGCCGACCTGCGCGGCGTGCAGGATTTCCTGATGGACCTGATGGACGATGAGCTGGCCTGCGGGGACCTGATGGACCGGTGTCTCCGGACCGCCATCCGTTTCGCCGAGGCGCAACTGGCCGAGGGGGCCGACACGATCGGCATCGGCGACGCCATCGCCAGCCAACTTCCGCCCGACCTCTACCGGCGCTTGGTCTGGCCGCGCGAAAAAGCGCTCATTCAGGGCATCCAAGCCAAGAAAGGATATGCCAAGCTGCACATCTGCGGCAACATCACGCATCTGCTGCCGCACATCGGCGAGCTCGGCGTGGACATTCTCGACATCGACCACATGGTCGACCCTGCGCTGGCCCGTCAACGCGTGGGACCGCGAGTCGCTATCGCGGGTCGCGTCGACCCCGTCGCGGACGTGCTGCATGGCTCACCGGACACGATCCGCACCGCCATCGAGACCAGCTATGCGTCGATCGGAAACCCGCATCTGGTCATGGCCGGTTGCGAGATCCCGTCCGGAACCCCGGACAAGAATTTGAAAGCGCTCTGCGAACCGGTCGCCTATACAAACAGGGCGCCTGCCTGATTTCTTGACCTGATGGCATGTCCATGCCCGAGGCGGGCCCCGCTCCGCAAGCTACGCATGCGGAAGGGTAAACGGAGAGCCCGCACGGCCTGAGACGCGATGGCCCAAACAACGCATCTGAATTGGGCGGGAACAAACGTGACGGGAAATCCGGACCGGCACCGCGGTCACCCGCCGGCCCGGCCGGCGCGCCGCAGGGCGTTGCGCACCCCGTAGGGCGCGCGCTCCGGGCGCGCGAGGGTCGCGTTGGCCTCCTCGTCGCCGACAAAACGCTCGGCGGCCGGGTCCCACTCCAGCCCGCGTTTGAGATTCATGGCCGTGAAGGCCAGGATGCAGGCCGTGGTGGTGCGGTGCGCCGATTCAGGCAGGATGTGGGTGGGCTGCCGCGTCCGGATGCTCTCCAGCCAGATGCGGTGGTGGTTGCCCGGATTGCGCGGCAGCCGGTGCTCCACCTCGCCCTCGATCAGCGCCCTCGCGCTCGCTTCAAGCGGGCGCCACCGCCCGTGCTTCCCGCCCGCGCCCGGATCGTTCGACAGGGTCTTGACCGAACCGCGTCCGCAAAAGATCCAGCCCTTCTCGCCAACGAAGCGCACGCCGTTGGGGTAGACCGTGTCGTCGGCGATGTGCAGGACGGTGCCGTTGGCGTAGGTCAGCTTCATGTCGAGGGAACCGTGGACATCCCAGAGCCGGCGTTTCGGGAACGCCGCCCGGCCCCGGATGCGGACCGGGCCGGTTTCCTCCAGCCCCAGCCCCCAGTGGGCGATGTCGATGTGGTGCGCCCCCCAGTTGGCGATCATGCCCATGCTGTAGGCGCGGAGGGTCATCCAGCCCGGCCTGCCGAAATCCGCCTCCGCGCCTTTGCCCTGGGGATGGGTGCGCAGTTCGGAGTAGAGTTCGGCGGGCGTGTACCCCAGCCACTGATCGTAATCCAGCGTGTCGGGCACCGGCTGCACGAGCGGCCAGTCAACCGGTTCCGCAGGCTCCTGCGGCAACCCGATCTCCACCCGCCTGATCCGCCCCAAGCGCCCGTTGCGCACATATTCCGCGGCTTTCCGGAACTGCGGCCCGAAGGTGCTCTTGCCCTCAGACCGCTGCTGCGTGCCGATGTGGAAAATGCGCCCGGTCTTCCGCATCGCCTCGACGATGGCGCGGCTCTCGAACACGCTCATGGCCAGGGGTTTCTGCACATAGACGTCCTTGCCCGCGAAGGCCGCCTCCACGCACTGTTGCGCGTGCCAGAAATCGGGCGTGCAGATCATCACCGCGTCGACCGCCTTGTCCGCCAGCAACTCCCGGTAATCCGGATAAAGCTTGAGCTCCGGCAGGTCCCCGTCATAGAGCCGCGCGGTGTTGGCGCGGGTGGTTGTCCGGCGCTTGGCATCGCAGTCCGCCAGCGCGATCGGAACGGCGAGGTCCTGATTGTGCCACAAACCGGGGATGTCCATCCCGCCCGCGATCCGGCCGCATCCGATCACCCCCACCTGAATCTTCTTCGACGGCGCCCGGCTTCCCAGCACGCGCGCCGGGATGATCGCCGGCAACCCCCACGCCGCCCCCGCGGCAAGAAAACCCCTTCTCGAAAATCCGTTCCGCCCCATGCCCCCTCCCCCGACAACTCTTTCCGGCACCAACGTATGCGGGGCATGATATCACCGCGCCGCCGCGGGCGGCAATCTCATAAAACCCGCAGCGAGGGGTCGCACGGGGTGAGGTTCTCCATGCCGCCGGACGTCACGAGAAAGGTGTCCTCCACACCCACCGCGCCCGTGCCGGGAATCACGAACTTGGGCTCCAGCGCGATGCACATGCCCGCCTGGAGCGTCTCTTTCGAGCGCGCGCCGAGAACGGGCTGCTCGTTGATCACGAGGCCCGTGCCGTGGCCGATGAATTTCGCTTTCTGCGCGAGCCCCATGAACCCGTCGGCGAACCCGGCGTCCGCGGCCATCTTGAGCGCGAGGGCGTAGAGGTCTTCGCACCGCGCGCCCGGAACCCCCGCTGCGGCCACCGCCTGCTGGATCTCGATCGCGCGGCAATGCGCCGCCGCCGCGCGCGGCGCAATCCGCCCGACCGCGAAGGTGCGCGTGCAGTCCGTGAGGTAGCCGTGGAAATTGCCGGCGATGTCCACCATCACGGCCATGCCCCCGGTGAGCGTGACCCCGCTCTGGCCGACCGGAAGCGAGGGGTCCAGTCCCGCGCCGCCGAGCGCGAAGTCGTACGGCGAGGCCGCGCCGCCGTTGTCGCCGGCGAGGATCGTGCCCATGAACCCTTCCATGCTGTTCCCCGCGATGCGGAAGAGGCCGAGGCTCCCGGCCTCCAGCATCAGCCTGAACATTTGGACGGACCATTGCTGGTCGGTCATGCCGGGCTCGTATACCGAAGCGAACCGGTCCACCACCGCGGCGTGGCGACTGCCGGTCTTCCGCATGATGCGGATCTCGTACGGCGTCTTGACGGCTCGGCACTGTCGCACCAGCGCCGAGCCGTTGCCGATCCGCGCGCCCGGGAAGCAGGCAGCCAGACGCGCGTGTTCGCTGAACGTCAGCTCATCGCCCTCCAGCAGCAGGCGCCCCGGCAGGGCGATCCCCGCCTCGCGCAGCAGGTCCGGAATCTGCTCCGGCTTGCGGATCTCGGCAACCCCCGCGCCGCCCAGCCCGCACGGCCGGCGCACAAAGAAAAGCGGGTCCCCTTCAGCAGGAAGATAGAGATACCCCATGTAGACCCGGCCGGAGAGGTAGAGCAGGTTGACGTTCGTGCCAACCAGCAGGGCCTCCGCCCCGGTTTCGCGCAGGTTTTGTTGCAGGCGCTGCCAGCGGAGACGGAGGTCATTCACGAGTTCGGGGGTGTGGGGCGTAAACATGGGAAAACGATAACGAATCCGGCCTGGAGAGTAAAATACGAAGCGGGTGTGATTCAACTTTGTTGAATCCGTACCCGCACCCCCGGAAGATCCGCACGCCTCTATTCCGCTGGACGGGTTTCCACGGCGGGTGTATTGTTTTAACGAGTGTTTTAATAATCCATAAGGGGGAAAGATGAAACGTCGCGCTTCGGTGCTCCTCGCCGGTTTTTCGGTTCTCGGGTGTTTGTCCGCCTCCGCGGACGTGAAGCTGCCGCCCGTCATTTCTGACCACATGGTGCTGCAGCGCGACATCGCCGCGCCGATCTGGGGACAGGCCGCGCCGGGCGAGCAGGTCACGGTCGCGATCGCGGGCCAGAAGAAGACGGCGACCGCCGACGCGAAGGGCCGGTGGAAGGTGACCCTGGACCCGCTGAAACTCGCGGAGGGACTGACGCTCACCGTGCAGGGCAAGAACACCATCACGGTTCAGGACGTGCTCGTCGGCGAGGTCTGGCTGGGCTCCGGCCAATCGAACATGGACATGCACGTCAACAGCTACACCAACGGCGATCCCGTACTGGCCCGGGCCGCCGCGGCGACCTATCCCAAGCTGCGCCTGCTCCACAGGGGCCGGAAGGGGTGGGAGCTGGCCACGCCCGACAACAACGGCAGGTTCTCGGCGCTGCTGTTCGCGTTCGGGTTCCGCCTCCAGCAGGAGCTCAACGTGCCGGTCGGCGTCATGGTCGGCGCGGTGGGCGGCACGCCCTCGGGGTATTGGCTGACGGATGAGATGCTGCGCGGCGACGCCGCGTGTCAGGAACAGGCGAAGGAGTTCGCCAAGACCTACGACTTCGGGGCGGCCCAAAAGAAATACCAGGAACAGCTTGCCGCGTGGAAGGCGGCGGCAGAGAAGGCGAAGCTGGAAAAGGCCAAGGCACCCCGCGCTCCGACCCCTCCGGCCAGGGCGGGCGAGTCGGCCGGCCGGATCGGCGGCCTGTACCAGGCGCACGTTCAGCCGTATGTGCCGTACGCGATCCGCGGCGTGCTGTGGGACCAGGGCGAGAGCGGCACGGCCATCACGGGCGTGGACCAGTTCAACGTCATGGGCGCGCTCATCCAAGGCTGGCGCAAGGCGTGGGGGCTGGAGTTCCCGTTCCTCTATGTCCAGAAATCCAGCGGCGGCGGCACGGCGTGGGACCTGGATGACCCGGTGACGAAAAACGCGGGCCGGTTCACTGCGCTGCCCAAGCGGGTGCCCGGCCAGGGCGAAGGCCTCTATCGCGAGCTGCACATCAAGATCCGGCGGCACCCGAAAACGGCGATGGTCATCAGCACCGATCTCGGCAGCGGGGTCCACCCCGTGAACAAAGCCGGCTACGGCGCGCGCGCCGTCCGCGTCGCGCGGGGCTTCGTCTACGGCCAGCCGGTCGAATTCAGCGGGCCGCTCTACGCGTCGCACGCGGTGGAAGGCGGCAAGGTCCGCGTGGCCTTCACGCATGTAGGAAAAGGGCTCGCGGCGCGGCACAGCGGGAAGGTGCAGGGCTTCATGGTCGCGGGCGCGGACAGGAAATTCGTCTGGGCCGACGCCGTGATCGAGGGCAACGGCGTGCTGGTCTCCAGTCCCGCGGTGGCGCAACCCGTCGCGGTCCGCTACGCGTGGTCGGGCAACGCGCCGTGGGCGAACCTGTTCAACAAGGACGGGCTTCCCGCGCAAACGTTCCGCACGGATGACTGGAACTGACCGGGCGGGGTCCGGTTATGCCGTTACGCAGCAGACAGCAGGATGCCGGCAAGCGCTGGCAGGAGTTTGAGCGCAACGACCTGCTCTCCCTGGTCCGCGTGCACGTGTACTGTGTCTACCGCTCGGTGCTCGGCCCGGCCTGGCGCACGGGCCGCACGCAGGACGCCAAGGACCGGGTCTACTACGTCCTTGCCGGAACGGGGGAGGTCTCGCATCACGGCGAGACCTTTCCCCTGCGGCCGGGCGGGCTCTACCTGATTCCCGCCCACACGCCGCACAGCCATGCCTGCGACGGACGCCTAGAGCTTTACTGGTGCCACTTCCGCGCCGAGACCTGCCACGGCACGCCGCTCTTCTCGCACCTGACCGTTCCCTACGCCTGCCGCCCCGCGGCCGGCCTCGGCATCGCGGAGACCTTCGCCCGCATGGCGCGCCTGTACCGGGACGACTCGCCGGGCGCGGTCTTCCGCCGGTCCGGCCTGCTGATGCAGGTCTTGGCACCGTTCATCGAGCAGGCGGACATGGCGCAGTGGCGGCTCTGGCACCTCCGCGCGGAACCCTTCCTGCCCGTGCTGGAGCTGATCGGCCGCCGCGCGGCCGAGCCCCTTTCCGTCGACGAGCTGGCCCGCGCCGCGCACCTCTCCCGCTGCTACTTCATGAGCCGCTTCAAGCGGATCTTCGGCCTCTCGCCCCACCAGTATCAGCTCCTGAAGCGCGTCGAGCAGGCGCGCGTCCGGCTGCTGAACACGTCCGACACGCTCGGCCACATCAGC
>JAVEYH010000012.1:0-10760 GCA_034003585.1 Kiritimatiellia bacterium
GTCTGAATATTTCAACACGCCATCGATGTACACCCGGCGCATGCGGGTTGTGCCGTCATAGGTACAGGCGATATGGTGCCACCCGCCATTCAGCGCGTCCGTAAACAGGTCATAGCCGGCAGGCACCTCTTGGTTATTACCGAAATTGGAAACCAGGATCTCGCTCGTCCCATTAAAGCGGAACAACACACCCGATCCGTAGGTGCCGGTCGTTAAGGCGCCCCAGTAAACCGGCATGCCTGTCAGGTTCCCGGTTGAGGGATTGCACCACGCCATCACCGTGTAGGAACTGTTTCCCGTGGGCAGCGTCTCCGGAAAAACCGCTGCCTCGAACCGATCCTGATCCGTCTTGTTGAAACCCGCCGCGCCGCCGTCGCGCCCCGCCGCCACGAACACCGGGCTATTGACGGGGTCCAGGTGATACCCGTTGCCGCTGCTGTCTTTCCCGAGCTGAGCCGCGTCATTGAAACGGTAGTACGCCTGTAACCCGTCGGCGTCCAAGCCCGAGTTCAAAACGAGCGTTCCCTCCTGAATCTCCGTCGCGCCGGTGTAGGAGTGGCCGCCGCTCAACGTCAGCGTATAGTCCGCGCCACGTTTGACAAACCTGCCGTCGCCGGCGATCCCCGACCGGAAGGTGGTGGAGGTTGGGGACGCGCTTCCGCCCACGGTCAGCGCGCCGCCGTTTTGCAGGAAGATCCCACCGGCGGCGCCCGCGCCGCCGAGCGTCGCCACGGCCTGATCGCCCAGCACATGCAGGCTCCCGTTGTACCCGACGTCGATGGCCGTTGATTCCGGCAACAGGTTCGCGACCGCATATCCGGAGGTGTCGGGCTCCTGACCGGTCACCCGTACCGCATACAGTTCCCCGCTGTTCATGGCCCAATCGGCGATCATGAAATCATCCATCAACCCTTCATAGGTTGCTCCGGACAGCCATCCGTTCCCGATTCTGAAATTTCCCGCCGTCAGCGACAGCGCGCGGGTTTCCTTGAAGGCGCGTACCAGTTTGCCGTCGAGGTGGAGTTGGAACTCGCTCCCCGTATAGACGGCTGCCACATGGTGCCAGGCACCGTCCTTCAGATTCCCGGAATAGGGGAACGTCGGATTCCCGATCCAATCCGCCAAAAGAATCGGTGTCGCGGGGGTGTCCAGTTTCAGCCGCATGCCGATTCCCTCCCCGGCAGCGTTAAAGGTGCCCCAGCCGCATAAAATAGCGTTCAGCGGTACACTGGCAGACGGCTTCAGCCAGAACGCGACCGTGAAGGGCGAATTGTTTGTCGGGATGCCGAAGACGGTTTTGCCCGCTCCCTGTCCCGCGAGATACGCTCCGCTGTCCAGCGACAGCACGCCGCCGCGCACGGCATCGTTTGTGTACCACTTCGTGGGGGTCCCCGTCTTCACCAGATCATTCGCAAGCGGGCCGCTGTCCCTGCCGATGTCGCTTTCCTCGTCAAAGCGCCACCACGCCACCGTTCGCCCCGGCTGCTTGCCAAGCGTCAGACTTCCGTTGTCGAGAGCCACGGACCCGAGTTCCGCCTGCGGAAGGGCCAGCGACTGGAGCGCGCCGCGCACCATGACCAACCGGCCGCCCCCCGTCAGACGCCCTTCCCACGCCAACTCCTGGTACGTTCCCCCGACTTCGAGGGTGTGTCCGTTGAGCGCGATGTCCGGCGCGGGCGAAACCAGCGACCGGACACCGTTAATCTGCGCATCCGATTCCAGAAGCAGCACGGCATTCGTCGCGTTCATGACCACCGCGCTGTCCACCAGCGCCGCGTTGTTCGAGAGGATCAACGTTCCGCCGTCCAACCGGGTGTCCCCCTTGAAATCCACACTGTACCGGTTCACCAGCCGCACGCGTCCCGACCCGCTTTTCACAAGCCCGTTGGCCGCATAGTACACGTAGGGCCATAGCGTCAGCGTCCCGCCTGAAACCCGCAGTTCGCCGCCCGTGAAGTCAGGCGTCAACGGAGTCCCGTCAAACCCCAGCCGCGCACCGTTCTGCGCCTGCACGGACCACGCCGCATCCGGCGCGCCGGAAAACACCATGGCCCCGACCCCGGTGTCGTTGGTGATCGTCACCGTCTCGCCGCTGTCCAACGTGCTGAAATCCGCGACATCCGGCGCGCCGGACGGCACAACCCCGTCCTGCCAGTTCGCCGCATCCGCCCAAAACCCGCCCGTGGCATGGGCCCAGACACCCGTTGCCGCCCGCGCCGCCTGGCCGCCAAGCGTCACGATTGCGCACATCCCGCACATCACCCGCATTTGCCCGCTTTTTTTCATGCTTATCCTCCCGTGTTCCCGGTCCCGACATCCAGCACGGAACAACACAAGTCTTGCCGATATCCATACCATAACGGAGCCCACCGCCTCCCGCCACCCCCTTTTGCGCAAAAATTATCTCTGTTTTGCGCAGACCCCGGCCGGCTTGCGTTTGGCGCCCCTTCCGCGGCGCGATTGAATTTGCTGTTGTCAGCCGCCCGTTCTTGCCTTACCCTTTTCCCGTCATCCGAATTGGAAAGGAAAAGCGGCGTCCTGTCCGTCTCAAAAACCATGAATGATCTGACGGTTCTCTATCTCCAGAACCAGACTCTCGCCCCGGACGCGCTCCAAACGCTCACGCACGGACTCTCGGACACGTTCCGCGCCTTTTGCAATGAGACGTTCCCCTCCGAGGAACCGATCGACTGGCCGCCGTTGCGGGTGGTGCCCGTAAACGGCGCGCAGGCCCTGAAACAAGCGCTTTTCGCGGTGGGGCCGGCAAGCGGACCGCTCACCGAGGACGGAAAAAACTGCGTTCTCTTCCTGCTGGATGACGCGTTCCGCGATCCGGCCTCCGGCCAGACGGTCCCGCTCCACAGCCTGACGCTCGACGGCATCCCTCTCACGCTCTGGCTCTACACCTACTTTCCGCCGATCCCGAAAATCGTCCTGCTCACGCCGGGCGCGGAACGCGTGCGGGTTCCCTCGCGGCGCTGGGTGCTCAAACCCCGCGAGGTCTTCCTCCGCATCCACGACCACCTGCCGCGCATCCGCCACCTCTTCCGCGCCCTTTGGGAACCGCGTTTCTGGCATGCGCTGCGCCACTACGTCACCTGCGAGGCCGGCACCTCCTGGCACACGCCCGGACACAACGCCGGCCATGCCTTCAGCCGCTCGCTCTTCCTGCAGGGGTTCCGCCACGAGTATGGCGCCATGACCTTCCGCGCCGATCTCAGCGTCTCGGTCCACAGTCTGGGGGACCTCTCCACCCCGGATTCCCGCACCCCGCTGGCAGACGCCCAGCGCCTGACCTCCGAAATTTTCGGTTCGGCCCAGAGCTGCTACATCACCAACGGCTCCACCACCTCGAACAAGGCGATGCTGATGACCCTGCTGCGTCCGGGGGAGACCGTGCTGCTGGACCGCAACTGCCACAAGTCCGTCCACCACGCGCTGGTCATGGCCGGCGCGATCCCGAACTATCTCCCCGCGCGCTTCAACGCGCGCCTCGGGGTCTGGGGCCCCATCGCCATGAGCGACCTGCGCCGCGCCATCGCCGCCGACTATCCCGAACAGGCCAAGCCGCGCATGCTGATCCTCACCACCTGCACGTACGAGGGGATCCTCTACCCGGTCTGGGAGATCGCGCGCCTCTGCGAACGCCATGGCATGCTTTTCTATGCGGATGAGGCCTGGGCACCCTACCTGAGTTTCCACCCCTATTACACGGCGGTCACCGCCAACGGCCGCCGGGTCCGCTACAACGCCATCCACGAGACCTCCAGCGCCCATTTCGCGGTGCAGTCCACGCACAAGGCCCTGGCCGCCTTCAGCCAGGCTTCGATGATCCATGTCTCGCTGCGCTTCAAACAGCTTTTTGAGGGGGAGTCCGCGGATTGGGCCTGGCTGCGGACGCGGTTCGCTCTCAACGGGCACGGCTCGTACGAGAAATTCAGCCATGACCTGCATGAGGTGCTGCGCTACTGGCACTCGACCTCGCCGCACTACCCCATGATGGCGACCCTCGACTGCGCCGCGGTCCAGATGCGGCTGGAGGGCCTCCGGCTGATCGAAGACCGCCTGTGCTGGGTGAAAGCCTTCAAGCGGCGCGTCGCCGACCTGTGCGGCCAGCCGGAGCACGCCTGTTTCGCGGGGCTGCCCGAAGTCGTCGGCGAAGAGGCCGCCGAGGCCTATGCCCGCGAGGGGTACCTGCACGACCCGTTGAAAATGGTACTCTCCTTCAAGACGCCGGAAGGGTGCAAGGCCTTCAAGAACCTCCTGCGCCATGCCAAGATCCAATGGGAGAAATCGACGCCCGTCACGATCCTCTTCCTCGTCTCGGTCGGCACAGTCGAGGACCACTTCGAATACCTTTACCGCGCGATCCTGCAGATGCGCGGCGCCATCGGCGCCCCGGAGCGGGACGCCTTCGCGCCCGGCGTGGCCGAGGCCGTGAACGGCCAGGCCACCGTGCTGCCGCGCGACGCGGCGCTCTGCGACGGCGAACTCATCGAGTTGTCGCAGACCGAAGGCCGCATCAGCAGCCAGTTGCTCGTGCCCTACCCGCCCGGCATTCCGGTCTTCCTGCCCGGCCTCACCATCACGCGCCCCATGATCGAGATCGTCCAGGCCGTGGCCGACACCGAGGGCGCGGATGCGGTCCACGGGCTTTTCGTGCGCGGCAGGAAGTATTACGTGGAGGTGATCCGCCATGACGAGGAGGATAAAATCCAGTGGTTGCGTGACCGGCCTTCGGCTATACTCCCGTGAATCGACCGCGAGCTTGCGCCGCGAACAGACGAACGGCAAGCGGAACGCGCAACGTTCAACGCCCAACGCGCAACGCTTACGTTATGGAGACGGGGGTAGATCATGAAAAAAGCCATCGGTCTCGCGATCCTCGTGTTCGCCGGCTGCGATTATGCGGTCCCGCTCGCCGAGAATCCGGACCGTCCGATCGATCCCGCGTTGGCGGGGTTATGGAGCCATACCGACGGGAAGGGTGAAACGACCCGCCTTCTGGTGTTGCCGCTCTCCAAACAGGAGTACCTGATCGTATATCCGGCAAACCACCCCGAACCGTTATACTTCCGCGCGTGCCATTGCGCCGCGGGCGATTTGAGCCTCATCCAACTCACCTGGCTCGGCGCGGGGAACGGCGGCACGCCCGAAAAGACTGACCGCCTCTACGCCTACGCCACCTATGAGGCGCGCCCTGACCGTCTCGCCTGGCGCATGGTGAATCCCGAAGTGATCAAGCCCGAGAGCGTGAACACGCCGCAAGCGTTGCGCGCGGCCCTCCTCGCCAACCGGCAGCACCCGGATCTGCTCAAAGAGACGTCCCCTTCCCTCAGCCGCGTCACCCCTCCGGCCCATCAGCGCGCACCGCTCCGGCGGCCGCCGATGCCTCCGGGGTGGTGACCGGACGAAACGTACGCGACGCATCCACCCCTAACCCTGAGAAAAACCATGCCCCGACTGGACCCCACCCGCCTTGCCGACTGGCAGATCGCCGAAGCCGCCGAACCGCATCTGCGGCCCGTGACGGAGATCGCCGCCGAACTCGGACTCCTCCCCGACGAGCTGATCCCGTATGGGCGCCTGCTGGCGAAAATCGACGCGCCCGCCGTACAGGCGCGCTTCAGCGCAACCTCCCGGCGCGCGAAATACATTGACGTCACGGCCATCACGCCCACCCCGCTCGGCGAAGGCAAGACCACCACCACGCTCGGGCTCGTGCAGGGCCTCGGCAAACTCGGCCGGCGCGCCCTCGGCACAGTCCGCCAGCCGAGCGGCGGCCCCACGTTCAACATCAAGGGCTCCGCCGCCGGCGGCGGCCTCGCACAGGTCGTGCCGCTCGCGCCGCTCTCGCTCGGCCTCACCGGCGACATCGACGCCATCACCAACGCCAACAACCTCGCCATGGTCGCCCTCACCGCGCGCATGCAGCACGAGCGCAACTACGACGACGCCCGCCTCGCGCAGTCGCGGCTCACCCGTCTCGACATCGACCCCGACCGGATACAGCTGCGCTGGGCCATGGACTTCTGCGCCCAGGCGCTGCGGTCGATCGAGATCGGGCGCGGCGGCCCCATGGACGGGTTCCGGATGGACTCCGGTTTCTACATCACCGTGGCGTCGGAGGTCATGGCCATCCTGGCCATGTCTTCCGACTTGGCCGACCTGCGCGCGCGGCTCGGCCAGATCATCGTCGCCTACTCAAAGTCCGGACGCCCCGTCACCACCGCCGACCTCGAGGTGGACGGCGCCATGGCCGCCTGGATGGCGCGCGCCGTGAACCCCACGCTGATGCAGACCCTCGAAGGCCAACCCATGCTCGTCCACGCCGGGCCCTTCGCGAATATCGCCATCGGCCAGAGCTCGGTGATCGCCGACCGCCTCGCCTCGAAACTCTGCGACTACCTGGTCACGGAGAGCGGGTTCGCCTCGGACATCGGTTTCGAGAAATTCTGGAACATCAAGTGCCGCTGCTCCGGTCTCACCCCCGACGCCGTGGTGATCGTCGCCACGGTACGCGCGCTCAAGCTGCATGGCGGCGGTCCCGCCGTGCAGGCGGGCCGACCCCTCGACCCGGTCTACACCGGCGAGAACCTCGGCCTGCTGGAAAAAGGGTGCGCCAATCTGCTCGCCCACATCGGCATCGTCACCCGCTCCGGTATCCGCCCCGTGGTCTGCCTCAACGCTTTCCATACCGACACCGCGGCCGAACACGCGCTCGTGCGGCGCATCGCCGAGGGCGCGGGCGCGCGGTTTGCGGTCTCGAACCACTGGCTCCAAGGCGGGGAGGGCGCGCGCGAACTGGCCGAAACCGTGATCGCGGCCTGTGACGAGCCCAACCGCTTCGCCTTTCTTTCGGACCTCGCCGACCCCCTCTCCACCCGGGTGGAGGCGATTGTCCGGGAGGTCTACGGCGGCAAAGGCGTCGCGTATACGGAATCCGCCCAAAACAAACTCTCGGCCCTGGAGGCGGATCCCGCCACCGCGCGCCTGCCGGTCTGCATGGCGAAAACCCAATACAGCCTCTCCCACGATCCCAAGCTGCTCGGACGGCCGCAAGACTGGGTCCTGCCGGTGCGCGATGTTTTGCTCTATCAGGGCGCCGGACTGGTCGTGCCCGTCACCGGCGACATCAAGCTCATGCCCGGCACGGCATCCGACGCGGCCTTCCGCCGCATTGATCTCGACACCGCCACGGGAAAGGTGAAGGGCCTCTTCTGAAACGCACCGGCCCGTTGCAGACATGACCGATTCCCCCACCAAAGAGACGATCCGCCAGCAGATGCTCGACAAGCGGCGCGGGGTAACCGACACCGACCGGCGCTCCGCGGGTCGGCACATCTGCCGGCAGATTCTGGAAAAAACCGTCCGGCTCCCCCTTCGCGCCTGGCGCGTGTGCCTGTATCTCAGCACCCGCCACGAAATCCCGACCCGCTACCTCGCGCGCGCGGTATGGGATGCCGGACGCGAGGTGTGCGTGCCGGCCTGGAGTCTCTCCGAACGGACCTACAAGCTCTACGCCCTTGATCCGCGCATGCGCCTGATCACCGGGCATCACGGCATCCGTGAACCCGCCGTGCGGATCCCGGTCATGCCTTGGGACGTGGACGCGTTCATCCTGCCGGGACTGGCCTTCGACCGTCAGGGCGGCCGATTGGGGTACGGCGCGGGATACTATGACCGGATCCTGGCCAAGGCGTCCCGCACCGCGCTGAAAATCGCGGTCTGCTATGACTGGCAGATGCTGGACACCCCCCTGCCTCAGGAGCCGCACGACATCCCCATGGACTGGATCATCACGGAAAAGCGGGCTCTCCGCTGCGAAGCGGCGTCACCCGCCGCAAACCTTCGGCCCCAAGCCTGAGATCCGGCCGGCGGAGCGTGTCCGGACTCACCGGAACCCCGCGCGCCGGCCACCGCCCCGTCACCTTTCCCTTACGCCAGCGCCGCCTTGCAGAACGCGACACAACGGGTGACCTCTTTCACCGCGTCCGAAGCCTGCGGCACCGGATATTCCAGCTCGATGTCCGCGGGAATATCCAGCCTGGTGTCTTTCAGGTACCGCAGCGCCGCACCGACCGGCGTATCCCCCTGACCGAACGGCATGTTGGGCCCCTTGCCCCTCTTGCGGTCCTTGAGGTGCAGGCTGATCAGACGGGCCCGGTACTTCTCGATCACGGCCAGCACCGAATCCTCATTGGCCGCCGTATAGTGGCCGATGTCCAGATTGATCTTCAACGCGTTGCCATACGAGAGGATCGGACCGTCATAGGTTGTCGCGTTGATCTGCATGTGGTTGTGGAAGCCGATCTGGATCCCGTGGCGGTCCGCGACCGGTCCCAGCCGTTTGGCCGCCTCTTCGGAAATCTCGCGCGTGATGCCGCGGGCACCGAGGGCTTTGGCCACGCGGAAATAGTATTCGATCTGCTCGTCCGACATGCCCGCATTGCCGATGTCGCCGAACTTGACGATGTGGATCGCGACCCCCGCATCCTGGTACAGCTTGCGCAGTGCCTCGTACTTCCCCATCGGCGCGGCGATCCGCCATTCCAGCATGGCTCTGGCCTTCGCCGGATCCTTCGCGTTGCCTCCCGGAAAGCCCGCGAAAGACTCCGCCGTGTTGCCCATCAGTTCGATGGAGCTGATGCCGCTGCTGACCACATGCCGCAACACGTCTTCGGCTTTGCCCGGCATCGAGCGGTAACTGTAGGTGATCGCCCCGATCTGCACCCCGTTGACTTTCGAATCCGGCCTGCCGCCCGCGCCGAACGCGCGCCCCGGCATTAGAGCCGCCGTGCCCAGCGACATGGCCCCGCCCAAAAACGCCCTGCGTGAAACACCGCTACTCCGTATGCTCATTTCCCTTTTCCCCCTTGTTTATTCCCGGAACCCCGGACGGCGGGTTTTCGTGCCCGCCGTTTCCAACCCGGCCTGAAGGTTCGGGGCATGAGTTGTCAGTATAGGACAAAGGCGAACAGGAGGGCAATCCGGATTCGGTTCGCAGCCCGGGGTCGCGGTTACTTTTTCGCGCCCGGAAGCCCGATCTCGCGCACACCCGCGGCCTCCCGGATCGGCCAGGTGGCACGGAACCGGTCCGGATAGGGGCCGATCTTCTCCACGGGGATCGGCTTGAATCCGAGACGGAACGCGGGGGACCGGGGAGAGAGCCGGTAATCGTCGTTTGCGGGATCGGCGAACAGGGGATCGGCGATCACCGAGTGCGTGTCGAATCCCTCCGCCTGCCAACTCGCCCACTCGTCCATCAGGGTCACGGCCTGCAGGGAGGCATCGTCCGCCCATACCGTCTCCGCGTCCGCGGGGCACGTCAGCCGCGCGCGCATCCCCTTCATCTCTGGCTCGTACCAGGGTTCCCCCGGACCCGGCAGGCGGAAAGCGATTTCATAGGGTTCCCATGCCGTACCGACATAAACCGTTTTTTCCGGCACGTGACCCTGCCAGTTTTTCCCGCTGGCCCGGTCCGTCTGTACCGCCAGCCGCATTTTCGTATCCTTTCGCTTGGCCCGCAGAAAAACACGGAACCGGTAATTTTCCCCGGGGAGCGCCTGCACCCCATCACTCAGAAGAACGATTCCGCCGCGTGACGCCTCTGCATCCGTCCGCGCGGCGGTCGCGATGAACAGACAGCGCCCGCCGGAGAGCGGGTTGTCTTCCACCGTCGCGACCTTTGCCCCTTCCGGCAGTTTGTCGCGGACAGACCATTTTAACGGTTTTCCGGTGGCCGCCGCCTCCTCGAATCCCGGGTTGCCCAACACGTTCGCACTCTTCGTGCCGTTCACCCGCTGGACCCCGGTCCGGGGGGTATTGCCGTAATGGTAAATCAGGTTGTAATCGAACTCGTTCTGTTCCGGAAAATCATTACGGCTGATTCCATACAGTTTGGTTTGGGGATCGCGATAACAGATGATGTTCCGGACAAATCGGTTGCCGACCATCCGCCATGCCGTCTCCAGATCCAGCTTGGCGATTTCGGGGTATTTGGCGTACGCGGGGTTATCACGATATTTTTGAAAGCTCTGGAGATGGCCGGCCACCACATCCGCGGCCGGGTCGTGTCCGGAGTAGGTGACCTGGCGGTTCGAATGATCGACCAGAATATTGTTCTCGATCAGATTGTCGCGTCCGCCATGGACAAACACGCCGCCGAGCACCGACCGCGCGAGGATGTTGCCATAGACATGCGTGCCGCTGTGGTCATCATCCAAATAGACGCAGCACGCACTGTGGTGCCAGCCCCACGTGCCGTCCGCCTTACGCCCGTACCCCAGCACATCGTGGATGTGGTTGTGGCGGATGACCTGGCCGCGGATATGCCAGCACCCCCCGTTGTAATATCCGCCCGTGTCCTCGGTCTCCAGGTTCACATGGCGGATGCGGTTGTATTCGATGACGCAGTCGTTCCCCCCGCCGAAAATGCCGCAGCGCGAGGTGTCGTGAATCAGGTTGTGGGAAACGCGCAGCCCGACTCCGCCCAGCATGATTCCGCATCCGTGGCCGTCCATCACACCGATGTGATGCAAGTAATTGTTGTCCACCGCATGCCCGCCGGGCGTCAGCGTCTCTGGGTCCCCTCCCTGAATGATGATGCCCTGGTGACAGGTGTCCCACACGTCATTGCCGATTGCGGCGCACGCGCTGCCGCCCCTGATTTCAATACCCGCCCCGCCGCCGATCCCATGGACCCGGTTTGCCGCCACGACACAGTTCGTGGACTGGCTGACCGTCACCCCAGTGCCGTC
>JAVEYH010000012.1:10860-47694 GCA_034003585.1 Kiritimatiellia bacterium
CACGCCTTCCAGGTTTTGTGCAGCGAGATCGGTTTTGAGAATCCCATCCCGGTACGGGACAAATCCCGTAATGCGCCTGCCACCCGTCAGAACCGGCCGCTCCTGGCCGTACGCGCGGTAGACGACCGGCGACGTTCGGGTCCCCGCGTCCTCGGCAGTCAGGTGCAGCGTGCGCCCCAACGCGTACACGCCCCCCCGCACCCAAACCGTCACGCCCCCCTCCGGCAGGCCCTTCCCGTTCCGGATGCGCCGGATCTCATCCCGCGCGCGCTCCAAGGTCGCGAAGGGGTTTTCCAGCGTGCCCGCGGCCGTATCCGTCCCGTTGGTCGCCACGTACAGGCCCACGGACCTGTCCGGCGGCTCACACGCCCGCGGCGGCGGCCGCGAAGCCACCTGCGCGCACCCCGCAACCCCAAACCCGAAAACGATCCCCGCGAGCCACGCAAAACCATTCCGCTTCATCGCATCCCCTTCTCCCCCTGTTCCGGCCCGCGACTACCTCACGGAGAGGATCGTGCCGTCCGGAATCCGCTGCAGATAACCCTGCGCGTCCAGATAGACCGAGGCGCCCCGATTGGAGATGGCCGCGAGTTGGGACGCGGTGAGCCCGTTTTCGTCCGTGCCGAAACGCAGCGTCGTCGGGGAGAGCCGGCCGTTGATCGTGAGCGTGCCCTCCCAGGCTTTGTGACGGCTGTCGGCGAAGGCGAGCATGGCCGAGCCGTCGCCCGCCTCGAGCACGCACGCGCCGAGGACCTCCAGCGTGTCGAAACCGTTGCCATGGCCTGCCGGGTCCAGGACGGCATGGCTCAGCACGAGCCCGTTGCTGTTGGTCGCCGAAAACACGTCGTCCGCGCCGAGACGCAGCCCGCCTCCGGTGACCGAAAAGTCGTCGCGGTAATCCTGTTTGCCGGTCAGCTCCAGCGTGCCGTCGCCGCTCTTGATCAGGCCGCCGGGTGCGGCCGTGCCGTACAACCTTCCGGTCATCCGCGCGTCAATGGCCGCAGAGCCGTTCCGCACGCAAATCTCGCGCCGGGTCGTATACAGTTGGATCGGGTTCGGCAGGATGATTGTCGCGTCGGCGTAGGGCGAACTCAGGATCAGGGGTTTGCCGTGCTCCCCGAAACCATCGTAGGCCCATGACATCACACTGTTTCCGCCGCCCCCGAAATTAAGCTTGCGGTCCGCGCCCCAGGCGCTGAACCCGCCCGCCTTGAACGAGACCCTGCCCGCCACCGATCCGTTCGACCGTGAAAAGGCGGTGTCCCCCACCGGGGAGTCCAGATCCGCCCCGATCTCCAATACGCCGCCGCTGTAGAGGAAGACCGTGCCTTCGGTGTAGTGTTTGGCCTCCGTGAGGCGCACCGTGCCCTCGACCACGTGGATCGAGTTCGAGAGCGCCCGCGTGACCTCCGTGAAGCCCGGCCCGGCGAACACATAGGCGTTCGCCCCGTTGGTCAGCTCCCAGGACAACGTACCGGTGCCGTGATGGTAGATGTGGGTGACGGACTGCGCGCCGTGCCGGCCGCCGCGAAAGGTGACCGGATGCGATCCGTTGATCACGATGGCGCGTCCGACAGCCGTGTTGTCGTTTTGGAACACATGCCCCCCGAGGTCGAGCGTGACCGGATTGGCCGAGGCGTCGAGGGTCAGGGTCGAAAAGGAGAGGTCCGCCGTGCGCGTGAGATCCGCGGAGAGCGAGACGTGATCCGTCCGGGCCGCGTTGTCGGCGGTCAGCTCCAGCGTGTCGGTGAACCGCACCAGCTCGAGCGTCCCGTTCTGCGCGGCGAACCCGATCCGGCCGTCGGGGTCCTGCACCAGAAGGTTGGCCCGCGTGCCGTTGGCGCTCATGAGCACGCCGTTGACGTCGCGGACCGTGCCCGCGTCCGCGGGGATGGCGGTGGACGCGCGGAGGACGGCGTTGCCGTCCCGCTCCAGGCGGTAGAAGGCGAAGGCATCCGGAACAACCAGTTCGCCCAGCGTGACGGTTGTGCCGTCGCCGCCATTGCCGTCGGCGCGGAGAACATTGAGCGAGAAATCCACGAGCGTGTTGGTGCCGAACTCCTGCCATGTGGTGTTGCCCGCACCCGCCTTGCCGCGGAGCGTCAATCTGGAGTCATAGAACCGGAGCGTCCTTCCCGCGAGAAAGAGCCGGTTGCTGCCCGCGCCCCCGGTGTCATCGCAATAATCCGCGATCAGCGTGCCGCCGTTCATCTGCACATGGTGTGCATCCGTCGGCCAGCCGGTAAAGGTGTTTTGACCGGTAAGCCGCCACGTGCCCGACTCGTTTTTGACCAGCCGCGTGGTATAGGTGGTCACATGATTCGAGATCCCGCCCGCGATCCGGCTCTCCCCGGAGGAGACGCCCGCCAGCGTGACACAGGTGTTGTTGTACGGGGACACCGTCAGCGGTCCGGTGAAATCGAGACTGCCGCAGCCGCTGTTGTTAAACAATCTGGCACCGCTGCCCGTGAAAGACAACCTGCGGTTCGAACGCCAACTGCGGCTCCCGATATAGTAGAAAGGATTGTTGCCCATGCCGAGCGACACGCCTGTCCCGAGGGCGCAGGACACACCCTGATCCGCGACGGAGGTGAACAGGAGCCCGTCTCCGTCCGTGCTGATCGAACCCGTGAAGGTGTTGGCATCGTTGCACAGGATGACCTTCGGCGCGAAGCCCGAGCCGTAAGCCGGAAACGGGGCATAGGATCCGGTGACCTCGGCTTCGCACTCCAGACTCCCTTTTCCGGTGATCCAGAGGTTGATCGTCGGCGGCGTCATCAGCGTGAGCCCCCTGCGCAGCGTCACCGTGCTGAAGGTGTTGGTGGGCAGGAAGAGGTGCCGGGTTGGCGAGGTGTAGCCGGGCAGGACTGCGCTGCCGAAGCCCAGCGTGTTGGTGCCCTCGATGACCAGATGCGTCACTTCGTAGGCGAACGTGAAATCCATCCCGTTCGTGAACGTGTGGTCCGCCGTGAGCCGGAGCGTCACATTCGAGGCGAGGGTCCGGAAGTCGCCGTTGATGACGCCGTCCGTCCAGTTCTCGGGATCATTGAGATCGGCACTGGCGCGTCCGCCGGGAACCCCCGCGCCATTCCATGCGGCCAGTGCCCGTAACGAGACCCCGGACACCGCCACGGCGAGACACACCGCCCCCCGAACAGAACCGCGCCGCAAAACCGGCTCACCCTCGCACGTCACGCGATCAGAATGCTTGGCCTCCGAAACACACGTCCGTCCGCACATGCTCCACCTCCCGTGTCACCGCACCGGCATGCCGCCCCGCCCACACGGGAAACGCACCCGTGTCCGCGGAGCAAGACAACCTGTATGTTTACTTTCCCACTCTTGGCCCATTCTGACAAGCGGTTTTTTTGGGGGTGTCGGGGTGAAATCAAACGTAGACAATTTGTAGTTGGCAAAAGGGGACGGAGCGGAAACGGCGGGTGTGTTCGTCCCCGGCGTTTCCGGAGGCGACCGCGCGGCACCCTGGACGCAGGAGGTTGCCGACAGCCTCCGGATCTGGATCGCCGCCGCGCAGTACGCGGCGGGCACACGTCTACCGCATGGGATTGGGTGGTGTGGTCGCCAGTGATCCGGTCATCCCCCTCTCCCCTCACCGTCCTCTGTCCTCCGGTCTCCGTCCTCAGTCTTCACCCCCGCCCCTCACACCAGCTTCCGGATCACGCCGCTGACAACCCCCTCGACCGCCAGCCTGCTCTTGGGCCGGATCGTCTCGTACTTCTTGTTGGCGGGCTCCAGCCGTATGCCCTTGCCGTCCTTGAAAAAATACTTCATTGTCCACGCCGAATCCACACAGGCGATCACGATGTCGCCGTTGCGCGGCGTCCGGCCCCGCTCGACCAGCACCGTGTCGCCGGGAAGAATACCGGCGTCGATCATCGAATCGCCCTCCACCTTCAGCATGAACGTCGCCTCGGGCCTCGTGACCAGGTACTCGTCCAGACTCAGGGTGTCCAGCAGAGATTCCTCGGCCGGCGACGGAAACCCCGCCGCAACCGAGCCCAGGATCCGCAGTTTGCACGCAGGGTTCTGCCGAGGGGCCGTGAGCCGGCCTGTGGTTGTCCTGCCCAGCACCCCAGCCTCCACGAACTTTGCCGCCATGACCGAGGCCGTGTTCTTGGACCTGACGTTGAACAGCCCGCACAGTTCGTCGAGGGTCGGCGCGCGCCCGTGCTTCAGCACGAACCTGTTCACGACCGGGATACGCTCTTTGACCCTGGATTGGGGTGACATGCGCACAGTATAGAACGTTTGTTCTGTATCACGCAACTCCAATCCGCTATCCTGTTCCCGTTCCGGTCTCCAAACCGACTCACTAACGCAATCATGCACGAACGGACTTCTTCCGGTCTCCGTCTTCCGTCTTCAGCCCTCAGCCCCCCTTCCCCCTCCCCCAACAGCCTAACAGTCTACCGCCTAACAGCCTCTCCCTCCCTCCATGTCATCCCCCTACCAAGACTGCACCGTCCTGCACGTGGACGCCGACGGTTTCTTCGCCGGCGTCGAGCAGGCGCTCAACCCCGTCCTGCGCGGCAAGCCCGTCGTGACCGGCGCGGAACGCGGCATCATCGCCGCAGCCAGCTACGAGGCCAAGGCGCTGGGCATCAAGCGCGGGCTCCAACTCCACGAGGCCAAGAAGCTTTGCCCCGGCCTCGTGATCCTTCCCTCGGACTACGAGGCCTACAGTCTCTACTCCCGGCGCATGTTCGACATCCTGCGCCGCTTCACCCCGCTGGTCGAGGAATACTCCATCGACGAGGCCTTCGCCGACCTCTCGGGATGCGGCGACGTGCTCGCCTGTCCGCCGGAAACGGTCGCGGAACGGCTTCGCAATGCGGTTTCCTCTGAAATGGGCCTCACCGTCTCCGTCGGCATCAGCCTCACCAAAACGCTGGCCAAGCTCTGCTCGAAGTTCCGCAAGCCGAACGGCCAGACGATCCTCCGGCGCGAACACGTCCAGATCATGCTGAAGCGCACGCCCGTCGCCAAAGTATGGGGCATCGGACCTGCCGGCGCCGCCAAACTCCAGGCCAAGGGCGTTGCGACGGCCTACGGCTTCACCCGCATGGATGAATCCGCTGTCCTGCGCCTCTTGCACAAACCCGGCCATGAGACCTGGCGCGAACTCCAAGGTCGCCGCGTCTTCCCCCTGGACTTGGAAGGCAAGCGCACCTACGACAGCATGATGAAGGGCCACACCTTTTCGCCGCCCAGCGACGACCCCCGGCTGGTGTTCTCCGAGGCCCTGCGCAACATGACCGACGCCATGGCCAAGTTGCGCCGGCACGCCCATCTCGCGAAAGAAATCGGCCTCTCCCTGCGCCTCAAGGACTACACCGGACAGAACGCCTGCGCGCGGCTTCCCAGCCCGACCAGCCACGACTGCGAAGCCGCGCCACTCCTGCGCACACTCTTCGATTCCCTGTTCACTCCCGGCCAGCTCTACCGCTCCACCCTGGTCTGGTTCGGCGGACTGGTTTCCGGGCGCGACCGCCAACTCGACCTGTTCGAGGAAACGCCGGCCCGTCATGATTACGGCCGCCTGGACGCCGCCGTGGACCGCATCAACCGCCGCTACGGTCAGCACGCGGTCGCGCCTGCGGCGCTTCTCGACCGTTCCCTGAAGCCCTACCACTCCCGAGACGCCGTCCCCGAGCGCTACGGCACGCTGATGCACGGCGAGTCAGTCCGCCACCTCGCCATCCCCCGCATGACCCTTGCCAACCCGGTGTGACTTTGACAGAATTCCCGAATAAACGAGGGTCCGCACGTGAAAACGTACCCGCCGCCAAATCCCTCGCCGTTTCCGGGAATGCGTCCAAGCCGCGTCCGGCGGACCGCCTGGGCCCGCTCCGCCGACGGTGCTGGATCCTTCTCAGGGAACGATTTGCGCGCGGAAGAAACGGTAGCCGTCCGGAGGAATGGCGTACGGATAGGTGGCGTGCCCGTTTGTGAAGTGTGCGGCTTCCGTCGTGATGGCGCCGGGCAGATCCCGCCAAACGCTCTCCGAACGCTGGATCTTGCCTTGTATGCGGATACGGCCGTTGATCGCGCCCTCTTTGTTCCCCTTTCCGGTCAGCAGACGAACCGTGATCTGCAACCGCAGGGGGGAAACCATTTCAATCGATGAGATCCCGAACGTGTACCTCGCAGGAAGCGCGGTTTCGGAGGTCCCGTCCAACTCGCCGATCAGGTAACAGTCCGCCAACTGGTCGCCCGTCATGTTGAACACGGTATTCGTCAGAACCCCGATGCCGGCCTCGTTCTGCAGCCAGACATTCAACCGCGTGCGCTCCTCATCCGTCGGCGGATTGGACGCGCTGAGCGGCACCGCCGGAACAGGGTTGGTCGGACCGCGAACCGGGTAATCGGGAGACCCGTGACTCACATACATCTCATCCGCCCATCCGGTCCCCCGGAAACAAAGGGCGCCGATTTGACCGGTGCCGGGTTCCCGCAACGCCAGGGAGTCGAACACCGCGGAACCGTTGACGCGGACGCCATACGTGCCGTTTTCCACGCGAAGGGTGACGCGGTGCCAGACTCCGGTTTCGAAGGTTGCCGCACTATTCGTACTCCCGGCCCCATGCACGGCAACCAGACGGTTCTGCGAATCCAGCGTGAAACCCAGCAGCCAGTCCTGCGGCAGATTGGCGGGCTGCGTGTCCTGCGCGACGGAATCAAAACACACACACGATTCGATATGAAGCGGGTGGGTTGCGGAGGAAAGCGGCCCGCCCCCCCCGTCCGCCGTATACGCCGTCCTGTTGGAGAGAACGCCGGAGGGCACATCCAGACGCAGTGCGCGGACACCGGGATCGAACCATCGGTTCGATCGCGCCGGGAGAGCCGGTTCCGGCAGCGCCGGATAAATTGTGGTGACGGCACTGGTGCCGACCGTTGAAACCCATGCTGGCTGAACGCCTTCGAAATCCTCCCGCCACGCGCCGTCACGCATCGGACCGATGTTCCATTCAACCGGAACCGGAGAATCGGCAGCACCATCCGTTTCACGAACGGCACCCATGGCAAACCCTCTGTTTTCAACCGGGTTGATCAGAAAAACCGTCAGGAAGGGATAGCCGTTGTTGACCACGCCGGCTGCCTCGATGAGCCAGATGGCGGGGAACAACCAATTCGCAGAGGTGAAGGTCGACTCGTTTTTCATCTGCGCGGTTGTTTTTCCGGTGCCTCCGGCACTGGTGCCCATCCCCGAGCGTTCCTGGTCCCAGAAACAATCCGTGACCACCCCGATATTCGAACCCGCGCCAGCCAGGTTGCCCACCAGACCGCCAACCAGCGTGCAGTTGACGGGCAGAATGCTTCCGGTTGAATAGCAGCGGACCAATTCGCCCCGCAGATCAATACATCCGGCCAAGCCGCCGATCCGGGTGGCGTTGGTGGCCGTAACGGAACCGTGCGCGAAACAGTTGCTGAGGGTACCCTTTTGGGAACAGCCGGCCAGTCCGCCGAATTTGTCCGCGCCGCCCTGACCGGAAAAGAGCACGTCAATGTCGGCGTAACACTGCTGGGTCACCGGATTGTCATCCCCGCCCGGCGTTTCCCGATAGCTGTTGTGCGATCCGATCAGTCCGCCGGTCGCTCCGTCGCCCCGGACGTGCCCGTTCATCGCGCAACAGGATTTGATCCGTGTGTTCGCGTTGCCCGTGACCCGGCCGATCAACGTTCCGCTGCCGCGGGCACCGATGACCTGAACACCCACCAGTCGTACACGCTCAATCACGGTCGCTTCCGTGACGGATTCGACATGGCCGACATGGCCGAACAATCCGACATTCGCCGTCCCGGGCCGGTTAATGGTCAGTCCCGAGATGGTGTGATTCTGCCCGTCATAAAACCGTGGAACTTGTTCGTGGTGTTGCCGATCGGCGTCCACCCTTCGGCGGATCCGCCATCCCCGTCATCCCAGGAACCCGTTTCCGATGCGTCGATCGAGGCCGTCTGGACAAAGGACGCGCCCCAGTGCTGGGGATTCTGCGCGATCCAGTAGAGCTGTTGCAATGTGGCGACGCGAAACGGATCGGAAGGCGTGCCGTCACCCAGTGTCGGCGCAACGGCTGTGACCGCTCCAAGTCGCGGTGCGAGCAGAAGAAAGGCCGTGGCCACCGGCCAGATCCGTCTCTTGCTTCCCTTTTTTCCGGCTCGAACGCGTAACGGGACAGAGCGAACAAATGAAGCGAAGAACCCATTTTTCATGGGCACGCTCCTTTCTGGTTGGCGGTAAGTATACGTGAAACGTCCTCTGCGAGGCAATCGGTTACTTTCCGAACGACGAACATCGGCCGCTTCCCGGTTTCCCGTGGTCGAGATCCCTTCGCGTCCTCGTGTACGGGAACGGGGATGCGACCGCAGGATGGGCAACGATTTGGATTCCCGTCAAGGCTCGGATTCCCCTTGCCGGAGGTTTCTCCGCATGCCAAACTAACCGCCTTCTACACCGTGAACCGGGTTTTACTGTCACCCTGGAGGGTCATGCCTCTTCCCCCCACACTCCGAGAAAAACTCGCGGCCCTGCCGGACAAACCCGGCTGCTACCTGATGCGCGACCGCACGGGCACCATCATCTACGTGGGCAAAGCGGTCTCGCTGCGCCGCCGCGTGCAGAGCTATTTCCGGCCCTCCACCCTGCGCGACGCGCCCCCCAAACTGCGCAGTCTGCTCCACAGTGTCGCGGATCTGGACATCCTCGCCGTGCGCAGCGAGGCCGAAGCGCTTCTCACCGAGAGCCAACTCATCAAACAGTACCGGCCCCGTTTCAATGTCGTGTTGCGCGACGACAAACGGTATCTCGCGTTGCGCGCGGACCCGCGCGATCCGGTCCCCCGGCTCGCCACCTGCCGGATCGTGCGGGATGACGCCGCACGGTACTTCGGCCCTTTCCCCTCCGCCGCCGTGGTCCGCACGGTGCTCGATTTCACGGAAAAACGCTACGGCCTCCGCAAATGCACCCCGCTGGAACCGGACGCCGAAACGTACCGCCACTGCATGAACGATATCGTGCGGTTCTGCTCCGCCCCCTGCATCGGCCGCATCTCCCGTGAAGCGTACCGGGAGCGTTTCGACGAGGCCTGCGCATTCCTGCGCGGCGAACGGCCCGGCGTGATGGAGGAGGTCCGGACCCGGATGGCCGAGGCTTCGCAAAAACGCGACTTTGAAAAAGCCGCGTCCCTGCGCGACACCTGGCAGGCCCTGCGCGAGATGGTCCGGCGGCGCGCGGTCACGGTCGCCGCGCCCGAACGGCGCGCCGGGGACGCCCGCGAAGGCATCCGGGACCTGCAACACCGACTCGGCCTGCCGCAAGCGCCCGCGCTCATCGAAGGCTTCGACATCTCCAACCTGTTCGGCACGCATTCGGTCGCCAGCATGGTGGCGGCGGTGGACGGCCTGCCCGAGCGGCGCCTGTACCGGCGATTCCGCATCCGCACCGTGGAGGGCGCGGATGATCCGCGCGCCATCGCCGAAGTCATCCGCCGGCAATACGCCCGTGTGCGCGGGGAACGCCGGGCCCTGCCCGGGCTGATCCTCATCGACGGCGGCATCCCCCAGCTCCGCGCCGCGCGGGAGGCGCTCGACGCGCTCGGGCTCGGCCGCGTGCCCGCGGCCGGGCTGGCTAAAAAAATGGAGGAGATCGTCCTGGACAACGGCGCGCCCCCGCTCCGGCTGCCGCGCGATTCCCAGGCCCTGCGCGTGCTCATCCGTCTGCGCGACGAGGCCCACCGTTTCGCCCTTGACTATCACCGCCGCCTGCGCAACCGGCTCATCCGCGAATCCTCGCTCGACGAGATCCCCGGCATCGGCCCCGCCAAAAAGGCGGCCCTGCTGCGCCGCTTCGGCTCGGTGTACCGCCTGGCCCGCGCCTCGGCCGCCGAGGTGGCCGGCGTTCCCGGCATCACGCCGGGCCTCGCGGAAGCCATCCTCCGCTCCGTGGCCCCCCGGAAAACGCTTGCATTAAAAAAGAAGAACCGTTTACCTTATTGACAACTTGGGTTTCGGTTTGCGGAATGCGCCTGTCCCGTTCCTGCCACGGCGGGTTCGAAAAACAGGGGCGTTTGGGTATGCGTGATACCCTCCGAACGGGTCTTGCCATGGAGATCCGCGCGGCCGGTTCATGAATCAACATGGCGTGACAGTGAACACACAAGGAATGCAGACATGGACATCTATGTTGGCAACCTGCCCTATTCGACAACGGACGAAGACCTGCGAGGTCTCTTTGCGGCGCATGGTGAGGTTGCCTCCGCGCGCGTCGTGATCGACCGCATGAGCGGACGCTCCAAGGGGTTCGGGTTCGTTGAGATGGCGGACCGCGCCCAGGCCCAAAAGGCCATTGACGCGCTGAACGGCTTCGAGTGCGAAGGCCGTTCGCTGCGCGTGAACGAGTCGCAGCCCAAACCGCGCGAGGAGCGCGGGTTCCGCGGCGGCGACCGCGGCGAGCGTCGCGAGCGCTGGTAAGCACGGGAACGGGAATCGAACACGTCACGGCGGCACCCGCAACGGTGCCGCCGTTTTTTCACTCCAGCTTGAACTCCACCGTCAGCGTCTCGTACCGCTTCAAAAAGGCGGGCGTCAGACCCCGGATCGGCGCCGCGTTCGCGGCGGCCTTCAGCACCGTCTGGTCGAAATACGGGCTGCCCGAAGACTGCCGGATGCGGTAGCTCACCACGCGCCCGGCCTGATCCAGGCGGATGTCCAGCAGCGCCGGACGGGAGCCGGCGTCGCCCGCGCCAGGCTGTTCCCACGCCTCGTACATCGCGCGCCGCACCAGCGTGACGCAGCGCGCGATCTCATCCTTGGGGATGACATTCCGGGTTCCCGGACGCGCGCCCTCGCGCAGCGCCTTCTCGATCTCCGCGCGGGTCAGGGCCTTATCGGTCACGGGTTTGGCGGTCACCGGCTTCAGCTTGGTGAAATCCTCTTTCGGCTGCGGCGGGCGGGCGGGCGCCTCCACCCGCCGGCCTTTTTTGAACGGCGCGGGTTTCTTTTCCGGCTCCTTGCGCTTCTCCGGCTCCTTACGCTTCACCGGCTCCGGCTTTTTTTCCGGCTCTTTCCGCCTGGTGATGACCACCGCATCTTTCGGCGGATCGGGCAACGGCTCCGGCTTCGGCGGCGCGGGCGCGGATTCCGGCTCCGGCGCGGCCTCCGGCTCCGGCTGGGGGGCGGGCGGCGTGTCCGGTACATTCGGCTCCACGAGATTCTCCTCCAGCACCACCGTGAAATCGATCGGGATCTGCAGCGGTTCCGGCCGCCAAAACGGCAGGAGCGGCAGCACGATGGCCACCAGCAGCAGCACCCCGTGCAACGCCAGCGACCAGTTGAGCGAATAGCTGTTTAAGGGGCCCTTTCTCACACTTGCCTCATTCCGACAGGGTCACCAACGCCATGCGCGTGATTTTGACCTTGTACAGGATCTTCATCACCCGCACAATCTTCCCGTATTCCAGACGTTCATCCCCCCGCACCAGCACCGCCACTTCCGGATCCTCGGCCGCCATGTTCCCCAGGGTCCGTTCGAGATCCTCCAGCGAGATCGCCCGGTTGTTGAGATACGCCTTGCCTTCCACGTCCAGGGTCACGACGTGGGATTTCTTGACCGGCAGCTCGTCCGCCTTCCCCTGAGGCAGGCGGATGGAAATGCCCTGTTCGATGGCCGGCATGGTGATGATGAAGGTGATCAGCAGCAGGAAGGTCAGGTCGATCAGCGACGTCATGTCGATGTTGTTGATGACCTTCGACGGTTTCCTGCGCCCGAGTCGACGCAGGGCCATTAGTCGGTCCTCCCCTGGAACTCGCAGGCGATGCGGCCCATCAGCTCATCCGCGAACCCGTCCATGTCGGTCGTGAGCTGCCGCACCTTCGCCGCCAGATTGTTGTAGCAGATCGCGCTCGGGATCGCGACCAGCAGACCCACCACCGTGGTGACCAGCGCGGAGGAGATCGACGGCGCGATCACGGACAGCAGCACCGTCCCCTTGGACCCCATGTCCCCGAACGCGTCCAGCACGCCCCACACCGTGCCGAGCAATCCCAGCATCGGCGAGGCCGTCACAATCGTCGCCAGCAACCCCATCCCGTACTCGATCCGCAACTCCTCATCCTGCACGGCATGTTCGCAGGTGCTGCGCACCAGTTCGATCTCGCGCGCCGAAAGCGCCGCGCCTGCCGCGTCACGCTGCCGTCCGATCACCGAGCGGCGCATGTCGGGATCCAGCAGCTTCACCATCCGCTCGCACGTGCGCTCGTAGATCAGCTCCAACGCCGTGAACGCGCCCTTTTTCCGCAGCAGGTAGTAATCCAGCACATCGTGTCCCAGCAGAAACTCGCGCATGAAACGCTTGCTGTTGCGCATCACACTGCCCAACTCCCGGTTCTTCCCGATGATGATGGCCGCCGCCACAATCGAACAGGCAAGCTGGATCAGTACGATCCCCTTGCCCGTCAGATTGGACTCCATGAACCCGCCGATCAACGATGCCAGCGGTAAGCCGACCGATACCACTCCTGTCCCGAACATGCGCGTTGCCTCCTGAAAAGCATTGAAAACAGTCGGGAGGTAGCATGCGGCACCCCCGCCCGGATGTCAACCATCCGTTCGGCGGACCGAACCGTTCGGCGCATTCCCGTTTCCCTGACTCCGCTTCCCCGCCATCGCGCCGGTCCGGCACGGGGGAGCGCGGGTGCCCCCGCCCCCGCGCGCTTGACTCCCGTCACCGGCCGCCTTACACTATGCGCATCGTATGCAACGGGTTTTGCGCCGGGTTACGGGCAAGAGGGGGTCATGCGGGAACTCTGGATCGCCTTCGGGCTGACGTTGTTCGCGGGCCTGGCAACGGGCATCGGCAGTGCGATCGCCTTTCTGGCCAAGCGCACCGATTACCGGTTTCTCTCGGTCGCCACCGGCTTTTCGGCGGGCGTGATGCTTTACGTCTCCTTTGTGGAGATTTTCGTCAAAGGCACCGAAGCGCTCGTCGGGCGCTTCGGCGACCCGCTTGGCCACTGGGTCAATGCGGCGTCGTTCTTCGGAGGCATGCTGCTGATCGGGCTGATCGACAACGCCATCCCCTCCGCCGAGAACCCGCACGAGACGCATGCCGAGAGCGAGACGCGCCCGCTGCACGACCGTTCCGGCACACCCCGCCCACCGCCCGCGCGCGACAGACCCGAGCACGGCCTGCACGATCACCGCCACGGCAAGAACCTGTTGCGCATGGGCCTTTTCACCGCACTGGCCATCACAATCCACAATTTCCCGGAGGGGCTGGCCACCTTTCTCGCGGCCCTGCAGGACCCCGGACTCGGCATCGCGATCGCGATCGCGGTGGCGCTCCACAACATCCCGGAGGGGATCAGCGTGTCCGTGCCGATCTATTACGCCACCGGCAACCGCCGCAAGGCTTTCTTCTACTCGCTGCTGAGCGGCCTCGCCGAGCCGGTCGGCGCGGGCGCCGCCTATCTCGCGCTGCGTCTCATCACCGGCAGCGGCAACGGCGTGCTCCCCCCCGAAATCATGGGCATCCTCTTCGGGGGCGTGGCCGGCATCATGGTCTATATCAGCCTCGACGAACTCCTGCCCGCCAGCCGCGCTTACGGTAAGGGTCACGACAGTCTTTTCGGTCTGGCCGGGGGCATGCTCCTGATGGCGCTCAGCCTTTTGCTGATGCGGGGGTGAGGTACGGTCTGGCGCGGGACGAATCCGCGTCCCGCGCATCGTGCGGCGCCCTCGACACGCCGCCGCGATGCCGGTTGACAACCCGGCGGATTGCGGATATGGTTTTCCCGAATCCTGCTATTCATCATCCACGCAACTCCGGAGGATCCCATGACGTCTCGCCGTCTGTTTGTGCGCACGTTGTTCACCGGCGCGGCCGCCTCGCTGCTGACTGCGGCCCAGAGCGGTTGCCAGCCGGCTGCCGAGCCGGCCCGTCCTGCCGCTCCCGCCGCCGCAGGCACCCCGAAACTGAAGGCCGCCGGCGCGGTCGTGATCGCCTCTGACAGTGAAAAAACCACGATCCGGATCCGCTGTCAGAAGTGCGGTTTTCTGAGCGGGGAGATCCAGATCGCCACACCCAAGGCCGGCCAGCCCCACACCCAGGAGTGGACCTGTCCGAAGTGCGGCCACAAACAGACTGTCACGGTTGCGTTGGACGCGTAAGGAACGCCCCGGACCCCGTGGCTTCGTGTGCGAAGGCAACGTGTTTGCGGTTGCGCCCGTCGCTCATTACGGTGAGAGGCGCCGGGATGTTTTTCTAAAAAATGACAAAACCGGTCCTGTCCCGAACACCCCAATCTCCGAGGCCAAAACTTTTACGCACCCCGGGACCCGAACACAAAAACGGCCTTATTCCGTTCGCTTTACACCCCTCTTCCGGACACGCCGCGCCGCCGGCTTTCGGAAAGAGCCCGGAATGGCATAACTTTTGCTTAAATCAAAGGAGGGTTAAAGGGCGTGATGGATACAATGCGTATCGATCCTGACGAACCGATGATGATCCGGGGAACTGCCGATAATGGCCAAGATCCTGATAGCCGACGATGAGCGAACGATTCTGCTGATGATTCAGCGTCTTTTGAATGAACAGGGGCATGAAACGTGCGAGGCCTCCAACGGGTTAGCCGCACTCCAACTCTTTCAGACCCAATTCTTTGATCTGGTGATTTCGGATCTTCGGATGCCGCGCATGGATGGCGTCTCCTTTCTGCATGAGGTCAAAAGCCTGGACCCGAACGTTCCCATCATTGTTTTGACGGCATACGCCACGCCCGAAATCCTTGCCGAAGCCAATGAACGGCATGCCTTCACCTACCTGCCCAAGCCCTTTCATCCCGAAACCCTGCTCCAAACCGTAAGCGGATTGCTGTCCGCGGCCGTTCCGGGCGCGGGTCAGACGGCGGCGCGGACCTGAACCCGTCTCCGCAACCATGCCGGGGAGGTGACAAAGGAATTTTCTGCAAGCATGCGTTTTCGCCACATCATCTGGGATTGGAACGGGACCCTGCTCGATGACACCCGGGCGGGGCTCCATGCCGTGAACGTCATGCTCGGAAAACGCGGGCTGCCCACGCTGGATCTCGCGACCTACCGGGAGATTTTCGGCTTCCCGGTCCGATCCTTTTACCGGACTGCGGGATTCAGGCTGGAGGAGGAGGACTGGGACGCCCTGGCCCGTGAATTCCACGACTGCTTTCAGGCCGACACCACGCTCCGGCTGCACGCGCACGCCGTTGAGGTTCTGGAGCACATCCGGCGCCTCGGGATCGGCCAGTCCGTGCTTTCCGCATCGGAACAGACCCTCCTCCGCACCATGCTGAGCGATTTCGGCGTGTCGCGTTTTTTTGAAGGCGTCTTCGGGGTGGACAATCTGTACGGGCACTCCAAACTGGAACTGGGGCGCGGACTGCTGGCACGGCTCGCGCTGCATCCGGAGGCGGTGCTGCTGGTCGGGGACTCCCTGCACGATCATGAGGTGGCGTCGGATCTGAACGTCGCCTGCGTCCTGATCTCCCAGGGCCACCAGTCCGCGGCGCGCCTGGCCCGCAGTGGCGCGCCGACCCTGCACAGTCTGGCGGAACTCCCCGCGTGGCTGGAGGCCTGAACTTCGCGCGAACTTACCGCCTCATCCTCTCCGCCGCATCCACGGCATGACGCACCGCCCGTTCGGCCTGGATCTCCGGCCGCAGCGACTGATCTTTCATCCGGTTGCCGTATGCCATCACGCCGAACGCGGCGAGCAGCACCGCCACACCCAGCGCCAACAGGCACATCGTGCGGCGGCCGACCCCGTTCCACTCCCCCAGAAACAGACCCAGAATCGAGCTGAAGAGGATCGCCGAGCCCATGACGATCGCGAACCCGATATACGCGATCTCCCCCATGGCGGGCTCGCCGACCTTCTGGCAGACGAACTGCAGCGCCCAGATCACCCCGGCGAGACCGGCGAACAGGATGTTTCCGGCGATCGGCCGACGCCGGTCCGCATAGTCGGGGAACGTGCGGTTGCGCGCGTTCTGCGCCAGACACCAGACCGCGTTGACAAGAAATCCGCCGAACAGCACCACCACCAGCACGGGCATCCCCTGCCATGTGGAAAGCGTGCCTCCGCGCACCGCCGCATCCTGCAGCGCGCCCCCGCTCTGCAATCCGAAATTCATGCCCGCGCTCGCGATTCCGGAGAAAAGCGCCACCACCATCCCCTTGCGGAAATCAAATTCCGCCACGGCTTTGCGTTTCTGCGCCTCCGACAACTCGCGCTCCTTGGCCTTGCCGGCCGCGCCGACCAGAGCGATGCCCGCCAGCGAGACGAACACCCCGGACAACACCACGCGCGACCCCGCATCCCGCACCAGCTCACCGGCGTTTCCGGTCACGATCGGCGGAATCAGCGTGCCGGTGGCGGAGCAGAGACCGCACCCGATGGCGAGGCCCAAACCGATCCCCAGGTAGCGGATCATCAGCCCCCACGTCAGTCCGCCCAACCCCCACAACGCGCCGAAAGCGAGGCACAGCAGCGTGACCGGGGCCGGCGCGCCCCGCAACACCTCCCGCAGATTGGGCACGGTCGCCCACGCCAGCAGCCACGGGAACAGCAGCAGGCCGAAGATTGCGTAGACGAGCCAGTAACTCTCATACGCCCAACCCCTCACCTGTTTGAAAGGCAGCGCGAAGACCGCACCGGCCAGTCCGCCCAACACGCAGAAGGCCATCCCCATTGCCGGATTCGCCGCATCAACCATGATTTCTCCCCTTCCCCGCCCGGCTCGTATCACCGCAACCAGAAGCGTGCGGGCATCATAGGGTTTTCCGCATGGGAAAGCCAAGCGGAAAACGCTTTGTCGCCGCAGGGGGAACCTGATAAAATCAGCGCATCAAAAGAGGGTGCCATGTCGTATTTCACTGATAATTCGCTGTCGATCGGAAACACGCCGCTCGTGCGGCTCCATACGCTCACGCAGGGGTTGCGGGCCACCGTGCTCGCCAAAGTGGAGGGGCGCAACCCCTCTTATTCGGTCAAATGCCGGACCGCCTCCTCCATGGTCTGGGAAGCCGAACGGGACGGCCTGCTCAAGCCCGGCATGGGGATCGTCGAACCCACCAGCGGCAACACGGGCATCGCCCTCGCCATGGTGGGCGCCGCGCGGCATTATCCGGTCACGCTGACCATGCCGGAAAGCATGAGCATGGAGCGCCGCCGCATCCTCGCCGCACTCGGCGCGCGTCTGGATCTCACGCCCGCGGCCGCGGGCATGGCCGGCGCCGTGCAACGGGCCCAGGAGCTGTTCAGCGAATCCGCCGGCAGGCTCTTCCTGCCCAACCAGTTCGCCAACCCCGCCAACCCGCTCATCCATGAGCGGACCACCGGACCGGAAATCTGGAGCCAGACCGACGGACGGGTGGCCGCCGTGATCGCGGGGGTGGGCACCGGCGGAACCCTGGTCGGCACCGGAAGGTATTTCCGGAACATCGGCGCGGAAGTGAGCATGGTGGCGGTCGAGCCGGCCGAAAGCCCCCTGCTGACCCAACGCGCCGCGGGGGCGCCCCTCAATCCCTCGGCCCACGGCATTCAGGGGATCGGCGCCAATTTCATCCCGCAGATCGTGGACTTCTCGCTGATCGGCCGGATCGAAACCGTCACCACGCAGGAGGCGATGGAAACCGCGCGGCGCCTGGCGTGCGAGGAGGGGATCTTCTCCGGCATTTCGAGCGGCGCGGCGGTCGCCGCGGCCCTGCGCCTGGCTGCGGACGAAGCGTTCGCGGGCAAACAATTGGTGGTCATCCTGCCGGACACGGGCGAGCGTTACCTCTCCACGCCCCTGTTCGCCTGACCGCACTGCCGGGGCTCATGACGGTTGCCTTCAAGACATTCGGATGCCGGCTGAACCAGGCCGAGACCGCGCAGTATGCGGCCGCTTTCGCGGCTGCGGGCATCGCGAACGTGCCGTTCGGCGCGCCCGCCGACATTGTGGTTGTCCACACCTGCACGGTCACGCGCACAGCGGAAGACACCTGCCTGAAACAGCTCCGGCACCTGCGGCGGAACGCGCCCGAAGCGTTGCTCGTGGTCTCGGGGTGCGCGGTGGAAACCGTTCCGGCCCGGGCGCTCGACGCGCTGACCGTCGACCTCGTGGTGCCGCGCGAACACAAAGACGAATTGGTGGCGCGCGTGCTGCGGCGCCTGGGCGTCGGCAGTCCCCTTCCGCCGGTACCCTGCCGACCGATCGCTCACCGCGCCACCCTGAAAATCCAGGACGGGTGCGACTTCGCCTGCGCCTACTGCATCATTCCCCACACGCGGGGCAAACCGCAAAGCCGCCCCTTTGACGCGTGCGTGCGGGAGGCGCGCGACCGGATCGCGGCGGGCTTCGCCGAGATTGTGGTGACCGGCTGCAACATCGCCTGTTATGAGGACGCCGGACGCCGTCTGCCGGACCTGCTGGCCGCACTCGCCAACCTGCCGGGACTCGGCCGCCTCCGCATCGGCTCGCTCGAACCCGGCACCGTGGAACGCGAGGTGATCGCGCTGATGGCGGAATGCGCCGTTATCTGCCGCTTCCTGCACCTGCCGGTCCAGAGCGGCGACAACACCGTCCTGGCGCGCATGCGGCGGCGGTACACGATCGAGGAGGTCGCCGCAACCGTTTCCGATGCGGTCGGACGGATGCCCGATCTCGGTCTCGGCGCGGACCTGATCGCCGGATTTCCGGGCGAGACCCCGGAAGAGTTCGCGCGCACGAAACACTGGGTTTCCCGGCTCCCGTTCAGCAATCTGCATGTCTTTCCGTTCAGTGAACGTCCCGGCACGCCGGCCGCCGCGTTCGGCGGCACCGTGCCGCAGGCCGAACGCAAACGCCGCGTGCGGGAGCTGAACCGCATCCGGACCCGGATGCGCGGGGCCTTCGCCGGGCAATTCATCGGACGGACCGTCCGCGTGCTGATCGAACGCGTCGACGCCGCGGGCCGTGGCAGCGGATGGACCGGCGAATACCTCGGCTGCCGCGTGGAGGGCTTGACCGCATCGGCGGAAGGCCGTCTGGTGTCCTGCGTCCCGTACGCGCGCGAAGCGGACCTTCTGCTTGCCCGCAACCCGGAAGGAAACGTCCGCGCCGGACGAACCGATGAGGACAGACCTTTGGCGCAAACGCCGGACGCCCCACGTTGAACGCAGAAGTTTTGTCCCGTTCAGCGTTGTTTTTCCGCAACCGAAACGGTATAGTCAGCGTTGTTCGGTTCGGAATCGCGACAGACGCGAAGAAAGGCCCCCTCCGACCGGCGGCGAACGGAACGGAAACATGCGCAAACCTGACCCCTCACCGAAACCCGGCCTGTCCCTCACGTCGTTCTTCAGCGCGGATGACATTCTGCCGCATCAGGAGCGGCTCACCCGCAATGACTGCATCCGCCGCATTCTCTCGCATCTGTCCGATGTGCACGGGCTGAACGGCACCGGGGCCTTTTACGAGGCAATCCTCGAGCGGGAGGAGGCCACCCACACCGTGGTGGCGAACGGGATCGCCATTCCGCACGCGCGCATCATGGATCTGCAGCGCCCCTACGTCGGCATCGTCACCTCGGAGCAGGGCATCCCCTTTGCGGAGGATGAGCCGCCCGTGCACCTGATCCTGCTGGTCCTGATCCCGCGCGACCAGCCCGGACTCTATCTCCAGATTCTGCGTGCGCTCGCCAACATCCTGCGCGACCGCAACGCGGCGCAAACGGTTTCACGCCTGCGCACGCCGGACGAGGTCATGCGGTTCTTCGAGCGGGGCGGCATGGTGCTGCCAGATTTCGTATGCGCCGCGGACATCATGGAGGACACGTTCATCTCCCTGCGCAACAATGACAACCTGAAAACCTGCATCGACTGCTTCATCGCGCAGCGGATCAACGAGATCCCGGTGCTCGACCGGGACGGGGACATGGTCGGCGTGGTGCGGGCCGGCGCCCTGCTCAAGGTTTGCCTGCCCGAATACCTCCTCTGGATGTCGGACCTCTCCCCCATCGTCAATTTCGAACCGTTCACCACCGTGCTGCGCAACGAGCAGAGCTCCTGGCTCTCCGACATCCTGCTGCAGGATTTCGCCTCGGTGCAGATGAAGGCCCCCGCCATTTCCGTGGCCGGCGAGATGACCCGCCACAACGCCTCCCGCTGTTACGTGCTGAACGGCAGAAAGCTGATCGGCGTCATCAACCTGTCGCGTTTTCTGAGCAAAATTTTCCGGGAGTGAGTCCTCCGATATGTACAGCGAACCCGTCGTCACCTTACCCGCACCCCGCGTTCTGGTCAAGATCGGCTTCATGGCCGCCATCACCGCGCTAACCGGCTGGGGCTCCCGCCAACTCGGACTGGCCCCCCAGCCGCTGGCCGTGGTCGCGGTCTGCACGTTCATCGGCGTCATCTGCACCACGCTGTTCTTCTGGACCCACCGTGTCGCCGTGGCCTTTCTCGGCGTCGCCGTGCTCATCGGGTCGCGCGCCATGACGCTGCACGGCATGCTGCGCGCCACCGAACTGGACATCATCTTTTTCCTCGTCGGCATGATGGTGATCGTCGGCGCCCTCAAAGACCTCGGATTCCTCACCTGGGTCATCCAATCCATCCTCAACCGGAAACGCATGAGCGGCATTTCGTTCACCGTGATCCTCTGCTGTCTCTCCGCCCTCCTCTCCAGTGTGGTGGATGAGGTCTCCTCGATCGTCGTGGTCCTCGCGCTCGTCTTTCAGGTCTGCGACACCCTCAAAATCAAGTCGACGCCGTTTGTCCTGATCGCGGTTCTCTGCACCAACATCGGCTCGGCCGCCACCATGCTTGGCAATCCTGTCGGCATTTTCATCGGCAACAAGGCCGGCTTCAATTTCAGCCAGTTTCTGGCGGGAGCCTCCCCGGTCGCGTTCGTCTCCCTGTGCGCCACCCTGTGCGTGGTGCTGTTCTGGTTCCGCAAACCGATCCGCGAGATGTCGGCCAAGATGGGTGAGCACCGCACCGCCCAGCACGGGCTGGCCCCCATGATCCGCATCCCGTACCGCCGGGGGCTGTTCGTCCTGCTCGCCACGGTCGGCATCATCGCGTTCCATCATCAGATCGAGACCATTCTCGGCCTGACCGGCACCGAAAACAAAAACGCCTTCCTGATCATCACGCCGCTCATCATCGCCGGCCTGCTCATGATTTACCGGCCGCAGCGGGCGCGCCACTACATCGAACACGATGTGGAGTGGTGGACCCTGCTCTTCTTCATGCTGCTCTTCGCCATCGCGGGCTCACTGGATGAGCAGGGCATCACCCGGAACCTGGCCCTCCGGCTCAGTGAAAGCGTTACCGGCGGGCCGCGCGCCATGACGCCGTTCGTGCTGATGATCGCCTCCCTCGGTTCGGCGTTCGTCGACAACATCGTTTTCGTGGCCGCCTTCACGCCGGTGATCCAAACCCTGGTCGAGCGTTCCGCCGAATTCTCGATCCTCTGGTGGGCGCTGCTCTTCGGCGCCTGTTTCGGCGGTAACATCACCGCCGTCGGCTCCACCGCGAACATCGTCGCGCTCGGCCTGCTGGAAAAACGCGGACACCTGCACATCGCCTTTTTCGAATGGCTCAAAATCGGCATGCTGGTCGGCCTGATCACGGGGCTGATCGCCTGGGGCATGCTGAGCGTCATGACCCTGCCGCAACCCATGCGCCATCCGGTCCGGGAGTCCGCGGTGGAAGGGCCGCTGCACGAGCCGCACCTCTCGCCCGTCCCGGCACCCTGACCCATGCCGCTTTCCGCCATAACCCGGAAACAAATGGTCGCGTGGGGCGGCCCGGAGGTGTATGCGCAAGCGGAAAGGCTGGTGAAACGCGGCGCGGTGCTCCAGGCCGAACTCCGCGGCGAGTCCGTTTCCGGCGTGATCGCGCGCGAAGGCGCGTCCGAGATCCGCACCCGCTTCCGCCTCCTGCCGAACGGGCTGATCGAAAGCCAGTGCCCCTGCCCCACCCATGTCCGCAGCGGGCTGGTCTGCCCCCACGTCGTGGCCCTCGGCATCACCCTGATGCTGCGCCGGACCGATCCGCAGCGCGACGCGAAATACCGGGAGGACCAGCGGCGCGCCCGGCGCGTCGCCCAAATCCGCCCGGAGGATTACCTGCAGCGCGGCGCGGACGGCCTCCCCGCCCGGCTCGTCCTCACCCTCTCTCCGGACTGGGTCTCCGAATTCCGCCATACGGGGGTGGCGGTCCGGCTGCAGCTCGACCTGCCTTCCGGCCTCACCGGCCCCGCCGCGGTTTCGCGCGGCTCACGGCTCGCGCTTTCTGACGCGGACGACACCCTGCTCACCGTGATCGAGGATATCGTCGGCGGGCCCCCGTCCGAACGCTTCACGGCGGGCGCCGCCGACTTTCTGAATCTTCTGGATGTGGCCGCGCAGGCGATTCTCCGCACGGCCGAAGCCGAGACCCTGACGGTCGAGCAGATCCCCATGAAGACTCTGCTCAAAGTGGATCTGGATCCGGATTCGGGCGATCTGATCGTCTACCCCTTTGCGGAACTCCCGTTCCTCCAAACCGGCGGCCTGCCCGTCTTCCTCGTGCACGGACGGCGCGGCCGCATTCTCGCCAACGGCCACCTGTGGCCCATGGAAAATGTCCTGCCCGTCCCGTACCACAGCATCTACTGCCGCGATGAGGTCGTCACGCGGGACCGCGTCCTGACCTTCCTCCACCGTGACCTGCCCGCCCTCGAGGCGCACACGCCGGTGCAGATGGAGGTGCCGCCCGACCTGTTCGTGACCGAGCCCGGCGAGCCGGTCTTCCGTCTCACGCTGCAAGGTTCCCAAGCCTCGCTCCGGGCCACGCTCTCCGCCTGCTACGGCCCCCACACCCTGCCCGCAGGATCCCCGGGAACCCAGGGGGAACTCGCGCTGCCGGATCCCTCGGACATCCTCAAGTACCGCACGCGCAACCCCGCCGCCGAAGCCGCCGCCTGCCGCCTTCTGGCAGCGTACGGTTTTGAGGGCACCCCCCCCGAATACACGCTGGTCGGCACACGGCCGGTGCTCAATTTCCTCGGCACCGGCTACCCTTCCCTGGGCCGCGCCGGATGGAAAATCGCCTTCGCAGGCAAACTGGCTTCGCTCATCGACGCCCTGCCGGTCATCACGCCGGTGGTGCGGATCCGCGAGACCGATTCCGACTGGTTTGACGTGGGGTTCGATTTCGACCGGCCGGACGGTCCGCTGCTGCCGCCCGCCGAAATTCAGCGCGCCCTGAACCGCGGCGACGCGTTTCTCGAGCATCACGGCGCCACCCTGCTGATCGACCGGGAGGCGGTGGACGCCATGCGCGCCGTGTTCGAGGACTGCCCGAGCCGCGAAAGCGCCGCTCCCGGCCACTTCCTGCTGCCCCCGGTCTACGCCCCCTTTGTGCAGGCCTCGCTCAGCGCGCTCGACGGGATTGACGTGGAAGACCCGCCGGACTGGCGTGACCGCGCCAGCGCGCGCAACCGCGGCGCGCGCACGCGGCTCGCCCCGATCCCGCTCGGCGCGCTGGAGAATATCCTCCGGCCCTACCAGAAGGAGGGCGTGTACTGGCTGCGGTTTCTGGAGGAGGCCGGCTTCAACGGCATCCTGGCCGACGAGATGGGGCTCGGCAAAACCGTACAGACCCTGGCCTGGCTGAGCCTGCCGCGGAGCGACACCCAAGCGCGGGGAAACCCCGCGCTGATCGTCTGTCCCACCAGCCTGGTGGAAAACTGGAACCGCGAGGCGGAGACTTTTGTCCCCCACCTGCGCCGCGTGATCCTCTCCGGCCCCGACCGGGCCGCGCTCTTTTCGCGTGTGCCCGAGTGCGACCTGGCGATCACCTCGTACGCGCTCCTGCGCCGCGATCTCGAAGCCTACCGCGCCCTGCGGTTCGCGGTTGTCGTGCTCGATGAGGCACAACACATCAAGAACCGTTCGACGCAGAATGCCGTGGCGGCCAAACAGATTCACGCCGTCGGCAGACTGGTGCTCACCGGCACGCCGGTGGAAAACAGCGTGGCCGATCTCTGGTCGATCCTGGATTTCCTGATGCCGGGGTATTTGGGCGAATACGAGGGGTTCCGCCTCGGCTATGAGCTGCCCATCGCGGCCGGCGACCGCGGGGGTGAACTCGCGCAAGCCAAACTGCGCCGTAAACTTCACCCGTTTCTGCTGCGCCGCCTTAAGCGGGATGTGGCCCGGGACCTGCCCGACAAGCTTGTCCGGGTCTCGTATTGCCCGCTCACCTCCGACCAGCAGAAGGTGTATGCGGACCTGCTCGCCGCGTCACGCCGCTCCATCGGCGATCTGGTCCGGGCCAAAGGGTTCGACCGCTCGCGCATGGAGATCCTCGCCATGCTCATGCGCCTGCGCCAGGCCTGCTGCCATCTGGATCTGCTGAAGGACCACCACCCGCCCGGCGCCTACGGAGCGCCCTCCGCCAAATTCGAAACTTTTTTCGAGCTGCTCGACGAGGCGATGGACGGCGGCCACCGCATCCTGGTTTTCAGCCAGTTCGTCACCCTGCTCAAACTCCTGCGCGCCGAATTGGATCAGCGCGGCATTGCCTGCTGCTATCTGGACGGGTCCACGCAGGACCGGCTGGCCCAGTGCCAGCGCTTCAACCTGACCCCCTCGATCCCGGTTTTCCTGATCAGCCTGAAGGCGGGCGGCACCGGGCTTAACCTCACCGGTGCGGATATGGTGATTCACCTGGACCCGTGGTGGAATCCGGCCGTGGAGGACCAGGCCACGGACCGCGCGCACCGCATCGGGCAGAAACGCACCGTCTACAGCATCAAACTCATCGCGGAGCACACGGTCGAAGAGAAGGTCCTGGCCCTGCAACGGAAAAAACAGGCCGTCATCCAGGCCACCCTCGGCACCACGGACGCGGCGCTGATGCGGACACTCTCCTTCGAGGATATCCGCGATCTGGTCGGCCTGACCTGAACCGGGCCGTGCCTACCGGAGCCCGGGCAGGTCCCCCATGCGAAAAAGGCCCCGGCCGTCCCCTCTGTCCCCGTCCGTGCCGTCGCATGTGCCGCCTCCGCCTCCCCGGCCGAAGCCGCCTCTCTTCCAGAAGCGCGCGTTTCCTTTTACGCCGCGCACCCATTGTTTTGGCGGAACCGTACGCTTGACCGCGCGGTGTCCCCCAGTATACTTTGGCGGCATGGAGAACCTGATTTTAGAACGCGTGCGGGTGATCGATCCGGCGGCCGGCCGGGATGAGATTGCGGATCTGGTTCTTCGCGGCGGCATCCTGCGGGACGCGGGCGCGGCGGCCGACGGGCTGCGGCGGATCGACGCCCGGAAGATGATCGCGGCGCCGGGTTTCTGGGATGTCCATGTGCATTTCCGCGAGCCCGGCAACACGCAGGCAGAAACCCGGAAGTCCGGCGCGGAAGCGGCGGCCGCCGGCGGGTTCACGCACGTCGTCACCATGCCCAACACCTCGCCCGCGGGCGACTCCGCGGCCTGGGTGCGGGAACAGGCCGCCGGCGATCTGCCGGTGCGGATCCTCCCCTCGGCCTGCGTGACGCGGGGCCGTCAGGGCCGCGAGGTTGCGGATCTGGAGGAGCTCGCGCGGGCGGGGGCGGTCGCGTTCACCGATGACGGCGCCATGGTGGCGGACGATGACGTGATGCGGCGCGCCATGACGCGCGCCCGCGCGCTGAACAAACCGGTGATGGACCATGCGGTGGTCCCCGCGATCGCGCGAAACGGGGTTGCGCGCGACTGCCCCATCGCGCGCGCGAGCGGCTGGCCGATCTTTCCGGCCGAAGCGGAGACGGAGGCGGTGCGGCGCGACATCCGCCTCTGCCGGGAGACCGGCTGCGCCACGCACATCCAGCACGTCTCCTGCGCCGAATCGGCGGAAGCCATCCGGGCGGCGCGCGCGGAGGGCCTGCCGGTGACCGCGGAAGCCACGCCGCACCACCTCGCGCTGGCGGCCGAGGAGATCCCCTCCGATGACGGCCATTTCCGGATGAACCCACCGCTCGGAACCCTGCGGGACGTGCGCGCGCTGCGCGACGCGGTGCGCGACGGCACGCTGGGCCTCTTGGCGACCGACCATGCCCCGCATACGCCGGAAACGAAAACACGCGGATTTCTCCGCGCCGCGTTCGGGGTCATCGGACTGGAAACCGCGATCGGCGTGAGCTGGCGGATCCTGGTGGAGGAGGAAGGGATGCCGCCCGCGGACTGGGTCGCGCGATGGACCTGCGCTCCCGCGGCGCTGCTCCGCCAACCCGCGCCAACGTTGCTCCCGGGTCTGCCCGCCGATCTGGTGCTGATCGATCCGGCCACGCCCTGGACCGTGGCAGCGGAAACTTTCCGCTCCCGCTCCCGCAACACGCCGTTCGAGGGCTGGACACTTCATGCACGCGCCCGCCTCACGATTTGCGGCGGACGCGTCACCTATTCGGATCTGCCATGAACACCTCGCTGTTTGACGACGCCTTCCGTTCCCTGCCGGCCCCCTGCACCGACCGGACACCCGATTGCGGGCTGATCCTCGGTTCCGGCTGGAGCCAGGCTCTGTCCGCCGACGCGCCGCTCGCGGAGATCGCGTATGACCGAATCCCGGGCCTCGGCGCCAGCACGGTCGTCGGGCACGCGGGCCGGTTCGTGCTGTTCGAACGGCACGGGGCGCGTGTGGCCGCTTTTCTGGGCCGGCGCCACTGGTACGAAGGGGCGGGGTGGGAACCGGTCGTGCTGCCGGTTGAGCTGCTGCGCCGGCTCGGCACGCAAAACCTGCTGATCACCAACGCGGCGGGCGGGATCAGCCCCAACCTCAAGCCGGGCGACCTGATGCTGATCCGCGACCACATCAACAGCGTGGGGCTGAATCCGCTGACCGGCCCGGTCCTTCCCGGCTGGGGACCGCGGTTTCCCGACCAGTCGCGCGTGTACGACCCGGGCCTGACGGATCGGTTGCGTCAGGCGTCACGCGACACCGACACGCCCCTTTCGGACGGGATTTACGTGTTCACGGCCGGACCGGGATATGAAACCCCGGCCGAGATCCGCGCGTATGCCGGCATGGGCGGGGACGCCGTGGGAATGTCCACGGTTCCGGAGGCGATTGTCGCCAATGCGGCCGGAATGCGGACCGCCGCGCTGAGCTGTATCACCAACATGGCGGCGGGCATCAGCGGACCGCATCTGTCGCATGAGGAAGTGCTCGAGCAAACCCGCGCGACGGCGCCGGTGATGTCGGCGCTGCTCGACGCCTTCCTGGCGCGGCTCGCCCTGCAAACCCGGCGCGCGGCCCATGAAGGCGAACGCAGCCCGCGCCCCCATTCCATCTGATGTCTTGCCGTTTTCCGCCCGTAAGTCACCTGAAACGCCTCTGGAGACCTGAATGACCCTCCCCACGCCCGCCTTTGTGATCGACGTCGCCGCGCTGGAGCGCAACCTCGCGGTGCTGGGCGAAGTCAAGCGCCGCACCGGCTGCCGCATCCTGCTTGCGCTGAAAGCCTTTTCCATGTTCAGCGTGTTTCCGCTGCTGCGGCGCGCGCTGGACGGCTGCTGCGCCAGTTCCGTGCATGAGGCGCGGTTGGGGCGCGAGCTGTTCGGCGGCGAGGTGCATGCGTTCGCCGCCGCGTTTTCCGAAGCGGAGATGGCTGAAATCGCGGCGCTGGCGGATCATGTGACGCTCAACTCCCTGGCGCAGTGGCGGCTTTTCCGCCAGGTGCTGGCCGCGGCCGGCCGGGAGCTTTCCTGCGGGCTGCGTATCAATCCGGAACACTCGGAGGGCACCACGGCCCTATACGACCCGTGCGCGCCTGGCTCCCGGTTGGGCGTCCGGAGCGAAACGCTGCAAACCGAGCGGCCCGACGGGATCACGGGGCTCCATGCCCATACGCTTTGCGAACAGGACGCCGCCCCCTTCCGCCGCACCCTCGCGGCGATCGAAGCCCGCTTCGGCGATCTGCTGCCCCGGATGCGCTGGATGAATTTCGGCGGCGGGCATCTGATCACCCGGCCGGGGTATGACCTCGACCTGCTCTGCGACACGCTCAACGCCTTCCGCGGGCGCCATCCGCAAATCGAAACCCTTTATCTGGAACCGGGGGAGGCGTGCGTGCTGAACGCCGGGACCCTGGCCGCAACCGTGCTGGATGTGGTGGAGAACGGCATGCCGATCGCGGTTCTCGACGCCTCGTGCGCCTGCCACATGCCGGACGTGCTGGAGATGCCCTACCGCCCGCGCGTGTTCCGCGACGCCGGCTGGAGCGGCCAGGCCGCGCCGGGGCCGCAGGCGGACCGCGGCGCGGACCCCGGGGTCAAAGCGCACACCGTGCGGCTGGCGGGCGCGACCTGCCTTGCGGGCGACATCATCGGGGAGTGGTCTTTCGACTCGCCGGTCCGGCCGGGCGACCGCATCCTCTTCGAAGACATGGCCCACTACACCATGGTGAAGACCAACACCTTCAACGGCATCCGGCTCCCGTCGCTCGCGGTGCGCGAACCGCATGGCGCGATCCGGATCGTGCGCGCGTTCGGGTACGAGGATTTCAAGTCGCGCCTCTCCTGAACCATACGTCTTGACGCGTGTCCTGATCGCAGGCGGAATGCCAACAGAAAGAAAGGGAGGAGGAACGGATGCTGAAACGGAGAGGTTTCATGCGGGACGCCTTCTTGGCGAATCTGGGATTGCTCACGGGACAGGGGTGGGCGTCGGACGCCCTCAACAAGGGACAACGGATCAAGGTGGCGCAGTTCGGGATCTGCCACGAGCACGCCCAAGGGAAAATGGAAACCTTGCGCAAACTGCCCGACGTTTTTGACGTTGTCGGATATGTCGACGACCGGGAAACCAGCAAAATCCGTTTCCATAGCGGGGGGCTGAAGCCATACGAAGGATTACGCAAGCTGAGCGAGGACGAACTGCTCAACTATCCCGGCCTTCAGCTCGCGATGGTGGAAGTCGCCAACTCATACCTGCTGGACGCCGCGTTTCAGTGCATGCGGCACAATCTGGCGATGCACATGGATAAGCCGCCCTGCCAGGACCTTGTCAAGTACCGTGAGCTGCTGAAGGGGTGCGAGGCGCGAAAGCTGCCTTTCCAGATGGGCTACATGCTCCGCACAAACCCGGCCATCCGATTCTGCATTCAGGCGGTTCGCGAGGGCCTGCTGGGAGACATCTACGAAATCAAGGCGGACATGAGCCATAATTACGGCAACCAGGCTTACCAGGAGTATCTCTCGCATTTCCAAGGCGGCATCATGTACAACCTGGGCTGCCACCTCATTGACGTGATCGTCTCCATGCTCGGGCGTCCGGAAAAGGTGACGCCATTCCTGAAGAGCACGCCCGGGGCGGTCAACAACGCGAAAGACAACTGCGCGGCCGTCCTGGAATATCCGCACACGCTCGTCACCCTTTCCGCGAACGGCATGCAGGTGAAGCAAAACAATCCGCGCAGCCTGGTCATCTGCGGTTCCAAGGGAACGGTCGTCCTCGCCCCTCTCGAGTCGTTCGGCAGTCCAAACAAGGTTTTGCTGGAGCTCAAGAAGGCGGACGGAACGTATCAGGCCGGCTCGCAGAGAATCGAGTTCCCTGTGGTGAGAGACCGTTACGAAGGCCAGCTCCGCGAACTGGCGGGCGTCATCCGCGGCGGAATCACCTCCCCCTACACCTTCGCGCACGACGCCCTTGTGCTCGAAGTGACCCTCGCCGCCTCCGGCGTCCCCACCTGAAACGGCAACGAAAAGGACGTGCCCGTTTCCGGGCACGCCCCTGCGTCCGGAATCCGGAGCGGATCGCTTTACAGCTCGCGGATGTAGATGTTCTTGAATTCCAGCGGGTCGCCGTGGCACTGCAGCTCGATCTGCTCTTTGGGGAAGATCGGCCGGTTGCGGTCCCAGTAGTTTTCCAGCACCGTGTTGTCAACCACCCGTTCGCCGTTGAGTTCGACCGTCACGCGCTCGCCGACCATCTTGATGTGAAAGGTGTTCCATTCGCCGGGCAGGCGGTCCGCGATCTTCAGCGCCTTGCTGGGGTTCTTCTTGTTGTTGTACAGCCCACCGGACCCGATGTTCCACTGATTGTGGGCATCCCAGATCTGCACCTGCGGCGAGCCGCGCAGATAGAGCCCGCTGTCCCCGCGGACCGACAGCAATCGCCAATCCACCCACATTTCGAAATCGCCGTAATCCTTGGCGGTCGCAAGACTGTAGCCTTTCCCGTCGAAGAACAGGACCCGGTCCCGGATATGCCAGTGCTGCTGCGCCAGCTCGTCCGCCTTTTTCTGCATGGCCGCGCGTTTCTCCGGTGCGGCCTGCTGCCGGACCAGGGGGCTGTTGAACTTCTCCGCGCTGGTGACCCCCTTCCAGTTGGTCAGGTCTTTGCCGTTGAACAGCAGGGTGTACCCCTCCGGCGCGCGGTTGTCGGTCGGCTGGGTCACCGTATAATCGGCCGGCACCTCCTTGATGCGGATATGGCGCCAATCCACGCGCGCGCCGTGCCCGAGCCAGGCGACATGCCCTTTGGCGTTATGCAGACCGGGATGGGGCTTGCCGTCCATTGTCTCTTTGATGGCCGAAAGATCCGCATCGACAATCACCGCGCCGTTCAGGATCACCGTGATCCGCGAACCGATGACGCGCACCTCCTGGAAATTCCACATGCCCACCTTCTTCTGGTGTCCCCGCTGGGCCGGCACCACCCCGTAGATCGAGCCGTGATACTGATAGGGCTTGAGCGCGGTGTACTTGGAACCCGAATCGTCCAGGATCTGCAGCTCCATGCCGTTGTACGCGGCGTCGCCCGCAGCCGGGCAGCGGATCCCGAGCCCGTTGTTGGAGTTGGTGTAGAGCAAAAACTCGAAGCGCAGGATGAAATTGTCGTACTGCTTCTCGGTCAGCAGCTTGCCGCCGCCTTTTTCCTTGCAGAACAGGATCCCGTTCTCCACCGCATACCCGTTTGTCGCGCCGGTCCACCCGGCCAGATCTTTCCCGTTGAAGAGCGGGACAAAGCCCTCTTCCAACACTCCGGCCGCCATCCCCGCCCCCGCCAGCGCGCACGCGCATGCGGCGCCGATCAACATCCGTTTCATATTCTCCCCTTCCCTCAAACGTATCCGGCGCCGCGGAACCCTCCGCACACCTGTACTGTCGGTATTAAAATCCTTTCCGATCGCAAAAGCAATCCCGAAACCCCCATCGTTCTTGACTGCGCCACGGCATTCCGATAAAAAAGGGGGCGTCACAGCGCCCTGTCCGGTTCCGGGCCGTCTGTGTTCATTTGGCCCGTCCCGACAACCCATGACATCCCTCAGTTCTATTCTGATCAACACGGCAGGCGGACTCGGCATCTTTCTGTTGGGCATGAGCCAACTCTCCGAAGGCTTGCAGGCGGTCGCGGGCAAACGGCTCCGGAAAATCGTCGCCACGGTCACCGGCAACCGTTTCGCGGGCATCACCACCGGGGCCGTGGTCACCGGCATCGTCCAATCCAGTTCCGTGGTCACCGTTATGGTGGTCGGCCTGGTGACAGCGGGGGTGATGACCCTCCGCCAGGCGGTGAATGTGGTCGTCGGCTCCAACATCGGCTCGACCGCCACCGCCTGGATCGTGGTTCTGATGCCGACCAAACTGGGCGATCAGAGCATGATCATCCTGGCCGTCTCGGCCCTGATTTACCTCTTCTCCAAGCGCGAACGGGTACGGTACATCGCCCTCGCCTGTCTCGGTATCGGCATGATCCTCTTCGGGCTCGAACTCATGAGCAAGGGCCTGGCGCCGCTCCGGGACGACCCGGCTTTCATCGAGTGGTTTCACCTGTTTCACGCGGGCGACGGTTGGGGGGTGATGAAGTGCGTGCTCGCGGGAACCGTGGTCACCGGCATCATCCAGTCCTCGGCCGCGGCCGCGGCGATCTCCATCGGACTGGCCTACAACGGCGTGATCTCGTTCGAGACCGGCGCGGCGCTGGTGTTCGGCATGAACATCGGCACCACGGTGACCGCCTGGCTCGCCGCCCTGACCGCCTCGACCGAGGCCCGGCGGGCGGCCCTCGCCCACACGCTCTTCAACTGCATCGGCGTCGTGCTGCTCGCCCCGCTTTTCGTTCCGGTCTTCGTGCCGCTGGCCCACCGCTTTTTCCCCTCCATGACGCACGCCGCGACCTCCGCCACCGGCGGGGTCGTCTACCCCCACATCGCCGCGCCGATCGCCATCGTCCACACCGGCTTCAATCTGATCAACACCTGCCTGTTCCTGCCTTTCCTCGGCGCGTTCACGGCGCTGGTGCGGCGGCTGGTGCCGGAGCGCGGCGTGCGCGAGGAACCGCACCTCGCCGCCGTGGATCCGCTGAAGCTTTCCCCGGTGATCGCCGTGGAACAGGCGCGCCAGGAGGTGGACCGGATGGCCGCGGTGGCGGTATCCATGCTGGGTGATTTCCGGACGGTGTTGAACGGCGACACGAGTGAGGATCGCGAACGCGGGATTTTCGAGCAGGAGGACCGTCTGGACCGGGTCCAGCACGAGGTCTCCGATTTTCTCGGCAAGGTCATGTCCGCCCATCTTCCGATGGACGTGGCCTATCGCGCCCGCATGCTGCTGCGCGTGGCGGACGAGTACGAGTCGGTCAGCGATGAGGTCCGCGCGGCGCTGAAGATGATCCACCGCATGCGCCATAACGGGATGAACCTCTCCAAGGAGGGCGAGACGGAACTGCTCTCCCTGCATGACGCCTGCGCGCGATTGGCGGAGATGGTCACCGAGGCGTTCCGGCTGGGCAAGAGCGCGGCGCCCGATGTGCTCGCCAACATGCATGCCGCGGCCGATGTCATCTCGCAGCGCATCAAAGAGATCCGGGCCGCGCAGCTCAAACGGCTGACGGACCATCACCCGCAGGCGGAACCCATCAAGATCGTGCTGCTGATGGATCTGCTGAATGTCTACCGCCGCCTGAAAGAGGATTGCCTGAACATCGGCGACGCCATGCTCGACGAGCGCGCGGGCGACAACCCCTGACAACGTCCCTATCGCGGCGGCGCGCCCCGCAGCGTGACGGTCGCGCCGGTCGCCTCCTCACGGAGGGTGACCGTCGGCACCGCGCCTTCGAAGGGGAAGCGGTAGTCCAGTCTCCCTTTGCGGAACAGCGCGGCGCCGGAATAGTCCGGGCTGCCCTCGACCGTGACCCGGCACGGCAGGGAGACGTCGATCTCGCAGCCCGCGGTGTCGCAGGCCTGTCCGGTGACGCGCACGTAGGCCCCCTCGCGCGCGATCCCGGCGCGGAACGTCCCCAATTCGCGTTCGCTCAGCAACAGGATGGCGGCGTCTCCGCCGTCGAGCGTGAGCGTCAGCCGCGACCGGCCACCGCCCGCCGTCGTGACCGCAAGCTGCCGCGCAGTGCGGAGGTTGTAGGCGAACCGGCCGAGCTCGCTGCGGAACAGCACGTCGCCGGTCTGCCGCACCCCCCGCTCCGGCAACACGCGGAAATGGCCGTAAACCGGCCCCCAAGTGCGTAAATCGTTGACCACTGAGAGGAAGTGCGTGCCGTCCAGCCGCGTCACGTTCAAAGCCGTGTGCGGCATCAGGCAGCGGGCGTCCAGCCTCCCGAGCCGACCGAGAAGCGGGGCGAAGGGGCCCGCGCCCGCCCCTTGCGCGGCGGCCTCGGCCAACCGCGCGTCCAACGCCTCGATCACCGCCGGACGTCCGGCGTCCGTGCCGAACCGGGATTCGACCTCCCGGACAATGCGCGCGTGCCCCTCCGCGGACAGCGCCCGGCCGGTGTCGCGCACCGGCACGGCTTCCGGGAAGAAAGGGTGCGCCGTTTCCGGCACCGCCAGCACGCGGCCGGGCGTCTCCGCGAAAGTCCGCAGCGCCTGCCACGCCGGTTCAAACAGGTACGCGAGGTTCGGGATGAACACCATGTCGTACCTGTCGAGCAACTTCGGGTCGCCCGCGAAATCCTCATCGAAGAGCAGATCGTAGGCGACCCCGGAGCGGGTGAGTTCCGCCAGCAGCGGCGTGTAGTCGGTCGGCCAGCGCTGATCCGCAAACAGGCTGTCCGCGAAACAGGAGTACACCGCGATCCGGCGCGGAACGTTTTCCCACGCGGGAAGCAGGGCACGGAAAGGCGGCAGTTCCTCCGCGAGCAGGCGCCGCACGCGCGGCGCGAGCGAGGGGTGATCGCCCTTGAAGGAGAGGCGTTTGGCCCGGATGACACGCGCCGCCTCTTCCGCGCCGGGTGCGGCCGAACCGAGCAGCGCGTCGATCTCCGCCTTGGGCAGCCCGTGCCCCCGCACCATTTCGAGCGCCTGGAACAGCACCAGCATGGAGGTGGGACGGATCAGCGAGGCCCAGCAGGACGCGGCGAAGATGTCGCCGGACGGCATGGCCGGATAGGGCCCCACATTCATATGGAGAAAGGCGGGGAAGGAGGAGGAACGCATCCGCGGCTGATGCCGGATATGCGCGGTGAGCGCCTCCTGCAGCCAGACCACGCGCAAGCCCGGCGTGTAGCACCAGGTTTGCGCGATGTCGATGCGGTCGTCATACCCGCGCAGGGCGAGGCGGCGCGTGAGCGGGGCCACCACGGAGAGCACATCGGGCCGTTCGCGCCTCATGGCCGCGGCAATGTGCTGGTTGAGCAGACTCTCCGAATCGCCGTGCGGTCCCTTCCGGTCGAGATGCCAGCGGTAGAGGGGATCGGATGCCGGAATGATCCGGCTGGCGGGGATCGGGTAGTTCGCCAGCACAGGCGAGAGCCGTCCGATGGGGCGCACCAGCTCGCGTTTGCCATTCCCCATCCAGGGCGTGAGGTCGAGGCCGAAACGCTCCGCGGCATACTGCCGGGCCGGGTCGCTGAAATTGACCTGGAAGTTCGGGTTGTACTCGTTGTTGATGTCGATGTGGGTGAGCGCGGGATAGAAGGCGAGCCGCCGGACGATCCCGGCTGTGCAGACGCGCATCTGCTCCCGCATCCGCCCGTTGAAATAAAAATCATTGTAGCCACGCTCCGGACGGGTCGTGAGCGCCCGGTCCTCCGGATGGTCGGCGCGCGCCCAGCCGGTCCAACGCAACTGAACCGGTCCCCAGTGGAGCCCCGCCAGCATCGCGTCGGCGCAGCGCCGGACCGTGGCCATGGTGTAGCCCGGCTCGCCGGGGAGGAACTGGCACCAAGAGGAGGTCTGGAGCTGGCCGACCGGCACCGGCGCGGGCGTCACGGTGACGGGCATCGACTGCCGGTTGAGCGTTTGGCCGCCCACCGTCACGGAGAAGGTCTGGACCGCGTCACCGGGCTTCAGCGTGAGCAGGACCGGCACGTCGATCACCCGCTCGCCTTGCGTTTCCAGCCGCCCGACCGGTTGCGTGAAACGTTGGCCTCCGATCTCCCATTCGAACGCCAGCCCCTCCAGCGCCGCGGCAGAGAGGTTCCGAATCTGAAAAGAGTAGGACCGGGGCTCGAAGCCGCGCGCCAGATGGCGGATATAGCGTAGCGGGGTGACGCGGACCGGCGCGGCCGCACGCAACGCGTTCCAGTCGATGGCCGCGACCTCCTCCTCCCCCAACGCCCGGCCCCAGGCCGCAAAGGTTCGGAGATGCCCGTCCAGCGCGCGCTCGGGACCGCCGCACCCGAGGTTCCAGTCGCTCACGTCCTCTACCGGAATCCCTGTCAGTTCCGCCCGCTTGACTCCGTCGACCCAGACCTTGGCTATGCCGCGCCGACGGGTCAGCACGACCGTGTAAACGCGCCCGGTCTCCGGCAGGACACCGGTTTCGGCGAAACGCTTCGCTTTCGGGTCCGCGCGGTCGGCATGGTGCAGCGTGAGCTGATGGCGGTGCTGCGAACGGAACCCGAGGTGCAGCGCGGGCCACCAGCGCTGGCGCCGCGTCTGCTCGAACACCGTCTGATAAAGCCCTCCCGTTTTGCATACCGAGAAGGTGACCAGCACGGTGAAATCATCCTCCGGCATCCGTTGCGTCAAGACCGGGGGCAGCGATAACGTCTCGCGCGCCTGGAAGATCTCGGCACGGTTCGTGACCGGTCCGGACGAGGCGTCCCACTCGGTTTCGCGCCCCCCGGCCATTCTCAGCCCCTCGCGGCTGAACACCGGCACATTGACCTCATGCACCGTCCCCGTCGCATCCAGCGCGCGTCCTTTGCGGGTGAAAACCAACTCCCACTCCATTTCGGACGAACACCCCTTCCGTGTCCCGTTGAAATCCGCCTTCCCGAGAAAGCCTCTCTGCCAGTCGCCCTCCCCGGCCTGCAAGCCTGAGCTGACCAGAACCAGACCGGCAAGCAGCGCGCGTGATCGTTTCATTCCGTGGGCTCCTCACCGGGACCGCTGACCGGACACGTTTCCGGTCCCGCTCCCGGACACCGCACAGCATACCCCATTTCCCATCCGGCCGGGAACGGAAACCGCATCCGGTCTCCCGGTTTTCTCTTTTCCGCTTTGTTTTCCCGCGAATCTCGCAAAGGGAGCGGCGCCCCCTTTTTCCGTAACGCGAAACGCGAAAACGGTCTGCCGCGGCCGAATTGGGGATTGACCGTTTTTATGCCGCTCGGATATCCTGTTGCCGTGTGTGGTGAAGGTCAGCCATGAACCGGAAAACCGGACAGGCAGCTGTCCGCGGGAAAGGAAAAGCGATGAAACGAAATATGTCGGCATGGAGCATGGCGGTTCTGGTTCTGACAGGCGGAATGGCCCAGGTGCATGGCGCCACGAATTACTGGGACAACAACGGCGACGCCGCGGGCTTAGGGACCGCGGGCGGCGTCTGGGGCGCGGAGGCTGGATGGAGTGACGACGCCACCGGTAATTCAGAACCGCTCGGAACGG
>JAVEYH010000013.1:0-45567 GCA_034003585.1 Kiritimatiellia bacterium
GGCGGCCTGCGGGCGGAGGAGATATGCCGGGTGCGCGGCGGGGTGCCGAACGCGGTCCGCGTGTGGCGCGAGGGGCGGGAAGAGGGCAACGTTTTTTTCATCGGCGGCGAGGCGGCCAACCGCGCGGGCGGCACGCGGGATCTGCTGAAGGGCGCGGTTCGGGAGGTGTTCCCCACGAATCGGCTCACCCGCGCGTTCTTCGCGTGGAATCGCCTCTATCCCGACAACGCCTCGTCCATCATTGAAACGTTCCGCGCCATGTCCTCTCCGGCCGCGACCAGCCGGGCCGACCACTGGCCCTGTGTGGTGCTGACCGTCATCGAACTCGCCGCGGAAGATATCGGAAAACCGGAGGCGCAGGTTCACGCGGCGCTGGAGGGCCTGATCCGGCGGACGCGGCAACAAAACCCCGGACGCGATCTGGCGCTGATCTATCCCGCGGACGGGCGGTTCGTCGCCGAATATCGCGCGGGGCGGGAGCCGGCGGCGGTTTGCCTGCATGAGCGTCTGGCGGAACACTATCAGATTCCCAGTCTGAATCTCGCCCGCGCGGCCGCAAAGCGGGAAACGTGGCAAGACACGCCCGCGCAACGGAAAACGCTGCTGCAGGAGGGCGTCGCCGCACTGTTGCGCGAAGACGGCGCGCCGCAAAACCGGCGTCCGGTCCGCCATCCGTGTCCGGGCCCGTTGCGTCCGGGAAGCTGGAGCCGGGCCACCCTGGTGAATTATGAGCGCGGCGAGTTGGACCCCGGGGGTTGGCTGGGATGGCAGCAGAGTCCGCTGGATCAGATTTTCCATGTTGCGGTCTGCGAGAAACCTGGCCCCGTGATGTCGCTCTCCTTCGCGGGCGACGCGGTGGGCGTATACGGGGTGACCGGACCCGACGCGGGAGATCTGGAGTGGTCGCTGGACAACGGACCGTGGCAGAAGGTGGAGGTGTTTGACCGGACGGCGCGGGATGACCGGTATCACCTGTTCCACACGATGGCCGACTGGACGATGACGAATGGCGAGCACACGGTGCGCCTTCGCGTGGCGGAGGCGGTGCCGCCCGGAAGCCGGGGCCGCATGGCGCGGATCGGCTGGTTTCTGGTCAACGGACGGGATGCGGGCGAGATCTCCCGCATGCCGCCGGTCGCGCTGGCGGACACGCTCTTCCTGCAGTTGGAGCCGATCACCTACAAGCCGCCGCAAGGGCGCTGGAGCCGGCTCCCCAAGACCCTGGGGCGGCTGCGCGCGGGCGGCACGGTGCGCATGGTCATGCTGGGCGACAGCATCATCAACAACATCCAGAGTTCGCACTTCGAGAAGCTGATCGAGCGCGCGTATCCCGGCAGCCGGATCGAGAAGATCGTTTCGGTGCGCGGCAGCACAGGCTGCTGGTACTATCAGGAGCCGGAACACCTGCGGAACTACGTGCTGCGCCACAAGCCGGATCTGCTGGTCATCGGCGGCATCAGCCAGAAGGGGGATGTGGAGGCGATCCGTTCGGTGATCCGCCAGACGCGCGCGGCCCTGCCGGAGGTGGAGGTGGCGGTCATGACCGACGTGTACGGCACGATCGGACGGATCGACATCCGGGATCCCAAGGTGTTGGCGGAAACCGATCCGAACGGGGACGGATACCGCGAGCGGTTGCTCCGCATGGCGCAGGCCGAACAAGTCGAATACGTCAACCTCACGCGGCCGTGGGCGCAGTTCCTGTGCGCGTCCAAACAGCCGGTCAGCGCCTTCATGTCCGACGCGGTCCATGCCAACGCGCGGGGCTGCCAGTTGATCGGCCGGTTTCTGGAGTTGTATTTCGCGCCGGACGGATGGGACGCGGCGCGTGCGGCGAAACAGGCGTTGGATGCCGTGCGGGCGGATGCCCGGACCCTGTGACCCGGGGTGGGGCGGGAGTTCTGGAACGAGAGGGGCTCGGCGAACAGTGCGGGCGGGAGTCACCCGCCGGATAGGGAAAGAGGGGGCAAACGATGCGGAGAAGAGGGATGGGGATGATGCTATGCGGGCTCGCGGTTCTGGCGGCATGCGGCGCGGAAGATCCGGTGTGCGTCACGCGACAGGGGTTGCCGAACGCGAGCCGTATCTGGCGCGCCAAAACGCAGAACGGGTGCGTCTTCTATGCCGGGTGTACGACGGAGACGCCGCGCGGCCGGGTCAGGAATCTGGTGGCCCCGCTGGTGACCCGCGCGTTTCCGGGGGCGAAAGGCGTCTATCCCTTTCTTTCGTGGGGCCGCGCCTATCCCGACAACTGCTCCTCGGTCATCGAAACCTTCCGGGCCATGTCGGACGGCCCTTCCGTGGCGCCGGAAACGGATTGGCCGAATGTCGCGCTCACGCTGATCGACCTGTCGGATCAGGACATCGGACAGACGGAGCGTCAGGTCCGTGCGGCCCTGGAGGGGCTGGTTCACCGGACCCGGCAGCGGAACCCGGCCCGGGACATGCTGATGCTCCACCAGCCGGAGGCCTCCTTTGTGGCGGCGTACCGGGCGGGCCGGACGCCGGATGTGATCCGCTGGCATGAGGAGGTTGCGGCGCACTACGGGATTCCGAGCGTGGATCTCGCGAAAGCGGCGGCGCGCAAACCGGAGTGGAAGGGCGCGCCGGATGAGCGCGATGCGCTGCTGCGCGACGAGGTCGGCGCGTTCTTTTCCTGGTGCGCGGCGCAACCCGCACCAGAGCAGCCCGTCCGGCACGCCTGTCCGCAACCGCTGACGCCGGCGTTGTGGAACCGGGCCACGCTGGTCAATTACGAACGTGGCGATCTGGATCCCGCGGGATGGTTGGGCTGGCAACTGAGCCCCGTGGACGCGATTTTCCATGTGGCGGTTTGCGAGAAGCCCGGTCCGGTGATGACCCTGCACTTCACCGGCACGGCGGCCGGGTTGTACGGCGTGACCGGTCCGGATTCGGGCGATCTGGAGGTCGCGGTCGATGACGGGCCGTGGCAGCGGCTCGCCGTGTTCGACCCGCAGGCCCGCGACAACGCGTATCATCTTTTTCACCGCATGTTCGCGGACCCGCTTCCGGACACGAAGCATGCCGTGCGGGTGCGGGTGGCCGAAGCCCTGCCGCCCGGCAGCACAGGCCGGGTTGCGCGGATCGGCTGGCTCACCGTCAACGGACAGGACGCCAGCCCCATGAGGTTGCTTTCGCCAGTCGCGCTGGCGGACACGCTCTTCCTGCAGTTGGAGCCGATCACCTACAAGCCGCCGCAAGGGCGCTGGAGCCGGCTCCCCAAGACCCTGGGGCGGCTGCGCGCGGGCGGCACGGTGCGCATGGTCATGCTGGGCGACAGCATCATCAACAACATCCAGAGTTCGCACTTCGAGAAGCTGATCGAGCGCGCGTATCCCGGCAGCCGGATCGAGAAGATCGTTTCGGTGCGCGGCAGCACAGGCTGCTGGTACTATCAGGAGCCGGAACACCTGCGGAACTACGTGCTGCGCCACAAGCCGGATCTGCTGGTCATCGGCGGCATCAGCCAGAAGGGGGATGTGGAGGCGATCCGTTCGGTGATCCGCCAGACGCGCGCGGCCCTGCCGGAGGTGGAGGTGGCGGTCATGACCGACGTGTACGGCGGGCCGTGGGCCAAGGAGCTGGACCCGTATGATCCGAAGAACGCGGCGGATCCGGACCCGGCGGGCACCGGATACCGCGACCGGCTGTTCAAGATGGCCGGCGAGGAGCGCGCCGAATATGTGAATGTCACGCAGCCGTGGATGCGCCATCTCACCGCCTCCAAACAACCCCTCGGCGCCTTCAAGTCGGATGCGGTCCACGCCAACGCCCGCGGGAGTCAGCTCATCGGCCGCTTTCTCGAACTGTATTTCGCGCCGGACGGGTGGGATGCGTATGGCGCGGCCAGGCGGGCGCTGAAGCCCTAAGCGTCTTGGGCACCGGATGCGGCCGGATGCGCGCGCCCGCGCTCCGGCCGCTGCGGCACAACCGGCCGCGTCCGGACTCCGCGTCAGCGCCGCCGCGCGGCGGCCGCCGGGCGCGCGTGCTGATGGCGGTAGTCGCTCATGGTGCTGCCGAACGTGCGGCGGAAGAGCACGCCGAGATGGTTGGCGCTCATGAACCCGCAGCGCTGCGCGATCGCGGAAAAGGTCAGGGCGCTCTTGGCCACGAGCGAACGGACGGTTTCCATGCGCACGCGCTGAATCTCATCCATCACCGAACGGTTGAGCGTCTGGGCGAAACGCTTCTCGACCCAACGCTGCGTGACGCCCGCGTGGTCCGCGACATCCGGCACGCGGACATTCAGCCCCGCGTTGATGCGGATGAACTCGAGGGCGCGGATCACGAGGCGGTCATTCACCTGCAGGCGCCAGGTGGAGGCGCGCGCCACCACCTCCTGCGGCGCGAACGTCACGCAGCGTTGTCGTTTCAGGGATTTGCGCATGAGCTGGTCTAGCAGCTCGGCGGCGGCGAACCCGGCCCGTTCCATGTCCACCGCCACGCTGGAGAGCGGCGGCAGACTGGTTTCGCAGATCATGACGTCGTTGTTGACGCCCAGCACGGCCACTTCGTACGGCACCGGAAGATCGGCGGCCAGGCAGGCGTTGAGCACTTGTCTGCCGCGCGCGTCATTGGCGGCGAACACGGCCAGGGGTTTGGGCTGTCTGGCTAGCCAGCGGCACATGCGCTTGCGGTCGAGTTCCCATGCGGCGCATTCCTCCTCCGAGGGGGGCGGGTAGACGTCGCAAACGAAACCGGCCTCCGCGACACGGTTCACGAACGCCTCCTGACGCCATCGGGACCAGTTCAGGCCGGAAGGTTCGCCCACAAAGGCGAACCGCGTGAACCCGTTGGCCAGATAGTAATCCGCGGCGCACCGGGCCACGGCGGTGGAATCGCAGGTCACGCGGCAGCAGCGCGCGAGCGGGTGGCGGGGGTCGAGATACGCGTCGACCGGGTCGATCATCACGGTGGGGAGACGCGCCGCGACGATATCGGAGGCCACGCGGGGGTTGGGGATGCGCGCGATGATGCCCGAGCCGCGCCAGGCCGCGCGATCCGGCAGCTTCTGGTCGTTGGCACCGCCGGAGTCCAGGTGCAGGGCCCAGGGCCCGTAGAGATGAACGTATTCGAGAATGCCGCGCAGCATGCCGCGCGAGATCTCATGCGACGATTCCAGCAACAGCGCGACCTGCGGGATCCGCTGCCGCGTGTTTCGGTGTTTTCCTCTTGGCATCGTCATGTCATCCTCTGCGCCTTGGCGGGAGTCATCTCGGCCCTCCGGGGGCCAGCGTCAGCGGTGAGGGGCCGTGCGTTCGCGACATTCCTCACCGCCGTTCGGGGGTGGCGTGCGGCCTCCGGGTACGCCGGTTACGGGTCGCCCGGTTTTTCGGACGGGTGATCGAAAGTTCCGGTTTCGCAGGGCATCCGGCGGGTCAGCAACCCTTGGGCGAAGCGCACGCCGTAAACCAGATGGGTGGTCATCACCCCGAGCCAGGCGGCGAGCCAGAGTCCCGGATGCGGGGTGAGGCTCGACAGCAGGGTCAGCGCCGCGTAGGCGGCCAGAACCGTGACGTACGGGATGCGCAACGGGGGACAGAGCGCGGCCAGGAACGCGCCCGCGATCACGCCAGCGACGAACAGCGAAGGCAGCAGATAACTCAGGCGCAGCGAGGTGTTGGGGAATCGCTTGGCGAAATGACCGCGGTGTAGCGCGTAGCGTCCGATCTGCCGCAGATGGGGGCCGAAGAGCGGGCGCCGGTGGTGGAACACCTGGACCCATGGGTCGTACACGATCCGTTTCCCTTGCCCGAACACGATGTCGGCGCACAGAAGGGTGTCCTCCCCGGGCCAGAAATCGGTGCGGTAACCACCGATGGCCCTGAGCACCTCCGTGCGGACGAACAGGTTGCAACTGGGGAAGTCGTCCACCCTCGGCCGCACACGGTCCCCGAGATAGCGGTAACGGTAGTTTCCGGAGACCAGGCGGTTGGCGAAGACGCGTCCGCCCGCCTGAGCCAGGAACGGGTCGCGGGGCGGCGTGACGCCGGGGCCGCCCACGCCGCCGACATCCGGCAGGGTGAAGTATTTGACGGCGTGCTCGAGCCAGGAGGGGGAGGGGTAGGCGTCGTCATCGAGGAACGCCACGATTTCGCCCTGCGCCCGCCGCAGACCGGCATTGCGCTTTTCCGCGGGCCGCGTCCTGCCGGTGGGCAGCACATGCAGCGTGAAGGGGTACTCCGGCAGCGCGGCCGGTTCGTCGGGGAGCACGATCACCTCAAAAGAGCGGTACGTCTGCAACGCCAGCGCCTGGAGGCACTCCGTGAGGTACGGGCTCGGTCCCGGGCAGGCGATGACCACGGAGACGGTCAGGGGCCGGGCGGCGGGCGGCGCCACCTCGACGCTGCCGTAATACCGCAGGACCCGCAGGCGGTAGAAAATCGCGAGCGTGTCGTTCATCACCTGCCGGACGTTGGACCACGAGAGACAGCCCACTTTGTTGCCGAAATGCATTTCGACCGGCGCTTCGGCCACTGTGAACCCGCGGGCATGGGCGATCGAGAGGATCTCCAGATCAAAGGCGAATGCCTTCACCAGCATCCGGTCAAAAGCCCAGCCGAGGGCCTCGCGGCGGAAGAGTTTCATGCCGGTCTGCGTATCCGTGACCGGCAGCCCCACCAGCAGGCGCACCAGCGTGTAGTAGATCACGCTGGCGAGGCGCCGATGCCAGGGATAGTCAATCACGGATTCGGGATGGCGCTTCGAGCCGATCACGATGTCCGCCCGCTTTTCCGCCATGACGTCGAAAAACGAGGTGATCCGCGCGGGCGACAGATCGAGATCGCCGTCCAGCAGCAGGACGTGCGAGCCGCGGGAGGCGGCAAACCCGCACTTGAGGGCGTTGCCTTTCCCCGCATTGACTTGGACGAAAACGGGGCGCACATGCTCCGGGTCCCGGCCTGCCGCCTGCCGGATGGCCTCGGCCGTGCCGTCCCGGCTGCCGTCATCCACAGGGAGCACCTCGAACGGGATCGCGTCGCGCAGCAGATCGCAGACGGCCTGAATGTTCTGCCCGATGATTTTTTCCAGGCCGTAAACCGGCATGATGACGCTCAGGCATCCGTTCCCGCCCAGAACGGCGCGGGCCGAATGCCAAAGTTTTTTCGTGTTTTCAGTGGTCATTCTTCAGGAGATCAGTACAATAAACGATCACGCATGGATTACGTTTTGAGGCGCGGTGGCCTTAAAACCAAAGTGCGGACATGATATGCCGGCCTGACGCGGAAACCAAACCAAAAATGCGGGGTCGCATCTCTTTCCGGAAGGGTTTTTGTGATGGTTCGATACGGGGTTATCGCATTGTGGTCAGTCCTGCTCCTGTCCGGGGCGGGGTGCCGCAAGTCCGGCGCGCGGGAGGCCGAGAGTGCGGAACGCGAGTCTTCCCTCTACCGGAAGGCGTTCGCCGCCGAGCAGTCGGGCGACCTGAAGGAGGCGATCCGGCTTTACAACCGGGTGCTGATCGAGGAGCCCCACTCTTTTTCGGCACACTTTCAGTTGGCCACGCTGCTTCATGACCACGCCGAGGATTATGTGGGGGCGATCTACCACTACAAGCAATATCTCTATTTGAGGCCGGAAGCGGAAAAGAGTACGCTGGCCCAGGACCGGATCCGCATTGCCGAACAACTGCTGGCTCCCCAGATCCTGCGGAAAGTCGGGGATTCGGTGCAGGGGATCTCCCAGGCGCACCTGCTTAAGGAGAATGACCGGCTCAACCGGCTCATCACCACGCTGGAAGGCGAAAAGTCCATGCTCGTGGAGTCCAAGACCACGGCGGAGCAGGAACGGACGCGCCTGCAGGCGGAGAACGAGCGGTTGCGCGACCTGCTGCGCAAAATGCGCGTGGAGGAGGCTGCCGCGCCGGAGGCGACCGCGGGGCAGGCGGCCCAAGCGGCCCGCGACGCGGCGGACGCGAAGGTGCCGAAGCGGACCGATGCCCGCGCGTTGCGCGCCCTGCGCGAGGAGGCGGCGGAGCTGACCGCGCAGTCAGAGAAGCCGCACCCAGTCCGCAAGCCGGTGGTGGACACGCCGACAACCGAATCGGTTCTCCGGAAAGTGCAGTCGCGGCTCACCGGCGGATCGGCCGAATCGGCGCCCGCCGCCCAAACGATGACCCCCCCGCCGCCGATTGACGTGACGCCGGACAAGGATGCGCTGTCCGCCCTTTCGCTGTTCGGACAGGACGGCCGCAAGGAGAAAAAGCCCCGCAGGGAGGGGGCGCACCGGACCTATGTGGTGCAGCCGGGGGATACGCTTTTCCGGGTCGCGGAGAAGTTTTACGGGGACGCGACCCAGTGGAAACGGATCCGCGACGCGAACCGGGGCCGGATTGATGCGGACGGGCGCATCCGCGCGGGTCAGATCATCGAGGTGCCTTGAGGAGGGGCTGGAAAGGCATGTCACCGGTTACCGTCAGACGCGTGCTCAAGCAGGGCCCGAACAGCGTGTTCGTTGGCGCGGGCCCGAGGCGGACACCCGCATCGTGGCGCCTGGATGTACGGGAGGATGCGGCTGGGAACAGCCTTTTTTTCGGCAAGCGCCGGCGCCCGGCCCTCGGGGGCCGCAGCCGCAACCGGCTCTTTCATTACATCGCGGCAGGCGGGCTGCGGCAATTGCGCCGCACTTCGGCGGACGATGACCGGGAGGCGCGCAGCCGCGCGTTTCTCGTGTTTCTCGCGCTCCTGTCCGCTGTCTGGCTGTTGTTTTATTTCTTGCCCTGCCTGTGACGGACGGGAAAGGAGGAGGGATGCGGACAGGAGAGCGTGCGCTGCTGCTGGCGGCGGGACTCGGATGTGCGGCGGGGTGCCAGGCCCCGATGTTCGAAGGGACGGTGTTCGAGGCGCAGCCGCGTCCGGATCCGACGGTGGCGCGGATCGCCACCAGCACACAACAGATGAATCTGGAGTTCCGGCAGCTTGCGGAACAGGTGGCCGCGGTCCACCGCAATCAGGAGTTGCTTGAGGCGCGGCTGACGCGGCTGGAAGGGCACCTTGCGGCCATGCAGCGTTCCGGCGAGGAAGTGGGCGCGTTGCGGCAGGAGCTGCAGCGTGTCCGCGCCGAACGCGAGGGGCTGCGCAAAGAGATCACCGACGATCTGGCCGGACGCATCGAGACGATCGCCTCGCGCCAGCAGGCGGAAATCAGAGCGGCCCGCGCCGCCGCGGAACGCGCGGCGCCCTCCGCCCCGGCTTCGTCCGCCCGAAGCGGTTCCGGGTATGAGCACAAAGTGGAACGGGGACAGACCCTCTCCCAAATCGCCCGCGGATACGGCAAGAGCATGGAGTCGATCATGAAGGCCAACAAGATCACCAACCCGTCCTCGATCCGTGTGGGCCAGGTGCTGTTCATCCCGGATTGAAAGGAAGGTCCGCATGCGTTTTCCGGAAGTCCGCCTGCGCCGGTTGCGGCGCACCCCGGCGATTCGAAGGTTGTTCGACGATCCCGCGCCGCCTGCGTCATCCCTGATTTGGCCGGTGTTCGTGGTGGAGGGGCGCAACCGGTGTGAGCCGGTCGACGCCATGCCGGGACAGAACCGGATGAGTGTCGATCACCTGTTGCGCGCGCTCGAACCCGTGGCGGCGCAGGGGGTGGGCGGGGTGCTGCTGTTCGGGCAGACCGAGCAGGCCAAAGACGAGGGCGGCAGCGGCGCGTTCGATGAGCGGGGAGTGGTGCAGCAGGCGATCCCGGCGATCCGGCGCGCCTATCCCGGGCTGGTGGTGATGACGGATGTCTGCCTGTGCGCCTACACGGCGCACGGTCATTGCGGACCGCTCGCGCCGGACGGATCGGTGGACAATGACGCCGCGAACGGTCTGCTCGCCCGCGTGGCGGTTTCGCATGCCGCGGCCGGCGCGGATGTGGTGGCGCCCAGCGCCATGATGGACGGCCAGGTCGCGGTTATCCGGGCGGCTTTGGAGGAGAACGGCTTCGACCAGACCCTGCTGATGGCGTACTCGACGAAATTCGCCTCGTCCCTGTACGGGCCGTTCCGTGAGGCGGAACGTTCCTCTCCCGCTTCGGGCGACCGGAAGGGCTATCAGGCCTCCGGCGGCAACCTGCGCGCGGCGCTGCGCGAATCGGATTTCGACGAGGAGGAGGGGGCGGACATCCTGATGGTCAAGCCCGCCCTGTTTTACCTGGACGTGCTGGCCCGCCTGCGGGAACGCACCGACCTGCCGCTCGCGGCCTACAACGTCAGCGGCGAATACAGCATGCTGATCGCGGCCGCCGAGCGGGGGTGGGGCGACCGGGACGAGATGGCGCGGGAATCGCTGACGGCCATCCGACGCGCGGGCGCGGATCTGATCCTCACCTACTGGGCGCCGCGCTACCGAGAACTCTTCAAACTGTAAGGGGCAGGGGGTGATGGGATGAGTGGCCAAGGATGTTGGTGGCGGCACATATGGTGTGGACTCGCCGTTGGAGCCGCTTCGCGGTTTGCCGCTGTACTTCATCAACATGACTGGCAGCGATGTGTCGGACCTGACGCCATTGGCTGATCTTCGGTTGCGACAGTTTTGGTTTACGCCGCGCCGGATCAAAAAGGGGATTGCGGCGATACGCTCCAGGACGACGCTGCGTGCCATTGGCGTCGGATTCTCAAGCGGCAGGAGGAGGTCAGTTCCTCAGTTCTGGGCCAAACAAGGGGCAGGGGAGTTCGATTGGAAACCTCATGAGAGGTTTTTTCGCTGCGCGTCTTTCGCGCGACGCATACATCGGTTGATGTCGCGGCGGAAATAGGGTAGACTTATCCTCCTTCTCCCCTTTTAAGAAAGGTAGCGATCCCATGAGCAAAAAGAACATCGAGGCTGCGTATCACCTCGCGTGCGAACGCTATGCGGAGCTGGGGGTCAACGCGGAGGCGGCTCTCCAGAAATTGGCCAGAATCCCGGTTTCGCTGCACTGTTGGCAAGGCGACGACGTGCGCGGCTTCGAAGCGGCTGACGGCGACCTGACGGGCGGGATCCAGGCCACGGGGAATTATCCCGGCCGTGCGCGGACGCCGCAGGAACTTCGCGGGGACATCGCCTTTGCGCTCTCGCTGATCGGCGGTTTCCACCGCGTGAACGTGCACGCCTGTTACGCCGAGTTCAAGGACGGACGCCGGGTGGACCGCGATGCGCTGCAACCCGAGCATTTCGCGAACTGGATCGCCTGGGCCAAACAGAACGGGCTGGGCATGGATTTTAACCCGACCCTCTTCTCGCATCCCCGGTTCAACGGGTTCTCACTGGCCAGCCGCGACAAACGCACCCGTAATTTCTGGATCCGGCATACCCGGGCCACGCGCCGGATCGCCGCCGCCATCGGCAAGGCCCTCGGCACGCCCTGCGTCAACAACGTCTGGATCCCGGACGGCTACAAGGACATCCCGGCCGACCGCGCAACCCCGCGCAAGATCCTGAACGACGCGCTGGACGAGTGTTTCGCGGAGAAGCTGAACCCCAGGCACATGCTGGACGCGGTCGAATCCAAGCTTTTCGGCATCGGCGCGGAAAGTTACACGGTCGGCTCCCACGAGTTCTACATGGGGTACGCCGTGAAGAACCATAAGCTGCTGACCCTGGATGCCGGGCATTTCCATCCGACCGAAACGATCTCGGACAAACTCTCCGCCTGCCTGCTCTCTGTTCCGGGCATTCTGCTGCACGTGAGCCGGGGTGTGCGGTGGGACAGCGACCATGTGGTGCTGGTGGGGGACGAGCTGATCGCGATCGCGCAGGAGCTGGTGCGGCTGGATCAGTTCCGGCGCGTGCACATCGGGCTGGATTACTTTGACGCGAGCATCAACCGGATCGCGGCGTGGGTGCTGGGCATGCGCGCCATGCAGAAGGCGTTGCTGTACGCCCTGCTGGAGCCGTTCGAGACCATGCGCAAGGCGGAGCGGGAAGGCGACCTGACCGCGCGCCTGGTGTGGACTGAGACCGCGAAGACGATGCCGTTCGGCGCGGTCTGGGAGAAGTTTTGCCTGGATGAGGATGTGCCGCCGGATCCGGTTTGGCTTAAGGAAGTCCGGCGGTATGAGGCGCAGGTGTTGGCGAAGCGGTGAGCGGAGGGCAAGGCGTGGGTTGGGAGAGCAGAACGTTACTCGAAGCGGTTACCGAACTGTCGCATGCGTTCGGGTCCGCGGAGCATGTCAAAGGCGGCGGGGGCAACACCTCCTGCAAACAGGCGGACACCCTCTGGGTGAAACCCTCCGGCACCACGCTCGCCGCGCTGACCCCCGACCGGTTTGTCGCGCTGGACCGCGCACGGCTGGCGCGCCTCTATCGGGAGACGCCGCCGGACGGGCCGGCCGCGGCGCGCGAGGCTTGGGTTAAGGAACGCATGGACGCGGCGGTGCGGCCCGAGACGCCGGGGCGCGCTTCGGTGGAGGCGCCGCTGCACGACACGCTCGCGGCCCGCTTCGTGGTGCACACGCACCCGGCGGCCTGCAACGGCATGACCTGCGCGGTCGGCGGGGAGGCGGCCGCGGCCCGCCTCTTCCCTGAGGCGCTCTGGATCCCGTATGTGGACCCCGGCTACACGCTTTGCCGGGAGGTGCGCTCCGCGGTGCGGGCCTATGCGGCTGAGCACGGCGCGGAGCCCGCCCTGATTTTTCTTCAGAATCACGGCGTGGTCGTTTCGGGCGACACGGCGGAGGCGGTGTATGCGGTGTACGGCAGCCTGACGGAGCGGCTGGCCCGCGAGTACGCCGAGGCGCATCTGGACGGCGGGACGCAGGCCGGGCCGGAGCCTGCGGAGCGTGAGGTGGCCGGCTGGCGACAAACGCTGTCGGAGACCTTTGGCGCCGAGGCGGCGGAAATGGCCGTATCCGGCATGCTGGATGTGGGAACCGGGCCGATCTCGCCGGATCATGTCGTGTACGCGAAGTCGTATCCGTTCGAAGGGCGCGTCACGCCGGAGAATCTCCGCGCGTTCCGGTCCGTGTACGGGTACGCGCCGCGCGTTGTGGTCACCGGCACGGCGGTGCTGGGCGTCGGGCCGCGCGAGAGCGTGGCCCGGGTGGCGCTGGATCTGGCCCGCGACGGCGCGGAGGTCAAGCGGCTGGCGCGCGCGTTTGGCGGGTTGCGGTATCTGTGTGACGCCGCGCGCCAGTTTATCGAGAATTGGGAGGTCGAATCCTACCGGGCGCGGCAGATGTGAGACGGAATGTGTTGGGGAAGGTGTGTGCGCGGGCCGGGGCTTGGGGAAGCCGCGGGGATGCGCGGGCAAAAAGGATTTGGGGGAGGCGAATGAGGCGTGCGGGATCATACCTGCGAAAGGAGCGTGTCAGGCACGGGTTGGCCGTGTTCGGAGTGGCGGGGGTCTGTCTGCTTGCCCCGGTCGCCTGCATGACGCCGGGGCGGGCGGTGCTGGAGACGGATGAGACCGGCACCCGGCTGGCGACCGCCTACTGGCAGCGGCAGACCGGATCGACCAACACGTTTGACATGAGCCGCCCGGCGGACACGCTGACGTTGCGCATCGCGCTGCTCGCGGCGGCGCGCGGGGAGCAGAACGTCATCTTCCCTGCGATTCCGCATGTGGGCGACCTGAGCGTCTCCAACGGGGTCATCGCGCTCACGCTGCCGCATGCCCTGTGTCTGGCGGCGCGAAACGACCGTTCGTATCAGAGGCTCAAGGAGGCGGTGTTTGAGGCCGCGCTGGATTTGGATTATCAGCAGTACCGGTTCGGAACGACCTTCAGCGGCATGATGTTCGGTCTGCTCTCCGGAGATCCGGGGATCGAGAAGGCCAGCGGCGGGGTTTCCGCAGGCGCGGCCAGGCGGACCGAGGCCGGACTCGCGGTCGCCGGAAATCTGGCGCTGAATGTGGTCAGTCTGCTGCGCGACGACTGGCGTTCGCTGGGGCTCACCGGCGATCTTTCCATGACCCTGCCGCTCCTGCGCGGCGCCGGACGGGAAATCGTGCGCGAGCCGCTGACCCAGGCGGAACGGAACCTCACGGTCGCGATTTGGAGCTTCGACCGTTACCGTCAAACATACGCCTACGAGGTGGCCAGCGCGTTTTACGACGTTCTCGAATACGCCCAGCGCCTGAGGAACGCCGTGGAGAACGAGCGCCGTCTGTCGGAGAACAGCCGCCGCGCCGAAATGTGGTTCGAGGCGGGCCGGATGGAGCGTATTCAGGTTGACCAGGCGCGCTCCGATCTGCTGAACGCGGGCGAGAGCGTCATCAACACCCGCAAGAGCATGGAAGCCAAACTGGACGCCTTCAAGATTCAGATCGGCCTGCCCCCGGAAGCGAAAATCACTCTGGATGATGGCGAGTTGGACACGCTGGAGAAGGAGATGGAGCAGCTGGCCCGGCGAACGTCGGATGCGGTCGGGGCCTTCCCTGAAGAGACCGAGGCGTGCCGCATCGCGCTGGCCGAACGGCATGACCTGCTCATCACGCGCAGCGCGCTGGAGGATGTGGCGCGCGGCGTGAAAATCGCGGCGGACGCCCTGCGCGCGGACCTGACGCTTCAGGGCGGCGCCAGCCTGGACCGGCTGCGCGAGACCGGGGGCGACGGGTTTGACGGCGGCGAGGCGCTGGAGGGCGGGCTTTCGGCCTCCCTGCCGTGGGACCGGCGGCGGGAGCGCAACGCCTTCAAGAAGCGCCTGATCGAACTGGAGCAGGCCAAACGGACGCTGGAGGCCATGGAGGACACGGTGAAACAGGCGGTCCGCAGCGGATACCGGAATCTGATCGCGGCCCGCGCTTCGTATGAGAACCGGCAGGAGACCATGCGCGTGGCCCGGCTGCGGCTGGAAAGCAACAACCTCTTTCTGCTTTCGGGCCGATCCTCGATGCGTGACATTCTGGAGGCCGAAAGCGCGATGCTGTCGGCGCGCAACGCGTTATGTTCCGCCATGATCCAGTGGCGGCTCAGCGAGCTGGCGCTGCGGCGGGATATGGGCGTGTTCGAGATCGCGGAAGACGGCATGTGGCACGAAACGGCGGACCGAGGCAACCATGGTTAAAAAGATGGCGAGAACGAAACGGATTCTGATCGGGGCGCTTCTGGCGCTCGGGGCCGCGACCTGGCTCTGGTTCGGCAAACAGGACAAAACCGATGAGGCCGTGCCGGTCTTTACGGTGCAGCAGGGCCCCCTGACGATCGCGGTCACCTCGGGCGGATCGATCCAGAGCCGTGACAAAGTGGTGATCGCCAGCGAACTGGAGGGCAACAACACGGTGATCTGGGTGATTGACGAGGGGGTCAACGTGCAGTCGGGCGACCTGCTGCTGGAGTTCGATTCCAGCGACCTCATCGAGAAACGCAACGAGCAGGAGATCGTCGTGGCCAACGCGGAGGCGAACCTGATCATCACGCAGGAGAAACTCGGCATCACCGAGGGGGATTGCGAAGCGGCGCTGCTGGACCGGGAAGTGGATATGATGCTGGCCAAGATGGCGTTGGAAAAATTTCAGGACGGCGATTATCCGCAGCAACTGCGTCAATCGGAGGCGGATGTCGCGCTGGCGGATGAGGAGCTGAAACGCGCGGATGAGCGGCTGGAGTGGTCGCAGCGCCTCGCCAAGGCGAACTTTCTGACCCGGACCGAACTGCAGGCCGATCAGCTGGCCCTGCAGCGTAAAAAACTCGATCTCGCCATGGCGGAGACCAAAATGAGCGTGCTGACCAACTTCACGGTCCTGCAGCAGCGCGCGACGCTGGAAAGCGCGTCGCGGAAAGCCTCGCGCGCGCTCAAACGCACCGCCTGGCAAAACAAGGCCACGCTGCGCCAGGTCGAGACGGAACTGCAGGCGCGGCAGCGGGAACTGGAACGGGCCACCAACCGCATGGCGGAACTGAACTTTCAGATCGAGAAGAGTAAAATCTACGCGCCCACCAACGGGATCGTTCTGTACACCTCGACCGTCCTGATCTCCCGGCGCCAATGGTGGATCAAACCGCTGGCGGTGGGTTCCACCGCGGTGGAACGTCAGGAACTGATCTACATCCCGTTGGAGTCCGGCATGGTGGTGGAGGTGATGATTCCCGAAGCCAGCCTGAACAAGATCGAAAACGGGATGGAGGCGCGTGTCAAAGTGGACGCCTTCCCGGGACGCGTGTTTGATGGGCGCCTGGTCAAGATCGGGATCCTGCCGGACGGCCAGAGTTCGCAATTGAATCCGGATCTGAAGTTGTACAAATGCGAGATCGAGTGCGATTTCAAGGAGGTCAACATCCGTCCCGGCATGAGTTGCGATGTCGAACTGGTCAAAGAGACGTATGAAGACGCGCTCTATGTGCCGGTGCAGTGCGTGGTCCGCGTGGACGGCGTGCCGCGCGTCTATGTGCGCGATGACGGGGAGTGGGTGCCGCGGATCGTGCGCGTGGGCATGGACAACAACCGGATGATCCACATCCGGGAGGGACTGAAGGTCGGCGAGGAGGTCATGCTGGCGCCGCCGGTGAAGGAGCAGAAAAAAGAGGTCAAGGAGGCGGTGGCCCCTTCGGGCGGCGCGCCCGCCCGCGCGGGCAACCGGAACGGCGCGCCCAACAAAGCCAAGCGCGCCTCCGCACCCTCGCCGGCGCGGCACAGGGAGGGGCCGCCCGCGGGCGGCAGGATGCCATGATCGTGCGGACGACAGCGTGGGCCGCACCCGATCCCGATGCGGTGGTGCGCTTGGATGAGGTGGAACGGCATTACCGGGTTGGCGATGAAACAGTCCGGGCCCTGGACGGCGTTTCCTTCGTGATCCGCCGGGGTTCGTACTGGGCCATCATGGGCCAAAGCGGTTCCGGGAAAAGCACGCTGCTGAATATTCTGGGGTGTCTGGACCGGCCTTCGTCGGGTGCGTATTGGTTGAACGGCGTGAATGTGGCGGAGATGGATGATAACGCCCTGAGTGATCATCGCCTGCGGAATCTGGGGTTCGTGTTTCAAAGTTTCCATCTCATCCCGCAATTGACGGTGTGCGAAAACATCGAAGTGCCGATGCTGTATCTGGGACTGCCGCAGGCGGAACGCAAGGCGAAAGCGGAGCAACTGGCCGCGCGTGTCGGCATCGGGCACCGGTTGCGCCATCTGCCTTCCGAGCTGTCGGGCGGGCAGCGCCAGCGTGTGGCGGTCGCCCGCGCGTTGGCCAACGATCCGGCGGTCCTGCTGGCCGATGAGCCGACCGGGAATCTGGACAGCGCCACCAGCGTCCAGATCATGGACCTGTTCCAGGAGTTGTATGAGCAGGGCAAGACCGTGGTCCTCGTGACGCACGAGCCGGACATCGCCACCTACGCCAAAGCCAGCATCCTTCTCAAAGACGGCAAGATCCTCTCGGTCACGGAGGCCGAAGCGTGAACCAGATCACCTATTTCTGGCCGTTCGTGAAGCTTGGCCTCACCGATGTGTGGCGGCATAAGACCCGCTCGTTCCTGACGATGCTCGGCATGGTGTTCGGAGTCGGCAGTGTGATCGCGATGCTGGCGGTCGGGGAAGGGGCCAGCCAGCAGGCGCTGGAGTCGATCAAGCGGCTGGGCAGCGACAACATCATGGTGCTCTCCGTGAAACCGGGGTCCGAGGAGAGCGGCAGTTCCGGCGCCCAGCGCGGCAAACTGGCCGTGTACGGGCTGCTGTACAACGACGAGGTGCGCATTCGCGAGACCGTGCCGGGAGTCATGATGACCGTGCCCGCGCGCATGACGCGCCGGAACGCGCGCCTGGGCGAGCGCCAGTTGGAGATGCGGGTGGTGGAAACCATTCCCGAGTGGTTCCAGGTGGTGCAGCGGCCGCTCTTGGCCGGACGGGTTTTGACGGCGAACGACATGCGGATGCGCGCGAATGTCTGCGTCCTGACCGAACACGGGGTGCGGCGGCTGCTGGCGGCCGAGCAGACCATCGGTCAGCGGATCCGCATCGCCTCGGGGGTCTTCGAGGTCATCGGCATCGTGCAGAATGAGACGGGCGGGTCGGTCCGCGCGCCGGACAGCGAGGCGGACGCGTACATCCCGATCACCACCGGCACGAAATTTTTCGGCGAGGCCAACATCCGCTATTCGGCGGGCGGCATGGAGGGCGAGAAGGTTGAGCTGAGCCAGATCATCGTCAAGATGGCGGACACCTCCGTGGTCGAGGCTGGCAGCAAGGCGATCCAGGCGGTGCTGGAACGTTTCCACAAGAAAAAGGATTTCCGGATCGATGTGCCGCTCACGCTGCTGCGTGAGGCGGAACGCACCAAGCGGACGTATAATATCGTGCTGGGGGCGATCGCGGGCATCAGCCTGCTCGTGGGCGGGATCGGCATCATGAACATCATGTTGGCTTCGGTGACGGAGCGCACCAAGGAAATCGGGATCCGGCGGGCCATCGGCGCGCGCCGCAGCCGGATCGTGGTGCAGTTCCTGATCAACACCTGCGTGCTGTCGATCGGCGGCGGGTTTGTGGGATTGGTCCTCGGCGTGGCGATCCCGTTTCTCATCACATTCTTCACGGAGATGCCCACCGTCGTGCAGCCGTACAGTCTCGCGCTGGCGTTCGGCATCAGCGTGGGAATCGGGATTGTCTTCGGCCTGTACCCGGCGATGCGGGCCGCGGCCCTGGATCCGATCGAGGCATTGCGGCACGAGTGAAAAGCACGGCGGCGCGGGCGGAACGGCGCCCTCCCCCCGCGCACGGTCATCGGGCGACGGCCCTTCGTTCCTCAGGGGGCGGGCTCCATCCCCGGACGCGTGCAGCCGGTTTTCCGCCGCGGGAACCGATTCCGCTCGGGTAACGCTTTGCTGTGCCGGAAGGGTCTGCTATACTGCGCCGCATCGGGTTGAAGAAGGGGGCGCACATGTCAGACAATCGGGATACGCCGAAACCGGGGCGCGGATGCGGGTTCGGCTGCGCGTTGGCGATCGGGATGTTCATCGGGTTCGGGCTGTTAACCGCCGCGCTGGTGATGGGGAGTCTCCACGCGCTCAACGTTGCGGGGGAGCACGGTGTCGCGGCGTGGGTCCACTCGCTCCGCGCGCATCCGGAAGCGGGCGAGGATGAGGCGCCGAACCTGATCGAGACCTGGTCCTCAGGCTGCGGCGAGGTCAAAGTCGTGCGCATCCCGCTCAGCGGGATGATCATGCTGGGGGATTCCTCGTGGTATGCGGGCAATGCGGCCACGGCCCTGCGCGCCATCCGGAGAGCCAAGCATGACCCGGAGGTCGAAGGACTCATTCTGGAGATCAACAGCGGCGGGGGCGGCATCACGGACAGCGATATCCTGTATCAGGCGCTGTGCGATTTCAAGGCGTCGGCCAAAGGCCGTGTGGTGGTGTCGCTGCTCGGGGACGTGGCCGCCTCGGGCGGGTATTACGTCGCGCTGGCGTCGGATGCGATTCTGGCCCATCCGACCACGCTCACCGGTTCGATCGGCGTCCTGCTGCAGGCGTACAACATTCAAGAACTCGCCGCCAAAATCGGGATCCGGGATGTCACCGTGAAATCCGGGGAGAACAAGGACCTGTTCAACCCGTTTCAGGAAGTGAAGCCCGCGCAGCGCGAGATGGTGCAGAAGATCATCACCGCGATGCACGAGCGGTTTGTGGGGTTGGTGGCGCAGAACCGCACGCTGCCGATCGAAACGGTCCGGCCGCTGGCGGACGGGCGCGTCTTTCTGGCCGACGAGGCGCTGCGGCATAAATTGATCGACGGGATCGGGTATCAGGCGGACGCGCAAAGCCGGATCGCCCAACTTTTGGAGACGGACGCGGTCAAAGTCTTCCGGTATGACGAACAGGTCACGCTGATGGATCTGTTCACGCGTCCGGGGATCGGCCTGCAGGCTGACCTGGGGCGGTTTCTTCGGGAGGGCGTGCGGGACGCCCGCCTCCTGTACCGGTGGTCCTGGTAGGATGTAACCGCGCGTGAACGTGCAAACCGGAGAGTGGCGGGTACCCGGACGTGTCCATCTGCTGGGGATCGGCGGAGTCGGCATGGCGGGCCTCGCCTATCTGCTGTCGCGGCAGGGATGGCGCGTGAGCGGTTGCGATGCGCGGCCGAACGCGCTTTGCCGGTGGCTGGAAGAGGCCGGCATTCCCGTGGCCGGGGAACACGCCCCGGCGCATCTGGACGAGGCGGAACGCCTGATCATCACACCGGCGGTCGCGCCGGACGAGCCGGAGTGGGCGCAGGCCCGTGCCCAAGGGATGCCGGTCTTCCGCCGCGGGGAGGTGCTGGCGGCATGGCTTTCGGCGCGGCGCGGTGTCGCGGTCTGCGGGGCGCACGGTAAAACCACGACCGCATGTTTCACGGCGCGGCTGCTCAGCGTGTTGGGGCCTTCACCCGCCTGGTGCGTCGGGGGCGCGACGCGCGCCATGGGGCGGGTCGCGTGGGAGGGTGCGGAAGGGCAGGAGGTGCTCGTCGCCGAAGCGGATGAGAGTGACGGCACGCTGGCGCTGTACCGGCCCGCGGTGACGGTGATCACCAACATCGATCTCGACCATCTCGACCACTTTGCGGGCGAGGAGGCTCTGCTCGACTGTTTTCGCGCCGTGGCGGCGCAGACGCGGGAGGGTGTGGCGTTCTGCCGCGACAATCCGCGCGCCGGCTTGGCGGCGCAAGCCGCGGCCGTTCCGGCGTTGGGTTTCGGTTTCGGGGTGGCTGCCGAGTTGCGGGCCTGTAAGGTGGAGGCTGGAGCGGAGACCGTCGCGTTCACGCCGGTTTACCGCGGTCGCGATCAGGCGCGGGTGGTGTTGCGCGTCGCCGGGCGCCACAATGCCCTGAACGCGTTGGGCGCCGCGGCGGCGGCGCTGATTCTCGGGTATGATCCGGCCGCGGTTTTCGCGGCTCTGCCGCAGGCGTGCGACGAATTGCCGGGACGGCGTTTCGAGTGCGTGGCCGACGAGGGCGGAATCCGCGTCGTGGCCGATTACGCGCATCATCCGGCGGAGTTGGAGGCGGCGGTGGCGATGGCCCGACTCCAGGGTCCGTCACGGCTGGTGGTGGTGTTTCAGCCGCACCGCTATTCGCGCACAAAGGCCTTGGGGCACGCTTTTCCCCAAGCGCTGAAAGGGGCCGACGAGGTGATTCTTCTGCCGGTCTACGCGGCGTCGGAGCCGTGGATCGAGGGCGGGGACAGCGCCGATCTGTACACGCATTTCCGGGAGGCCGGGGCGGGGGGGGCGCGCGTCACGCTCGCGCGGTCGCAAGGGGAGGCGTGGCGGTTTCTGCGGCAGACGCTGCAATCGGGCAGCCTGTTGCTGCTGGCGGGCGCGGGCGACGTGATCGGCATGGCGGACCGGATCCGCGAGGATCGGCAACGGGGGTGGCCCGCCTGCCGGGAGCCGGAGGGCTTTGAGGCGCGATTACGCGCGATCGAGGGACTTTGTGTGACGCCGTTCGGCGCGTTGCCGGCGTGGTCGTTTTTCGGGACGGGCGGTTGGGCGCGCTGGCGGGTGGAGGCGGCTGACGAAAGCGCGCTGGGCGCGCTGCTGAAGCGGTGCCGGCAAGACGATGTGCCGTGGCGGTTTGTGGGCGCGGGCGCGAACAGTTGGTTCAGCGATTTGGGCGAACCGGGGTGCGTGATCCGCCTTGCGTCGTCCGCCTGCCGGGAGTGGGAAGCGGGGGAAGACGAGATCCGGGTCGGATGCAACTGGAAGGGGCCGGCGCTGCTGGATGAGCTGGAACGGCGCGGGTTGACGGGGCTCGAGTTTCTGGACAGCGTGCCCGGCTCGCTGGGGGGGTGGCTCGCCATGAATGCGGGCGCGCACGGCGGCGAAATCGGCGAACGGGTACAATGGATTCGCTGTTTGAATCCGGATGGCGAAATCACTATACTGCACCCTATGGATTGCGGTTTCGGTTATCGGCGGTGTGACGCGCTTGCGGGGCGTGTCGCCTTGTCGTGCGCCTTGCGGGTGGAACGCGCCGATGCGGGTGCCGTGCGGGCCCGGCGGGAGGCGTTCCGCGCCAGACGGATCCCGTTGACGGGGCTCCGGACCGAGGGGTCCGTGTTCCGTAACCCGCAGGGCGACGCGGCGGGAAGGCTGCTGGATACTGCGGGATGCAAAGGCATGCGTGTGGGGGGTGCCCGGGTAACGGCGGGGCACGCCAATGTCGTGGCGGTGGAGGATCCGGTGACCGCATCGGATGTGCTGGCTTTGGTTACGCGGATGCGTCGGCGCGTCGAGTGCGTCTGGGGCGTGTCGCTGTCACCGGAAATCCGCGGGCTGGCGGAAGGGACAACGGAAGAGGGAATCGGATGAAGCGGATCGCAGTCATGATGGGGGGCACGTCGAGTGAGCGGGCGGTGTCGCTCCGCTCGGGCGAGGCGGTGGTTGCCGGATTGCGCGAAGCCGGTTTCGATGCGGTCCCGGTGGTGCTGGATGCCGATCGCATCGACACGCTGCCGTCCGGCGTCGAGGCGGTTTTTCTGGCGTTGCACGGCGGCTATGGCGAGAACGGCGGCGTGCAGTGCGATCTAGACCGCCTCGGCCTGCCCTACACCGGGCCGGGCGCGGCCGCGAGCCGGATCGCCATGGACAAAATCGCGACCAAGCGCGTGCTGGAGGCGGCCGGCGTGCCGACGCCGGCGTTTGAGGTGCTGCCGCGCGGCATGGAGAAGTTCTCGCTGCCCCTGCCGGTGGTGGTGAAACCGCCGCGGGACGGGTCGAGTGTCGGGGTCGTCAAAGTGACTTCCGCCGCCGCGTGGCCGGCCGCGTTGGAGCAGGCGCGCGCGAGAGACCCGCAGGGCGAGGTCCTGGTCGAGGCGTATATCGGGGGACGCGAGTGGACGGTGAGCGTGTTGGATGGCGAGGCGTTGCCGGTTGTGGAGATTGAGGCGCCCGGGGGCTGGTACGGGTTCACCGAGAAATACACCTCCGGCACGACGCGGTACACCTTTCCGGAGGCGGTTGAAGACGCCCCTCTGGCGGCGCAGTGCCGTGTGTTGGCCCTGCTGGCTTACCAGGCGGTGGGTTGCCGCGGTGTCAGCCGGGTGGATTTCCGCGTCACGCCCGCGGGCGAAACCTTTGTTCTGGAGATCAACACCATTCCGGGATTCACCGCAACCAGTCTGCTGCCCAAAGCGGCGGCCAGGGCGGGACTGTCGTTTCCCGCGCTTTGCGCGCGGCTGATCGCGACGGCGGCTTGCGGGTGAGACGAGGCACGAAACGTATGGCATGGGGTCTTTTCAAAAGGGACGGAGCGCAACGGACGCGCATGCAGGCCAAGGGTCGGCGTGTGACGGGCGTGGTCACGGACCTGCCGCCCGGGGTCCGGTTCGCGATCCGGTTGGCGGCGGGCGCGGCGATTCTGCTCGCCGCCACATGGGGCGGCTGGCGGCTCTTCGAGTCCTATTACTTCTGTTCGCGCCGGTTGTTCGTCCTGCGCAATCTGCGCGAGAATGTGATGATCACGACCGGCAGGACCCTGACGCCGGATCTGATCTGCGAAGTGCTGGGGTTGCGCGAGGGGGTCAATCTTTTTTCGCTGCCGATCCGGCAGAAACGCCGGGAATTGCTGGAGCAGGCGCCCAACATCCGGGACATCACGATCGTGCGCCGGATGCCGGACAAGATCCGGATCAACATCATCGAGCGCGAGCCGATCGCACGGGTGGGGTCGAACGGCCGGGTCGTGGATGAAGAGGGGGTTGTGTTCATCCGGTATGCGGGTACCGGAGGGTTGCCGATGATCAAAGGGGCGGACGCGTTTGAGCAGGTCAAGCCCGGCGACCGGCTGAGAGGGAGTGAGTTGGCCGCGGTGCGGCTCGTGAACAACGCCCAACGTCCGGAATGCCGTCTCCGCCTGTTGGTGGTGGACACCTCGAAAGAGGATTATCTGCTGTTGACCCTGTTCGACCACCGGCAGGTGAAGTTCGCGTGGGAAGGCATGCAGGATGAGGCGAAAGACACGGTTTCGCGCATGCAGCGTCATTTCGACCAGCTCGCGCAGGCCATGGAAAGCGAGATTGGCCGCGCCTGTCTGATGTGGGATGCGACACAGCCCGGACGGATTTTCGCGACCCCGTCGGGATTGAACGAACCGTAACGGTAGGGAAGGGGTGGTATGGCGATTCCTCCGATTGCCGCACTGGAGATCGGCACGTCACGCACGGTTCTGTGCGTGGGCGAGTCCGATGACAGCGGGCGGGTGAAAATCACCGGTGTCGGGACCTACCCGACGACCGGGGTGCGTAAAGGTCAGGTGTTTGATCTGTCGCAGGCGCGCGTGGGTGTGGAGCTCGCGGCCAAGCAGGCGGAAAAACAGGCGGATGTCAGTATCTGGCAGGTGCTGCTGGCGACCTCCGGCGGCCATATCCGGGCCGCGGTCAATCCCGGCATGGTTCCGATCCGGTCCGGGGATCGCGTGGTGACGCAGGAGGACGTCGACGAGGTCACGGAGAACGCGCAGACGATCCAGCTCGACGCGGACCGTCAGGTGTTGCACACGATCAACCAGTCCTTCACGGTGGACGACCAGCCGGGCATCGCCAAACCGGTCGGGTTGCGCGGCAAGATCCTGACGCTGAATGTGATGGCGGTGCATGGGTTGCGCAATCACATTGAGAATGCGGTCGGTGTGGCGAAGAGTGCCCAGCTTGAGGTGACGGATGTGGCCTTTTCCGGCATCTGCGCCGGACTGGCGGTGCTGACTCCCGAACAGCGCCGCAACGGGGTAGCCCTGATCGACCTCGGCGGGGGCACCACCAATTATCTGGCTTACGGCAACGGGATGATCTCGGCGCTCGGCTGTGTGGCGGTGGGCGGGGATCACATCACGAATGACATCGCGCTGGCCTTCACCATTCCGGTCAACCGCGCGGAGGAACTCAAGCGCGCGGAGGGGTGCGCCCTGATCGAACCGGAAAGCGGGTCCCGCCGCATCACGTTGCCCGCGGAGATCGGGTTTGAGGAGCGGGTGCTGAGTTGCAAGGCGTTGCATACCGTGATCCACGCGCGGATGGATGAGACGTTCCGCATTGTACGTTCCAAACTGGATGAGGTGGGGGTGTTGCCGCATCTCGGTGCGGGGGTGATCCTGACCGGCGGCGGCGCGTACCTGCGGAAAGCCACCGACCTGGCGCAACGGGTTTTCGGATTGCCCTGCCGGGTCGGTCTGCCGGTGAATGTCGGCGGACTGGATAACGTGCCGCAGGCCGCGGCGTTGTCCACTGCGGCGGGACTGGTGCTGTACGGCCGGATGACCTATGAGGACCGCGGGGTACTTTCCCCGCTCAAGAATCTCTTCAAGGGGGTGTTTCGCCGATGAACCGGGAACCGATGTCAGGCATGCTTCTGATGGGTGTCGGCGGCGGCGGCTGCCGTTTGGCCGCGGCGGTGCTGTCGGCGTACGGCGACGGCGTGCGCGCGTTGGGGATGGATACCGACGCGCTCTCCATCCGCACGGCGTCCGAGGGCGGGCTGACCTGCCTGCTGCTGGGAGGTTCGCGTCTCACGGGCCACGGCACGGGGGGCGACGCGATCATGGGGCGGCTGGCGGTTCAGGATGATTTGCCGAATCTGACCGCGCATGTGCAGGGCGTCCGGAGTGTTGTGCTGGTGACCTGTCTGGGTTCCGGCACCGGTGGCGGCGCGACACCGGAGGTGGTCAAAGCCCTGCACGATCAGGGTATCGCCACGCTTTGTTTCGCCACCCTGCCGTTCGCGTTCGAAGGCGAGGCCCGACGCAAAGCGGCGGAGCGCGTGCTGCCGATGATCGAGGAGCACGCGGATTCGGTGGTGGTGCTGCCGTTGGATGATCTGTTCGCCGACACCCAGGAACCGGTCTTGACGGCTGCGCTGGAAGCTGCGGACCGGGTGCTGGCCACCGCGGTCACCTTGTTGTGGCGACTCGTGTCCACACCGGGTTTCATCGCGCTGGATGAGGAACGGCTGCATGCGATGGTGGTGAAAGGCGGAAACGCCCGTTTCGGTTTCGCAAGCGCGGAGGGGCCGGAACGCGCGCTGCGGGCCGCGGAAACGTTGCGGGGATGCCGCACGCTTCGCAATGGCGATGCGCTGAGTAAGGCGAACGCCCTGCTGTTCGGCATTTTGGCGGGACGGGATTTGCGTCTGGCCGAGGTCGGTGATCTGATGGGGCGGATACGCGCGTGCTGCAAAAAAGAGTGCGTTGTGGAGATGGGCACGGTCCAGGATCAGGGGTTCGAGGGACGGATCGAACTGGTCGCCCTGGCGTTCGAGAGCTGGACGGCCGCCTCGTCGGTCGCGCCCATCCCCGACGTTTCCGCCGGACACGAGCCGCCGGTGGCGGAGTCGTTCCCGATCCGGCCCGGCGGCCGCCGGAGCCGTGCCAAAGGCAGCAAACTCTCTTTCGGCGCGACCGGCCGCGGCAAGTTCGATCAGGTGGAGCCCACGCTGCACGCGGGGCAGGATCTGGATATCCCCACGTTCGTGCGCCGCGGGATCACGCTGGAGCGGTGAGCGTCGCCGAAGAATCCGCGCCGGATGCGGAAGGGTCGCGTTCCACGATCACCGAGACGCCGTCCGGGATCACAGTGATCCGCGCCGAAACCCCATGCTCGCGCCAGGCGAGCGCCAGCGCCTCGTCCAGCGAGGCGGCGGGCGTGATGCGCAGGGCCCGGATCGCGTCGGCGTCCCAGAGGTCGGTCACCAGAATCACGCGGTGCCGGCTGAGGATGCGGGCGAGAATCTGATACTCCCACTGGTCGGGCGGGGTGAGGGCTTGCGGCACGCGCAGCACCTCCGCCAGCAGTTCCGCGGGACTCCGGGCCCCGGCCAGCGCGCGGTAAAAGGCTTCGCCGCCCGAACCGTCGCAACAACCGGCCACCATGATGAGGGTGCCGCCGGGTACGCAGCACGCCTCCGCCGCGGTCATGCCTTTGACCGCCTGATACAGGTTCTGGTCAAGCGGATAGCCGCCATTGCCGGTGATCACGATCTCCGCTTCCGCGCGGGGCACGGAGACTGCCCGCCGCATGTCGCGGCATCCTTGTTCGTGCGCCGCCTCAAACTGTCCCGCCACAGCCGTGCGGATCGTCTTGTCGGGGTGGAGGGTGACATTGAGGATGAAGGCCAGACGCGCCTGGCGCGCGGCGAACAGCATGTCGCGGTGGATGGGATTCCGCTCCAGTTGCCCTGCCCGCGCATGCGGATCGGCAATAAATGCCGCGCAGTGGTTGGCCAGGACCGTTTCCCGTCCGGCAATGCCGGGCAGCACGCTTTTCCGCCCTCCGGAGAATCCGGCGAAAAAGTGGGGCTCGATGAAGCCTTCGGCGACCAGCAGATCGGTGTCCAGCGCCAGGCGGTTCAACCAGAGCGCGCCTCCCGACGGCAGCTGTCCCAGCAACCGGAGCTTCGCCGTATCGGTGCAGTCGTGCATCACAAACGTTTCGCGCGCCACCAGCTCCGCCCCGAATTTCTCGCGCAGCTCCGCCTCCGAAGTCGGCCGGTGGCAACCCGTGGCCACGAGGATTTGGATCGCGATGCCGGGATTGCCCTGCCGCAGACGCTCCAACAGGAGCGGCAGCGTGATGCGGCTGGGCACCGGACGGGTGTGGTCGCTGGTGATCAGGACCGCGGAGGCTTTACCCGCGGCCAGGGTTTCGAGCCCCGGCGAACTGATGGGATGGTCCAGTGCCGCGCACACCCGCCGGCGCTGTTCCGCTTCCGAGGGGGAGACCGCGCACGCGGTCCCGGCCGGCTCCAGCAGGGTGAGGCGGACGTTTGCGGGAAGCGTCGCCTCCCGATGCCCCCGGTGGTAAGGGATGCGGATTGTGGGCATATTACTCCGGGCGCGGTTCCGGACGTTTCTTTTCCGTGACGACCGCATGGGCGATCCGCTGCAGGATTGCGGCGTCTTCCACGGAGAGGTTGGACGGCACGAAGGGGTTGCCGACCGCCGATTCGTTGAAAAAGAATTCCAGCCAGACGCACCCCAACAGATACTCGCCCTGCAGGTTGGCGTGAAACCGGTCGGCCCCTAGTTTACGGGTTCCGGACGTTTTGTCCAGGTGCCACGCGTAACTGCCGTGCAGCGAACGTTTCTCGTTACGCGGAAGCGCCGGATAGACGGCGGTTTTGGGGTTGAAGTCCGGATCGGGGACGAACGGCCCCCAGGCCGGGTCGCGCCGCGCCGCCTCCATCGCGTCACCGCAGGGAATCAGGCGGAAGCCTTTCTCTTGGCAGAAGGCGTCGTACGCGTGGCGTACCTTGCGGTACATGTCATCCGTGGAGACGAAGGCTTTCGTGCCGCCCTTCGGATGGTCGTCGCGATAGGCCCAGGTCTGATGCACCACGATCTCCGCCTGCGGCGCGTAACGGCGGATGAGGGCGATGAGACGGTCGGCGCCCGGCTGGTAGGTTTCCGGCCGCGGCGCCTTATGACTCACCTGCTGAATGGTGACGAACTCCCACACCTCCTGCCGCAGCAGGTCCTGGAGGCTTTTGTTTCCGGCATACGGACGGCCGTTCGGCGCCTGCGGGTCTTGCTCGTACGCTTCGGCATGGCGGACATGCCGGTCGAAGTCACACCCGCCGATGCAGGCGTGGCCGATAACCGCACGGTTGCCCGAAGCCTCCACCAGACCGGCGAAATGGCGCAGGGCATTATTGGAAAAACTGTTGCCGATCGCCAACAGCCGGACCGTTCTGGCCTCGGCCTGCAACACGGCGCACATCATGGCGAGTCCCGCCATTCGGAATCCGATTCGCATGCATTCCCCCCTCTGTTACAGAGCCTACAGTGTATCGGTTTGGCGGACGGATGCAATCCGATTTCCTCATGCCCGAATAAATGCGCTTGCGCCTGCGGCGCAAGGTGGTATGATCAAAACACTTTTTCCGTCCGACTGTCCGGCATTTGCGCCGGGCCGGTGGGTCGGAGCCGAAGTTAACCGAGGAGTAATGGTAATGGCCAAGATCGATTTTGGCGGTGTTGTGGAAACCGTCGTGACCCGTAAAGAGTATCCCTTGAAAAAAGCCCAGAAGGTGCTCAAGGATGAAGTCATCGCCGTAATCGGCTATGGCGTTCAGGGGCCGGCCCAGTCGCTGAATATGCGCGACAACGGGATCCGGGTCATCATCGGCCAGGACAAGCGTTTCGCGAACGATTGGAAGCGGGCCGTCAAGGACGGGTTCAAGCCGGGCAAGACCCTCTTTGATATTGAAGAGGCCTGCGCCCGGGCGACGATCATCATGATCCTCCTGAATGACGCGGCGATCCGGCAGGTCTGGCCACGCATCGCGCCGCATCTGACCGCCGGCAAGGCGCTCTATTTCTCCCACGGGTTCGGCTGGGTTTACCGGTCGCTTACCCGTGTCAAACCCGGGCCGGATGTGGACGTGATCATGGTCGCGCCCAAGGGGTCAGGCACTTCCGTGCGCCGCAATTTCCTGGCGGGCGTGGGCATCAACTCCAGTTTCGCGGTGGCGCAGGATGCCACCGGCAAGGCGTTGGACCGTACGCTGTCGATCGGCATCGGCGTGGGTTCGGGATACCTGTTCCCTACGACCTTCGAGCATGAGGTGACCTCGGATCTCGTTGGCGAGCGCGGCGTGCTGATGGGCGCCCTGGCCGGCATCATGGAAGCGCAGTATGACGTGCTCCGCAAGAACGGGCACAGCCCCTCGGAGGCGTTCAATGAGACGGTTGAGGAGCTGACCCAGAGCCTGATCCGTCTGGTCGACGAGAACGGGATGGATTGGATGTACTCGAACTGTTCGGCCACCGCCCAGCGCGGCGCGCTGGATTGGAAGCCGAAGTTCAAAAAGGCCACCCTGCCGGTGTTCAAGGCGTTGTACGGGGCGGTGAAGAGCCAGAAAGAGGCGCGTCACGTGATCAAGGTGTGCGGCACCGCGGATTACAAGCAGAAGCTTGATGCCGAGCTGAAGGTGATGCGGGATTCCGAAATGTGGCAGGCCGGCGCGGCGGTGCGCGCGTTGCGGCCGCATGAGAAGGCAAAAGCCAACGCGGAAAAGGCCACCGGCGTCAAAGGGCGCGGGGCCAACTGAGGTTGGCGCGCGCGGCGCGCAACGGATTCAAGGCCCGTCGGCTTCGCCGGCGGGCCTTTCGCGTTTCCCCGGCGCGTTCAGCACGGAACGGTACAGCGCGTCGGTGGCGCGCGCGGCCGTTTCCCAGGAGAACCCGGCGGCTTTCCGGTACCCGGCCTCGATCTTCTCTTTGCGGAACACCGGGTGGTCCAGCAGCAGGCTGACGGCACTGGCGATCGACGCGCGGTCACGCGGGTCGCAGGTCACCGCCGCCTCCCCGCAATTCTCCACGGCCGCGCCTCCGGAACAGACGACCGGACACCCGCAGGCCATGGCTTCGAGCGGCGGCAGGCCGAACCCTTCGTCATGGGAGGGGAAGACGAAGGCCCGCGCGAGCGAATAGAGCACGGGCAGATCCTCTTCGCTCACATACCCGATCCGGCTGACGCGGTGGCGGATGCCATGCTGCCGGATCGCACCGTCAAGCGCGGCTGCGGTGGCGGGATCGGCCGCGCCCGCCAGAACCAGATGCAGGTCGGGCCGTTCGCCCTGAACGATCGCGAAGGCCCGGATCAGGTTGAGGATGTTTTTGCGTTGCGTGAGATCGCCCACAAACAGCAGGAACGATGCGGGCAGCGTGTGACGCTGGCGCACGGCCTGGAGCCGCGCGTGATCGGCACACCGGACCAGATTTGGCGCGAGCCCGGGCGGAATGAGGACGAGGCGGTCCCGGACTTCCGGAAAACGGTCGAGAATGACGCGCCGCGTATGGTTCGAGAAAGCGATGACCGCGGCCGCCCTGCGGATCGAGGGCGGGAGCAGGAGGCGATAGTGCACCCGGTTGCCGGCACGGCAGAACTGCGGGTGCGTCAGGACATGCAGATCATGAATCGTCAGCACCACCGGACAGGGCGCGAGCCGCGGCGCGACATAGGCCGGCGCATGTAACAGCGGCGCGCGCGCGCGCTTCAGCAACACGGGCAGGACCGTCTGTTCCCAGAGAATGCGCAGCAGGCGCGAACGGTTGACCCCGCGCGGCCGGATCAGGCGCATGTGCGGGGCGATCGGAATCGGACGGTGCCCGGCGGGCGCGCAAATGCAGAGCGGCAACGAGCCGAAACGGGTCAGCGCGCAAGCCAACTGGTGGGTGGTGACTTCGACGCCGGAATACGGTTCGCGCAGCACCATGGCGTTATAAAAAACGGGGTTCATGGATCCACCGCGCCCGGATTGGCGGAGAGGGAGGGATTCGAACCCCCGGTACCCGTAAGAGCACACAGCATTTCCAGTGCTGCACCTTCGGCCGCTCGGTCACCTCTCCCCGAAAAAGTCCTCACGTTATACCGGGTTGCCGTGCGGAAAACAATCCTAAAATCGAAATTCGTAACGGTTTGCCCTTGCCTTCCCGCCATCGAATCCGGTACAGTACACGCCGTTTCCCCGCTCGGGTGGTGGAATGGCAGACACGCATGTTTGAGGGGCATGTGCCGCAAGGCATGGGGGTTCGACTCCCCCCCCGAGCACCATCCTTCCTTACGGGCCAACAGCCGCAATTCCAAACAGGCTGTTGGGAAAAAAGGGAGGGATGGATATCCGGAGGAAAGGGAAACGGCGGCGCAGGCCGTTCTCCGTGACTCTTCCTTCCCCCTTCCCCCTTTCCGTCCTTCCCGTATTCCAGGATTCCAATCAGGGTGCGGGCTTCCTATAATGGACGCCCATGGAGAGGGAAACCCATCTTGTTGAGGGGAGTGCCGCGCGGATGCGCGTGCCGCGGGATGCCGTGCGGCGGCGCGCGATGGAAGAGGGCGTTGCGGCGTATGTGGCGCGCGAACGGCTCATGCCGCCCCTGACTGCCGCCGAAATGCTGGCGCACGCCCGCGCGGCCACCGCGGCGCAAAACCCGGATGAGGCCGAGACGGCGTTCGCCGCGGTTCTGCTGAACAATGCGGTTTGGGCGGATGTGATTGCCGGGATCCCGTATGAGCGGCGGTTGCTGCTCCTTCCCCTTTGCCTGGCCCGGAACGAGGTGTGCCGGGCGGAACGCGATGGCTTGGGCCTGCTGTGCGCGCAATGCGGTAACTGCCCGATCGGCCTGCTGCAGGCGGAGGCGGACCGGCTCGGGTATGTCTCGCTGGTTGCGGAGGGCACCACCGTGGTGACCCAGTTGCTCGCCAGCGGCAAGGTGGACGCGGTGATCGGGGTGGGGTGCATGGATTCGCTGCGCCGCATGTTCCCCATCATGAACGCGCACGCGATTCCGGGACAGGGGATCCCGCTGCTGACCGACGGCTGTCAGGCCACGGAGATGGATGTCGCATGGGTCCTGCGCGTCTTGCGCGCGGGCCGGCGCGGCGGCGTGTCGGGGGTTACGGAGATCGAGGCGGTGGCCGACGCCGTCCGCCACTGGTTCACGCGCGGGGAATTGGATGCCGTGTTGGGATCGGCGGAGACGGAAGCGGAACGGATCGGCCGGGAGTGGCTGCTGACCGGCGGCAAGCGTTGGCGTCCGTTGCTGACCGCCGCGGTTTCGGAGGCGCTGGGCGGCGCGCGCGACGCCATCCGCCCCGCGGCGCTGGCGGTCGAGTGTTTCCACAAGGCTTCCCTCATTCATGACGACATCGAGGATCAGGACACGGAGCGGTATGGCGCGCCGACTGTGCATTGCCGGTACGGAATTCCGGCCGCGATCAACGCCGGAGATTATCTGATCGGCGAAGGCTACCGCCTGCTGGCGGAGGCCGCGTTTCCGGATGACCGGCGCGCGCGCATGGTGGCGGCGGCGGCCCGCGGACACCGCGAACTCTGTCTCGGCCAGGGGGAGGAGCTGGCGTTCAGCCGCCAGCCCGCGCCGGTGAGCGAGCCGGCCGTGCTGCGCATCTATGAGCGCAAAACCGCCGCAGCGTTCGAAGTGGCGGTCTTGCTGGGCGCGATCGCCGCCGGTGCCGATGCGGGCACGTGCGCGCGGCTTTCCGAATTCAGCCGCGCGGTGGGCACGGCGTATCAGATCGGCGATGACATGGAGGATTTCCTCTCGGTGCGCGGTCGGGCCGCGGACCTGCTCGCGATGCGCCCCACGGTGTTTCTGGCCGCAGCCTGCACGTGCGACGACCCCGAGGTCGCGGCGGCGCTGGGCTCGGTCTGGAGTGCGGACCACACCGGACGGCAGCGGCTGATCGACGCGATTGCGCGGGCCGGCCTGCACACACGGGTCCGCCTGCTGTATGAGCATTACCGGCATGAGACGGAACGGACCATCGCCGGGATTCAGCATACCGGCCTGCAACGCCTGTTGCGGCATGTGATGGGGCGGATGCTGCGATAGGCGCCAGGCGGCGCGGACCGGAAGGAGCGATGAGGATACGGCAAGCCATACCCTTTTGCGTGACCTGTTTGGCGGCGGCGTGCGCGGCCGGGATTCTGGCGGTGTGGCTCGCGCGCGAGTCCGCGGTGGGCGCGCCGTTGCGGCTGGCGACCGCCGACGGCTCGGGTGCCGAGGCGGAGGCCATCACGGAATCGGACGCGCGCGGAACGGATCTGACCGGTTGTTTCCGCGCCAACCGGGATGTTCCCCGCGGTGCCACGACCGGAAACTGGCCGGGATTCCGCGGTGCGGGCCGCGATAATGTCGCGCGAGGGGCGGGGAGGCTGCTGACCGCATGGCCGGAAACCGGCCCCGCGGTGCTCTGGCAGATTCCGGTGGGGGACGGGCACGCCATGCCGGCTTTGGCCAACGGGTGCCTCTATCTGCTGGACTATGACGAGGCGCGGGGCGGCGATTGCCTGCGTTGCCTGAACGCGGACACGGGGCAGGAACGTTGGGAGCACCTCTATGCCGTCAAAACCAAACGCAATCACGGCATCTCGCGTACCGTGGCCGCGACCGACGGGCGGGCGGTCGTCACCATCGGCCCGCAGGGGCATGTCGTGTGCCTGAACGCGGATGACGGTGCGTACCGCTGGGGATTCAGCCTGGCCGCACGGTACGGTTCGCGCGTGCCGCTCTGGTATGCGGGGCAGTGTCCCCTGATTGACGGGGACCGGGTGATCCTGGCGCCGGCGGCGCCCGGGGTCCTGTTGTGCGCCCTCGCGCTGTCGGACGGGAAAACCGTTTGGGAGACACCCAATCCGCACGGGTACGCGATGTCGCATTCGTCGGTGATGATTCTCGGAACGGAAGGGGGCCGCCACTATGTGTACGCGGGGATCGGCGGGATCGCGGGCGTCGGCGCGGAAGGCGCGGAAACGGGAAAGCTGCTGTGGCACACCGAAGCCTTCCGGCCCAGCGTGGTCGCGCCGTCACCCGTTTCGCTGCCGGACGGCCGGTTCTTCATGACGGCGGGGTATGGCTCCGGAGGCGTCCTCTTCCAAGTGTCGCGCGTTGCGGACGGTTGGCGGGCGGAACCGGTTTTCAAAACCGACCGCAAGACCTTCGCGAGTGAGCAGCAGACCCCGGTTTTCCTCAACGGGCTGCTCTATACGGTGCTGCCCAGTGACGGGGGCGGCGAGCGGCAGCAGTTGGTCTGCATGACCCTGGAAGGCCAGCGGGGATGGGCGAGCGGCCGCGACCACACGTTTGGGCTCGGACCCTATGTGGCCGCGCCGGACGGGTTGCTGCTGCTGCTGAACGATACCGGCACGCTGACGCTCGCGCGGGTGGGGCGCGACGGGTTTGTCCCTCTGGCGCGGCACGCGCTGATGGCGGTCGGGGGACGCGATGCCTGGGGCCCCATGGTGCTGGCGGACAACCGGCTCTATCTGCGCGACAGCAGCCGGCTCTTCTGCCTGCAAGTCGGCGCGCCGTGAGGCGGCCGGCGTTCAGCCGACGCGCTCGACCGTGATTTCGGGATCAATCTGCTCGCGCAGGATCCGTTCGATACCCTGCTTCAGCGTCAGGGTCGCGTGCGGGCAACTGCCGCATGCGCCGCGCAGACGGAGGCTCACGGTCTTGCCCGTGATCGAAACCAGTTCCATGTCCCCGCCGTCAGCCTGCAGCATGCCGCGAAGCTCTTCCAGTTTTGCTTTGATTTGTTCGTCCATGATCGGTCCCTCCGCTTGAAATGGCGGCGTATCATGCCCGAAAACACAGGGTGCGTCAAGTTGCGGTTGACGGGGTCCGGCGGCCGCGCTAAGGTTGGGCCCGTGAATCACAAAGCCGAAACAACCGTGCTGCTCGCGAACGGCGCGTATCCGGTCCATGCCTTCCCGGCAGACGTGCTGCGGTCGGCCCGCCGCATCGTTTGTTGCGACGGCGCGGCGGACCGGCTCTCGCAAGCCGGGTTGGAGCCCGCGTGGGTCATCGGTGATCTGGACAGCCTTTCGTCCGCGGCGCGCGCCCGTTGGTCCGACCGCCTGGTCGCGGTTTCCGATCCGGAGAGCAATGATTTGACCAAGGCTTTCCGCTTCTGCGTGGCCCGCGGCTGGCGCGATCTGGCGATCGTCGGCGCGACTGGCCTTCGCGAGGATCACACCCTGGGCAACCTCTCGCTCCTCCCGGATTTCGCGCAAGAGGCGGAGGTGATCCTGTTGACCGATACCGGGACGTTCCGGCCGCTGTTGCGGTCAGCGCGCCTGCGCGCCCATCCCGGGCAGCAGGTCTCGATCTTCTCCTTTGACCCCCGCACCGCCATCACGTCGGAAGGGTTGCGTTATCCGTTGCGGCGGCTGCGACTCTCCCGCTGGTGGCAGGCCACGCTGAATGAAGCCAGCGGTGACGGGTTTGACCTGTCGTTCGAGGGCGGACCCCTGCTGGTGTACCAAACGTATGGGACGAGGCGGAGCCATGCGCCGGGGGGCACCGACGAGGGAAAAGGCGTGGCCACATGAACCGGATTCTGTTTGAGCCCGGAGAGTTGCGCGCGGACGGGACCGTGACGCTTTCGGACGCGAGGGCCGCGCATATTCTGACTGTGCTGGGACTCGGCGTGGGGGGCGTGGTCCGGAGCGGGGTGGTGGACGGGCTTGCCGGAACATCGCGGATCCTCGAAACGGACGGACAGCAAATCCGGTTGCAGACCGATCATACGCAGCCGTCGGAGACACCCTGGTTCGATTTGCTGTTGGCCGCGCCGAGGCCCAAAGCGATGAAACGGCTTTGGCCGCAATTGGCCGCTCTCGGCGCCGGCCGGGTGGTGGTGCTCAACGCCGCCAAAGTCGAAAAGTGTTATTTCAGTAGCCAATGGCTTGATCCGCCGCGGATCCGTCCGCTTCTGATTGAGGGGCTGGCCCAGGCCGGCACGACCCGCCTGCCGGAAGTGCAAGTGCGGCCGAGGTTCAAGCCGTTCGTTGAGGATGAACTGGACAGCCTTTTTCCCACGCCGTTGCGTCTGCTCGCCCATCCCGGACCGGTTTCCCGTTCCGTCGGCTCCGAATGGGCACCCGGAGCGCGCCCGCTGGTTGCGGTCGGCCCCGAAGGGGGATGGACCGGTTACGAGCGAACGATGCTGGCGGCGCGCGGCTTCCGGCCTTTCTCGCTGGGTACCCGGACCCTGCGGACCGATACGGCGTGTGTCGCGCTGATTGCGGTGCTGGCCTGGTGGCGCGACTGCTGCCAATCAGCGGCGGGGACGCCGCCGGCAGGCTGACGGATTGGATCCGTGACCGGTTCGCGATGGGGAAGCGAGGGACGTGTTTTTCACGGCGCGGCTGGGGATTGGACAGTGCGCCATTTTCTGATGTAAACTACACAGTCGATGAGATCAACGGGAGAGAGATGGGGTTATGACGAATACGGTATGCGATGAGGGTACGGAGCGGCTGGTCGGCGAACTCGGCAGAAGAGCGTTTCTGAAAACAACGGCGGCAGCCGGGCTGATTTCCCTGTTGGGCGCGGGCGGTTGCGGGATGAAGGGGAGTGGGCGCGCGGTGAGGATCGTTGTGATCGGCGGCGGCGCCGCGGGACTCGGCATGGCCGCGCGGTTGCGCCGCCTGCTCAGCCATGCGCGGATCACCCTGATCGATCCGGCGGAGCGCCAGTTCTATCAGCCGGGATTCACGCTGATCGCCTCCGGCGTGTATCAGCCGCGCCAGGTATGGCGCAGGCAGTCCGATTGCATCCCGCAAGGGGTGGAGTGGCTCAAGCAGGCGGTGGTCGCGCTGGACCCGGCGAAACAAGCCGTGACTGTCGAGGGCGGCGGGACGCGTTCCTATGATTTCCTTGTGCTCACGCCAGGTATCCAGTGCAACTGGGAGGCAGTCGAGGGTCTTTCCCGGAAAAACCTGGGCGAGGGGAACGTGCACAGCATTTACGATTTCGAGGGGGCGCAGAAGACGTGGCGTGCCGTGCAGGAGTTTGTCGGGAAGGGCGGGCGCGGTATCTTCGCGGATACCTACACCAAACACAAGTGCGGCGGCGCGCCCAAAAAGATTTGCCTGCTGACCGAGCACCTCGCGCGCATGCGCCGCACGCGCGACCGGCTGAAGTTCGATTACTTCACCGCTTCCAAGGCGCTTTACGACGTGCCGTTCTTTACACCGCGGCTGGAGCAGATCTACCGGGATCGGTCTGTCAGCGTGACCACGCATACGCGCGTCAAAGGGGTGGACACCGCCGCCCGGAAAGTACACTTCATCCGGATCGAGACGGTCAGGAAAGAGGTGTCTGATCCGCAGGCCGGCAGTCGGAAAACGGTGGAGGAGCGCGTCGAGACTCCCTTCACGGAGGAGTACGATTTCCTGCACCTCGCCCCGCCGCAGAGCGCGCCGGATTTCGTGCGTCAGGCCGGTTTGGGCTGGACCGAGGGCAAGCTGGCCGCCGAGGCCTGGGTGATGGTCGACAAGGGCACGCTGGTTCACAAGACGTATGCCAACATCCTCAGCCTCGGCGATGCCGCCGGGGTTCCGACCAGCAAGACGTCGGCCGCCGCGCGCAAGCAGATCCCGGTCGCGGTGCGCAATCTGGTTTCGCTCGTGGAGGGGCGCGCGCCCGAGGCAATCTACGACGGCTATGCCGCCTGTCCGATCGTCACGGACTACGGCCATGTGCTGATGGCCGAGTTCGACTACGACAAAAAACCGAAGATCAGCTTTCCGCTCTCGCTGTTCGACATGTCGCGGGAGAGCCGGATGGCCTGGCTGCTGAAGGTGTATGCGCTCAAACCGCTCTATTTTCACGGGATGCTCCCGGGGTACTGGTAAGCCCCGCGCCTTGAAATGGGGAACGTCAAGCGCCGAATGTCGAACGCGGAACGGAATGAATATGAAACGTGAACGGTTTTCCCGTTATCCCCAGAAACGCGACGCGCCGGCCGGGCGCGGCGACTGGATTTATGGGCGGCGCCCGGTGTTGGAGGTGGTGAAGGCCGGCAGGCGTCACCTGGTTGAGGCGCTGCTGCCGCCGCCCGGGCGCGACGCGCCGGAGATCGCCGAGCTGCGCGGTCTGCTGCGCGGCCGGGATGTGCCGGTCCGCGTGGCGGAGCGCGATGAGTTGGACGCGTGTTGCGAGGGCGGTCACCACCAGGGTGTGGCGGTCCGCACTGGCGGGTATCCCTATATCGCGTTCGATCAGGTGACGCACGACGTCAAAGAGAATGCCGAAGCCGTGGTGCTGATCCTCGACCACATCGAAGACCCGCAGAATGTCGGTTCGCTGTTGCGCACCGCTGACGCCGCCGGCGTCACGGCGGTCGTGCTGGCGGAAGACCGGGCGGCCGGTGTCACGGCCGCTGCGGCGCGCGCCTCGGCCGGCGCCTCCGAGCATCTGCGCGTGGCCAAGGTCGTGAATCTCGTGCGCGCCATGAAGGAGCTGCAGGAGCTGGGCGTCTGGATCACGGGGCTCGACATGGGGCCGGACGCCAAACCGCATACGGCCGTTGATTTCAAGGGCCGCGTCGCTCTGGTGGTCGGCAGCGAGGGGCGCGGGCTCTCGCGGCTCGTGCGCGAGACCTGCGACTTCATCGCCTGCCTGCCGATGAAAGGCCGCGTCGCATCGCTCAACGCCGGTGTGGCCGGCGCGGTCGCGCTCTACGAGGTGGTGAGGCAGAGGACTCGGTAGAATCGAGGGAATCGGCTCAATCGAATCTTTTGGTCCCATCGAAAAACAAAATGACGCAATCGCTTTTCGAAAGTCTGGTGCCGCGTCCGCGGCGGGTCGTGCCGGGCGCGGGGGCGCTGCGCCTCGGCGAGTCCGGCGTGTTCGCTGTCGACGCGGAGGCGGAAGCCGCGCGGCCCGCGTTGCGCGTGCTCCGGGACGCCTTGGGGCCGGGCTGGCAGGAGTCGGAAGCGCGGGCGTCCCCGCCCGCGGGTGGAGCCCGCATCCGGTTGCGCCTTGCGCCGCAAACCGCGGGCCCGCAGTCCTATTGGCTGCGCGTCACGCCCGCAGGCGTCGAAGCCGAGGCGGGAGGCCGGGCGGGATTGTTTTATGCCGCCGTGACGCTGGCGCAGCTCGTTGGCCTCTCGGAAGGCGCACTGCCTCTCTGCGAGCTGGACGACGCGCCGGATTTTCCGGCGCGCGGCGTGATGCTCGACATCAGCCGCGATAAGGTGCCGACCCTGGCCACGCTTTTTGAACTGGTGGACATGCTGGCCGGACTGAAGATCAACCAGTTCCAGCTTTATACCGAGCACACGTTCGCCTACCGCGGCCACGAGGGGGTGTGGCGCGACGCCAGCCCGGTGACGCCGGAGGAGATCCGCGCATTGGACGCGCATTGCCGCGAGCGGTGTGTGGAGCTGGTGCCGAACCAGAACTCGTTCGGGCATCTGGAGCGCTGGCTCGCCCTTCCGCGCTATGCGCCGCTGGCGGAGCTGCCGCAGGGCGGCGCGCCGCTGCCGTGGGGCGGTACGCACGAAAAGCCGACCGCGCTCTGCCCGATTGATCCGCGCAGTCTCGCCCTGCTGGAGGATCTCTACGATCAGCTGCTGCCCAACTTTTCGTCGCGGCTCTTCAATGTCGGCTGCGACGAAACCTTCGACCTGCGCGGCGAGGGCCGTTCGGCGGCGCTCGTGCGGGAGCGCGGCGAGGGACGCGTGTATCTCGATTTCCTGAAGCAGATTCACGCGCGGGTCACGGCGCGGGGGCGGCGCATGGCCTTCTGGGGCGACATCCTCATCCGCCATCCGGATCTGGTGCGCGAGGTGCCGCGCGACGCGCTGGCGCTGGAGTGGGGCTATGAGGCCGACCATCCGTTCAACGCGCACGGCGCGCGCTTCGCCGCGTCGGGTCTGCCCTTTTACGTCTGCCCCGGCACGTCGTCGTGGAACAGCCTGGCCGGCCGCACAGCCAACATGCGCGCGAACCTCGTGAGCGCGGCGGAGAACGGGTTGCGCCACGGCGCCTGCGGGTTCCTGATCACGGATTGGGGCGACGGCGGCCACTGGCAGCCGCTGGCGGTGAGCCTTGCGGGATACGTGTACGGCGCGGCGCTGGCCTGGGGCACCGCGCGCAACCGGGAGCTGGATCTCGCCGGGGCGATGGACCGGTTCGGCGGCGCGTGCGGGCACGGCGACGCGCTGCTGCGGTTGGGCGACGCCTACCGGCGGTGCGGGGCGTTACGCGGAAACGGCACGGAACTGTTCCAGATCCTGTCGAAACCGCGGCCGCGGCCGGTGGCTGCGGGTGTGACGGCCGAGACGCTGCATGCCGTACTGGACAGCGTGGAGGAGGCGGAACGCGTTGCGTGTAACGCGCAGGCCTCAACGGTTCGGCAGGAGGCGGAGCAGACGGGCCGCCTGATACGCGCGGCCTGCCACCGTGGCTTGGCCTTGCTTGACGGAAGCGTGGGCCGCGCAGCCACCCGGCGCGCGCTACGGATTGAGGCGGAGGATTTGGCGTGCGCTCATGCCCGCGTCTGGCGATTGCGAAACCGCGTGGGGGGGCTGGCCGACAGTCTGGTTAAGCTGGCGTGTCACCGGCAGGAATACGCGGACTGATTCCGTCGGCTACCTGCGCCGCGCGCGATTCCGGCGGCGCGCCCCCGCCGCGTTCAGGAAGCCGCGGAAGAGAGGATGCGGCCGTCGCGCATGACGATCCGGCGGCCGGCGCAGGCGGCGATATCCTCTTCGTGGGTGACCATCACGATGGTGATGCCCTCTTGGTTCAACTGCTTGAAGAGCGACATGATCTCTACGCTGGAGCGGGTGTCGAGGTTTCCGGTCGGCTCGTCGGCGAGTAGCACGGGGGGATTGTTCATGAGGGCGCGGGCGATGGCCACGCGCTGCTGCTGGCCGCCGGAGAGTTGCGCGGGCGTGTGGTCGGCGCGGTTGCCGAGCCCGACACGATCGAGCATCAACGACGCGCGCGCGCGGCGCTGACGGCCGGAGGCGTGACGGCTGTAAAACGACGGGAGCTCCACATTCTCCAGCGCACTCGTGCGCGGGAGCAGATTGAAATTCTGGAACACAAAGCCCAATTTCTGATTCCGGATGCGGGCGAGCTGCACGCGGCTCATCCGGCTGACCTCCACGCCGTCGAGCAGATAGGTGCCGGAGGTGGGGGTGTCGAGACAGCCGAGAATATTGAGCAGCGTGCTTTTGCCGGAACCCGATGCGCCCATGATGGCGACGAACTCGCCGTTGGCGATTTCGAGCGACACCCCGTCCAAGGCATGTACGGCACCCTCGCCCATCCGGTAGGTTTTGAACATGTTCTGGATCGCGATGAGCATAACGGTTGGATTCAGCGCATGGCCCGGCGCGCGTTACGGGTTTGCGAGCCGCCGGGCGGGGTTGGCATAAACGGGTTTTTCGGCCTGGTGGCGGCCGCGCCGCCGGTTTGTTTGACCCCGAGAATCACCTCGCTTCCCGTCAGGTCCCGGGGCTTTTCGATCGCGGTCCGGGTGCCGTCCGAAATGCCGATCCGGACCGCCACCGCCTCCGGCACGCCGTTGGTGCCGAGCACCCAGATTTTCGGCCCCCGGATTTCCGTGTTGAGGTTGGTGGGGGCGAAACGCAGCGCGGCGGCCGGCACGACCGGCACATCCTCGCGGGCCGCCACCTCGATCGCGATGTTGGCGGTCATGCCGGGAAAGAGCTTTTCCTCCGGATTGTCCGCTTCGACGATTACCGGATAGGTCACCACATTCTGCACGGTCGCCGCGGCAAGCCGCACCTGTCTGACCACACCGGTAAACGTATGGCGGTACGCGTCAACGGTGAAGTGAACCGGTTGGTTCGTCCGGATCTGGCCGACGTCCGCTTCCGGAACACTCGTCTCAACCTGAATGCGTTTGAGATCCGTCGCGATTTGAAACAGCTGTTGCGCGTTCATGGAGGAGACCACGGTCTGGCCCTCATCGACATTGCGCGCGATCACCACGCCGTCCACGGGGGAGCGGATGGTACAGTAGTCGAGGTTGGTTTTGGAGAGTTTGACCGCCGCACGCGACTGCAGGACCGCCGCTTCGGCGATTCGGAGTTGCGCGGCGAGCGCGTCACGCTCGGCTTCCGCGGTGTCCAGGTCCGCGCGGGAGAGCATGTTGCGCTTGGCAAGTTCGGTCTTGCGCACCCAATCCTTCTCCGCCAAGGCGAGTTTGATCTTCGTCTGTTCGAGATTCGCCTGATTGGAAGCGAGCTGCGCGCCATCCTTGGCGTGGTTCGCCTCATAGACCGCCGGATCGATCTGCGCCACAACCTGTCCGGTGGTCACCGCCGAGTTGAAGTCGGCATAGAGTCTCAGGATGCGGCCGTTCACCTGTGTGCCGACCTCGACCTCCTGAATCGGCTGCACGGTCCCGGTCGCGCGGATCGCCTGGATAATCGCGCCGCATTCGATGGTCTCCGTGCGGTAGAGCACGGGCGTCGGTTGGCCCCGTTTTTTCCGGTATAGGCTCCAGCCGCCCCACCCGAGGGCCGCAAGGCAGAGCAGCGCAAGCAAACGTTTCATCGTGAGACTCCCGTTTCGCCAAGCAGCCGGGCGATCAGGGCGCTTGCGATTTCATTGTCATACCGGGCGCGGACTTCATCCGCGCCGGCCTGGGTCACCGCCACCTGCGCGTCGGTGCGCTCAATGGACGAGGAGAGCCCGACGCGGTACTGTTCGTTCACGATCAGGAGATTCTCCTCGGTCTGACGCCGGACCAAGTTCGCGATTTCCAGGCGTTTGATGGCGCTCGCGCGTTGCGAGAGGGCATCGACCAGATCGCGGTAGAGTTCCTGTTCGGCGGCCGCGACCTGCGAGCGCGCGGTCCGGAAGCGCGCGACCGCCTCTTCGATACGTGCCGTTTTCCGGTGCCCATCGAAAAGGTTCTGCACGGCGTTTAGACCCCACGACAGGTTTCCGATCCACGGGAACCCGCGGCCGGCGCCCTCGGCGTTCACGCCGAGGGATAGTTCGGGGTAGAGTTCGGCGATCGTCTGGTCCACATAGGCGGAGGCGGCCCGCGAGCGGGCGTGGAGCACCGCGAGCATTGGATTGTTGTTGCGGGCGTGGCGCATCAGCTCGTCCGCGGGCGCGTCGGCCGGAACCATCGCGCCGTGCCCCACGCCGAATGCGGTCTGTTCCGCCAATCCGAGGGCGCGGTTCAGTTGGGCCCGGGCCGTCACTAGCGCGTTACTCGCCGTGATGATGTCGAGGCGGGCGTTGCCCCAATCCACCTCAGCCTTGGTGACATCATATTGCCGCCGCGTGCCCACCTCGGTCATGACGCGGGCCTCCTCCAAATGCTGCGCGTACTGGCGTTCGCTTTCCGCCGCCACGCGCACGAGTTCCCGCGAGCGGTGGTACTCGAAAAACGCCGCGCGAATCGCGTACAGCACCTCCAACTCCGTTTCGCGGCACTGCGCTTCGGCGGCGATCAGCGCTTCGATCGCCTGCCGTTCCCTCGCGCGGAGGCGTCCGAAATCATACACCAGCAGATCGAGGCCGACCGACGCGCTCCACGAACCCCGCATCGTGAGGCTTGAATCGTCCGCCCCGGTGTTTTGCGTTGCGCGCCGGTACGCGGCGGCGGCCGACGATTGGGGCCAGAGGGATGCGCGGATCTGCGTGATCTGCAGACGGGCTTCGGTCCGCGCCTGCCGGGCCTGGAACAAAGCCGGGTGATTGGTGAGGGCCACCGGTTCGAGTTGGGAGAGCGTGTAGCTCCGGTCCGGACCGAGGAGACCCGAGTTTGCGGCGGTCGCGGTCACCTCTCCGTGGAGCGAGGCGGGCGAAGCCTGCACCCGGCGCGCCTCCCTCACGGTTTCGCAGCCGATGAGCAGCGAGCAGGCGAGGAGACCGAAAAGACGCCCGCCCGAGAAGCGGTACGGGGCGGGCGGGGAACGCCGAACGCGGAATGTCGTACACCGGATGCTGAAGGTACGGGCAGGATGGGAAAAGAGACTCATAGTGGTGTGCGTCACAACAGGTCACGGTCCGGCAGCGCTGCGGTTTCCGTCTCCGTCGGGTCGTAGCCTTCATCCGCGGCGCGATCCAAGTTCGCGTACGAAGCCCAGATCACTTCCGGGTTCAGGGAGTCCGCATACGAGACATACCCGAGACGGAGATCCGTTCGGGTTGTGAGGTCCTCATACTCGGCGCCGCATGGATAGTCGCAGAGGCAGGGCCTTGTCCCGTTGCACCCGCAGGCGCAGAAACAACGGTGCGACTGCGCCTCGACGCGTTCCGCCGCGGGGGCTTCCGCCCATGCGCCGGCCGATTCTTCCGTCGGCGCGGCGGCCGGGGGGGCGGCCAGTACGGATGTGGTCTCGGCCGCGGCCGTGGCGGTCGGGGCCGCCTGTTCGACATACACGGTCTCCACCCGTGTCACCACCGGAGCGGGATCATAGAAATAATAGGTTCGGTAAACCGGCCAGGGATTGTGGATATAGGAGAACCCGCCGTACCAGCCGCTTCGCCATCCGCCCAGATAGAGGTTGGAGTATTCCCAATGCCCGCTGTGCCAACTGTCGTAATACCGTGTGCACGTGTAACCGTAGCTCGGCCACGAGTAGGCGCCGAAGCTTAGTGCGAAGGCGCCGCTTGACCAGAAGAAACTCATTCCGCTGGCCGCATAAACCGGCACCGGGCGGTATGCGATGTGCGAAAATCCATAATGGTGATACCGGAACGTCCACGGGTCAAACACATATGGCGAGCGGTGCCGCGCGGGGTGCCGGCCCGGGGACGGACGGTGCATGCGGAACGGCGTGCGGAACGGCGTATGCCGCACATCGCGGAATCGTCTGGCCGAAGGCGTCCGCGCACTTTCCGTGCGGGACGTCAGACGGAGGCGGGAGTCGGAGAGTCCGGTGGGCGCGCGAAGACGCAAAGAGGAGGGTTGTTCGGCCCGCGGGAAGGAAGCGTAGCGGTCCATGATGTGCGTGCTCGTTCCATTACGTGACGGACGCACGGTCTCGCGGCGGGTGCCGGTGAAGATGCGCGAACCGGGGTCGCGGTTGCTTGGGGGCGCGGGCCGCGGGGCCGCGGAGACGGAGGGTGCAGGCTGCGGCCGGTCCATGCGGGTGCCGGTGAAGATGCGCGAACCGGGGTCGCGGTTGCTTGGGGGCGCGGGCCGCGGGGCCGCGGAGACGGAGGGCACAGGCTGCGGCCGGAGCTGCGGCCGGTCCGTGCGGGTGCCGGTGAAGATGCGCGAACCGGGGTCGCGGTTGCTTGGGGGCGCCGGCCGCTGGGCCGCGGATACGGAGGGCACAGGCTGCGGCCGGGGCTGCGGCCGGTCCGTGCGGGTGCCGGTGAAGATGCGCGAACCGGGGTCGCGGTTGCTGGGGGGCGCGGGCAGTTCGGTAGTGCG
>JAVEYH010000014.1:0-1677 GCA_034003585.1 Kiritimatiellia bacterium
CCGATCCGCTTCCAACCCACCGGCGACCGGGAGGCGGATGTCCGCGCGCTCACCGCGGAGATCAACGCGCGCCTGGGCGAGGTGATCCGGCGCTACCCGGAACAGTACCTCTGGGCCCACAAACGCTGGCGCGTGTGACCCGCGGGTTGATCCGGGACGAGGATCCTGATCGGGCCTGCCATCGATCAGGATGCCACATCCACCATGAAGCGCTCAGCGCGGCATCAGCGCGAACACGCCCCAGCCCATGTATTCACGCGTGTACGCGGCGTACCGCCCGGGTTCCGAGGTCAACTGGTCCCGAACCTCTTTCGCGAGCCCGTCGCCGGGATGGGCCTCAAGCCACCGCCGCATGGTGAGCCATTTGGCCGCCTCGTACCGGTCCCAGCCGTCCTGGTCGGCCAGAACCATTTCCACCACGTCGCAGCCGAGGCGGCCGAAAGACGCGAGAAGTCCCGGAAGCGGGAGATATTCGGAGATGGCGCCGGCAAGACACTTCTTGGCCACCTCCTCCGTCGGCGGGATCCGCCGCCAGAAGGGCTCGCCGACGAGAATGATCCCGCCGGCGCGCAGACTCCGCGCCAGAAGTCCGATCGTGCCGGCGACTCCCCCGCCGATCCATGTGGCCCCGACACAGGCCGCCACACCTACTTTCTCACCGGAGACGTAGCCTGCGGCATCGCCGTGGAGAAACGTGACTTGGCCGGCGACGCCGAGTTCTTCCGCCCGGCGTTTCGCCTGTTCGGTGAACAACGCGCTCAGGTCGACGCCAGTGCCGGTGATCCCGTGATCGCGCGCCCAGGTGCACAGCATCTCCCCCGAACCGCTGCCGAGGTCGAGCACACGGGTTCCCGGTTCCAGGCGCAGCGCCGTGCCGAGCGTGGCAAGCTTTTCGGGTGTGATCGGATTGTGGATGCGGTGCGCACTCTCCGTGACGTTGAAAATCCGCGGGATGTCCATCCTCTTTTTCCCTTTCGCCGTTCCGCGCGCCCGTCCACTTCTCATGAGATGTGGACGCCGCCGCCGACTCACGGCTCCGCGCGCAGTTCGAGCGTCACCGGCCCGTCATTGAGCAGCCGCACCTTCATCTCCGCGCCGAACACGCCGGTGCCGACGCGCTCCGCGCCCAGCGTCAGGCGGAGCTGCCGCACCAGCTCGAGGTACAACGGCTCGGCCTGCTCCGGCCGCGCGGCCTCCGTGAAACTCGGCCGGTTGCCTTTGCGCGTGTCGGCATAGAGCGTGAACTGCGAGACCACGATCACCGCGCCGCCGCTCTCCGCGACGGACCTGTTCATGAGACCCTGTCCGTCCTCAAAAATACGCAACGCCGGAATCTTGCGCGCCAGCAACGCGACTTCCCTGAGCGTGTCGCCGTGCGTCAAGCCGAGCAGCACCAACAGGCCGCGGCCGATTTCGGCCACGCGCCGACCGTCGACTTCCACCGATGCCTCAGAGACTCTCTGAATCAGCGCTTTCATCGTTACGGGTAAGCATACACCGTTCCTGCGCACGCTTCAACACATCCGCGCATAGACACGCCCGAGCGGAAAATGGTACGCTCCGGTGTAAGGCAACTCCGTGTGAGGAATCCGGCGAGAACCCTGTGTCCCGCTCAGCAGAGGACGGGACTCGGAAAAGGACAGTCATGAAAAGAACCCTCAGTTTGATATTGGCGTT
>JAVEYH010000014.1:1777-5300 GCA_034003585.1 Kiritimatiellia bacterium
ATCAGCAACAACACCGCCACCACCGCAACCGGCGGCGGGCTGGGGGATTTCTGCGAGCTCGTCGCGGACACGCTGTTCGTCAGCAACACGGCCGCGACGTACGGCGGTGCCGTCTCCTTTGACCGCTCTACGCACACCAACGCGCTGGTGAACTGCACCTTTCTCGGCAACCGCGCGAACCACTCCGGCGGCGCGGTGGATGTGAGTTTCGGCGGCCTGGTGTGCTCAAACGGCGTGTTCGAGGGAAATGAGGCGGTCCAGTACGGCGGCTGCCTGCGCGTGGGAGATGCGGGCGCCTCCTGTGTGCTGGACGGGTGCGCGCTGAGCAACAATGCGGCGCTCCTGTATGACGGCGGCTGCCTGTACGGGTATAACTACGACGTGAGAAACTCCGTGTTCCGGAACAACCGGGGGCGCAACGGAGGAGCGGTCAATCTGCCGTGGATTACGACAGGCGCAAGCCGGTTCGAGGGGTGCTCGTTCTCCGGCAACACCGGGAGCGGTGGCGGCGGCGCGATTTACCGCACGGGCAGTGCCAGCAACGGGTTCACGGTGAAGGGTTGTTCTTTCGGCGGAAACGCCGCGACCAACGGTTCGGGCGGCGCGGTCTATAGCAGTTATTCTACGATCGAGGAGTGCGCGTTCACCAACAATGCGGCTTCGGGTGGGGGCGGCGCGCTTTACGGGATCAACCTGCTGCTCCGGGACTCGGATTTCTACGCGAACCGCACGGTATCGGGTAGCGGCGGCGCGCTGAACATGCCCTGGGCGGATACGGGGACCTCGCGGATCACGCGCTGCGCCTTCTCCCTGAATCAGGGTGTGACCGGCGGGGGGATCACCCGCAGCAATACCGCACTCGATGACTTTCTGATGGAGCAGTGCATCTTCACGGAAAATGCCGCAACCAACGGCAACGGCGGGGCCTTATACGGTTCGTTTTCGCGGGTTGACGGCTGCGATTTTGTCGGCAACGCAAGCACAGCGGACGGCGGCGCCGTCTACTCCAACTTCGCCAACCGCACGAACGAGTACACCTCCTGCGTGTTCAGCAACAACTTCGGGCGGAACACCGGCGGCGCGATCTCGTTCTTGGCCGGGTTCCTCGGAGTCAGCAACTGCCTCTTTGAGGCGAACGTTAACGGGACCAACGGCTGGTGCGGCGGCGCGATCGCGAACGTCAACGACAAGAAAGGGTCGTTCCTCTTCACGCATTCGCGCTTCTTCCATAACCGGGCGCGGTATGACGGCGGCGCGTTCCGCGGGACAGAAAAGGACCCTGACGGTCCGACGAGTGAGATCCGCAACTGCCTGATGGTCGGCAACAGCAGCAACAACGGGGGTGTGGCTGTACTGTTCTCCAACACGGTCATATCGGCCTGCACCGTGGTCAGCAATTTCGTCAGCGACGCAAATCGTCCGGGCGGCGTCTCGATCCGGCACACATCGGGCCTGATCAACTGTGTGATCTATGACAACTTCAACACCAACAACGGCGTGTATGCGGCGAATGACATCAATGCCGTGCAGTTGGAGGCGACCAACAACATCGCCCATTGCTGTTACGCGCGTCTCACCGGTCCCGCAAACAGCAGCACCGCGCGCGAGACGCCGCCGCAGGCGCACAACATCGTGTCGGCTCCGCTTTTTGACGACACGGGCCTCTTCAGTCTCCGCCCCGGTTCGCCTTGTTTCAACGCGGGCACCAACGAGGCGTGGATGGCGGAGGCGTTCGATTTGGCCGGGACGCGGCGCCTCTGCGGGCCGCAGGTGGATATCGGGGCCTACGAGCGCTATTACCCGATGGGGACGCTGATCCGGTTCGAGTAGAAGCGGTTTGATCTTTGCCCGTCCATGTGCGCGCCGGAACGTCGCGCGCCGCCTTTGCCGGTATCGCGTTCAGCCGCCACGGGTAGGGACGCCTCCCCGAGGCGTCCGCGTGTCCAGAGCCGAAGGGCGGACAGTTCGGGGAACCGTCCCTCCCTTGTAAGGACAAAAAGGGATGAAGAAATGATGACGACACGGTACACCGGAAAAATGGCCGCCGCGATATTGGCGGGGGTTCTGGTCTGCACAACGGCGTTTGCCGACACGGCGCACAAAAGCGTCACGTGGGAGGCCTTCAACAAGGCGGGACCGGAACTGAAGCAGATCGGCCGTCTGGCTGTTCGGCACGCCAAGGACATCGCCGCGTCGCCTTGGTCGGTCGGCTGCGAGACGCTGGACCGGGATTACGGTGACTTCAACCAGTACAAGCAGTACGTGGGCGAGCTCGGTGTCAAGCACGCGCGGCTGCAGAGCGGCTGGGCCAAGACCGAGAAGCGGAAGGGCGTCTACGACTTCGCCTGGCTGGACACCATCGTTTACGGCCTGAAAGAGCAGGGCGTCGAGCCCTGGATCTGCCTGTGCTACGGCAACCCGCTGTACAAGTCGCAGACCGATCTCGGCGCCGGCATCTTCACTGCCGAGGAAACGATGGCCGGCTGGCGCGATTACGTGGAGGCGGTCGTCACGCATTACAAGGACGCGGTGACCGAGTGGGAGATCTGGAACGAGCCCAGCCATAAGGCCGATCCCGCCGCTTACGCCAACCTGATGATCACCGCCTCCAAGGCGATCCGCAAGGCGCAGCCCAACGCCACGGTCATGGGCTTTACCGTGCACGGCGCTTTCTCGGGCGGCGGCCTGAAATTCCCGCGTGCGGTGTTCGACGCGCTCAAGGGAAAGGGTGAACTCGGGTGCGTCGATTACGTGACGTACCACCCGTACACGCCGAACCCCGACGCGGTCTATGTGAAGCTCAACGAGATGCAGGAGCTGCTCAAGGCCTACAATCCCCGGCTCAAGCTCTATCAGGGCGAGAGCGGTTGTCCCTCCCTCTTGGAATGGGGCCATGCGATGAACAACCTTCCGTGGACCGAGTACAGCCAGGCCAAGTGGGATTTGCGGCGCATGGCGGGCGACTGGGCGCGCGGTATCCGCACCTCGATCTTCACGATGGCGGATCTGAACTACGGTTTCATGCTGCAGTCGTTCGGCCTGCTGCGCGCCGACCTGAACCATCGGATCATCTATAAGCGCCCGGCTTTTTACGCCGTTCAGCACATGACCGCTTTTTTCGACAACGCGGTTCAGCCGACCGGCCTGCTGGCGTACGAGACCGACCTCAAGCGGACGCTGGAGGTTGCCGGCTTCAAGAAAGCCGGCACGCCCGCCGTGTTGCTTTGGTGCAACGATCAGGTGCCGGGCGACGCGCTGACATTCGATTCCGCCACACTGAGGATCAAGGGCGTCATGTTCAAGGACCCCGTGTATGTGGAGATGATCACCGGAAAGGTGTACGAACTGGCGGTGGGGCCGTGGTCGGTCGACGCAGGTGACACGTCCTTTAAATCGTTACCGGTCTGGGACAGTCCGATCCTGCTCGCCGAACGCGGCCAAGTGCCGCTGCGCTAAAACGCATGGCGGAAATTAGGAAAGGGGGAGAAATAATGCGAGTCAGGAAAATCACGCGGCGGGGGTT
>JAVEYH010000014.1:5400-45538 GCA_034003585.1 Kiritimatiellia bacterium
TTCCGGCGCGTGCGGGATCTGATCGTCTCGCGCCTCACCGTGCCCTGCCACATGATCATCGGCAACAACGACTGCTCGCCCGAGGCCTATCACGCGGTCTGGCCCGACCGTCCGGTCTACTGGTCGTTCGCCAGGCAGGGCGTGCATTTCGTCGGCCTGCACGGATACAACACCTGGAAACCGGAGAACTCCAACCACGCGGGGATTCTCCTGGATGAAGCACAACGCGCCTGGCTGAAGCGCGATCTGGAGGCCGCGGCCGGCGCGAAGACCCTGGTGCTCTTCACGCACGAGGCGCTCAAGGATCCGGACTGTCACCGCATCCGGAAACAGCTTGCCCCGCTCCTGGCCGCGTTTCCCGGCGAGATCTGGAACATCGCGGGGCACAACCACGGCAATGCCGAGTGCGGGATCCGCCTCGGCGGCAAACCCGTGCGCGTGGTGGAGACCACCACGCCCGTCGGGGCCTGGACCCCGGACAAGGGCGCGTACCGGCTGGTCTTCGTGTCGGACGGACGTGTCGTGGGCTCGGGGTTGCGCTGGCTGACCAAGGAGGGCGCGCCGCTGCGGTTCGAGGCCCTGGCGCCGGACCGCAAAGTCGGGGAGCGGCCCCTGATCGAGACCACGCTGGCCGAAGGCGCGCACCGCGTCTTCATGGTCGGCGAGGAGGAACTGCCGCTGCGTCTCGACACGGCGGGGGTGACGGACCGCGTTTCGAATTTCCAGTTCCGGAAAGGGGCGGCCCTGACCTACCGCGTACCGTTGGCGCTGCGGGGGAAGGATGCCGCGCGCCTGCGCCTCGCCTGCGGGGCCAAGGTGAGCGTGACGCTCTCGGCTGACGGCACGGTCTGGCATCCGGCCTCGGAACAGGCGCGCGCCGCGGGATGCGTCACGTTCGGCGTGCCGGAGCCGTTGCGCGCGTCACGGAATCTGGACGTGCGCATTCAGGCGCCGCCGGATCAGGGCGCGTTGCTCTACGGGATGGCGGTGCTCCGGTAGAGCCCGGGGCCTGCGGAGCGGGGGAGACGGACAGGTCTTTTGAGCGCTCAAGGCGAAGGACAGGGAAGGAGTCGTGGAATGAGGGCAGGGTGGGCGCGGGTGAGACACGGGGTCTTGGTCGGCGTGATGCTGCTGACGGCATGGGCCTCTTCGGCGCAGACGAATGCCGCGGTGCGGGTCCGGGTGGTCCAGTGCTGGGACGACAGTCTCAGCACCGACATCCCGCTGGTGGCGTTGCTGCGGAAGCATCGCGCCAAGGCCACCTTCAACATCATTCCCCGCGAAACCGCGCGCGACGCCTTCGTGGTGCGCAAGAAACGTGACGGCCAGCGGGTGCTCTTCTCTTTTCTGAACCGCGAAGAGGCCACGGCCGGCGGTTTCCGGGTCGAGCATCTGACCAACAGCGAGATGCCCGCGCTTTACCGGGGTTTCCGGGTCGCCGCGCATTGCGGCATCCCGCTGGGCGACACGCCCGTCGATTCCGAGAGACGCATGCAAACCCTGCTCAAGACCAAGGCGTTGATCCGCGACGCCTTCGGACAGCCGGTGTGCGGATTCGTCTATCCCGGCGGCCGGTTCACGCCCGCGGCCATGGCGGACATCCGCAAGGCGGGTTATCTGTACGCGCGCACCACCCGCAGCGCGCATGCGCCGCTGCCGCGGGATGAGCCGATGGCCCAGCCCGCCAGTTGCCACTGGGCCGCCGCCGATTTCTGGAAGCGGTACGAGGAGGCCAAGCGGAGCGGCGGGGTGTTCTACTTCTGGGGCCACTCCTGCGAACTGGGGGACGATCCGGAACTGTGGGTCTGGCTGGAATCCCTTTTCGAACGGATCTCGGCTGATCCCGAGGCCGCATGGGCGGATGTGATCGACCTGTTCGGCGGGTGGAGAGAGGAAAGGGGAGTCGGAACGACATCGTCCTCGTCCTCAGTGAGCGAAGCGAACGGTCCTCGTCCTCGAAGAGACGAAAAAGAGACGAAGAAACGCTCAAGTTGAGGAAGGGAAAGCGATGGAACATCGGGGAAAAGACAGGGCGCCATGCCGCAAAGGCGGACCGCTGTTGCTCGCCTGGCTGTTTCTGCCGCTGGCGGTTCCGGCCGGGGTGACTCTGCCGAAACTGTTTACGGACAACATGGTGCTTCAGTGTGACCGCCCTGTTCCGGTCTGGGGTACGGCTGCTCCCCAGGAAAAGGTGACGGTCTCCTTTGCGGGGCAGACCCGCGAGACCCAAGCCGGGCGGGATGGCGCGTGGCGGGTGGACCTCGCACCGCTCAAGACCACCCGCGAGCCCTCGGAATTGACGGTGACCGCCGGCACGGTGAGCCGTTTGCAAAATGTGGTGGTCGGCGAGGTGTGGTTGTGCGGCGGACAATCCAACATGTCCATGCCGATCATGGCGACGGAGAACGCCGAGGCGGTTGCGGATGCGGCGGATCATCCGTTGCTGCGGCTCTACTATATCCATCATGCCTCAGACTTGAAGGCGCACGGGTGGGTTACGAAGCCAAGCCCGGAGGATGTCGCGAGTCACAAGTGGTCGGCATGGAAAATCTGCACGCCCCAAACCCTTCGCGAGGATGGCGAGCGGCACGGCGGCTGGAAGACCTGGTACGGGTTCAGCGCGACGGCATACTTTTTCGGGCGGACCCTGCAGGCCGAACGGGGCGTCCCGGTTGGCTTGATTCAGGCGGCGATCGGGGGATCCGCGATTCAGGGGTGGGTTGAGCCAGGCAAAAACCCGATGCTCAAGACCGTGATCCCGTTCGCCTTTCGGGGCGTCATCTGGTATCAGGGCGAGTCCAACCACAACGATGGGTTGGCGTATCTCGGGAAGTTCTCGCTCCTTGCCGCGAACTGGCGGGCGGCATGGAACCATCCGTCGATGCCCTTTTATTTCGCGCAGATCGCCCCGAACGCCGGGTACGGCGGAGCGCAACGCCCTTTCGCCCTCCCGGAGTTCTGGGAGGCGCAACGGGCCATCACCAAAGCGGTGCCCCACACGGCGCTGATCGGCACCACGGATATCGGCGATCTCAAAGACATGCATCCGAAGCGGAAAGAGCCCGTGGGGGTCCGGTTGGCCTGGCAGGCGCTGGATAAAACCTACGGACGGAAAGACCGTGTCGCCGACATGCCGGTTTTCAAGTCGTTCACGGTGGAGGGGAAGACGGCGCGGATCGCCTTTGATCACGTACCCACCGGATTGACGACGCGTGACGGCAAGGTGCCCGACTGGTTTGAATGGCTGGATGAGGCCGGGGGCGGGTTTGTCGCGGCGCAGGCGCGGATCGACGGCAAGACGGTGGTGCTTTCGGCGCCGCAAGGATCACGCCCGCTGGCGGTCCGGTTCGGTTGGAGCAAGTGCGCGGAACCGAATCTGATGAGCCGCGAGGGGTTGCCGGTCTATCCGTTCCGGGCCGGAGAAGAGAAGGCGTTCCGCCTGTTCCGGGCGTTGAACGGCGAGTACCCCCATCCGCTTGATTAAACAGAAGGAGGGGCGGAAGGATGAGATACGGGAAGAGGAGAAGGCGGAAAGGCTTGAAGGGCGGACCGCTGCTGTTCGTCCTGCTGTTGCCACTGGCGGTTTCGGCCGGGGTGCGTCTGCCGCCCCTGATCAGCGACAACATGGTGCTGCAGCGCTCCGCGGCCACGCGGGTGTGGGGCCGGGCCGATCCGGGGGAGCCGGTGCGGGTCAGCGTGGCCGGCGCGGAGGCGGCAACGGTCGCGGGCACCAACGGCCTCTGGGAGGTGCGGCTCGATCTGGCCGCAGCGGCGGCGGGGCCATTCGATATGACGGTACGCGGCCGGGAGGAGCTCCGCGTGCGCGACGTGCTGATCGGCGAGGTGTGGCTGGCCGGGGGCCAGTCCAACATGGAGATGCCGTTCAAGAATTGGGGCGGCGTGTTTGGCCGCGAAGCGCTTTATGAGGAGGCGCTGGACCGGCCGATCCGCGTGTTCCGTGTGCCGCACGGCAATGATATCCGCCGGCGCCTGGACGAGTGCGGCGGAAGGTGGGAGATTCCGGCGCGCGGGAACATGCCGGGGTTCGCGGCGGTCCCCTTCTCCTGCGCGGTCGGGCTGAACCGCGCGCTGGCCGTGCCGGTCGGCATGGTGGACAACTCCAACGGTGGGACAACCGCCCTGAACTGGACCGGACGCGACTGGGCGGTCCGCGATCCGGAGGACGCCCGCCTGATCGGGGAGCAGGAGCATAACGCGCGCCTGCGGGATGCGTTCACGGCCTGGTGCGGCCGCAACCGGTGCCGCGCCGAGAGCCGGTACCGGGACGAGCATTTTCTGCCGTTCGTCACCCAGGAGGTGGGCTGGGCGGAAACCGCGCTGCCCGCGAAGATGCCCCGCGGGGTGATCTGGTTCCGCCGCCGGATCACGCTACCGGAAAAGATGCGCCAAAACCGGATCACCCTGACCGGCGCGGAAACCCGCAACCTGACCTTTCAGCTCTACTACGGCGGGGTCAAACACTACGGCGGCCTCTACGGCGCGCGCGACCTGCGGACCGTGCCGATCGATCTTTCCCTCGACGGCAAGACTTTCCCGGCCGGGGAGTTCATCCTCTTCCTGCGCGTGATCTCACCCATGCCGGACGGCGAGATCCTGCCGGGCAGGCTGCGGCTCGATTTGTGGAATGGACATCAGACCGTGGACCTTTCCGGCCCTTGGCAGAGCCTGACCGAAACCCGCTTCCCGCCGCTGGACCCCCAGACCGTGATGCCCGAACCGTTTGTGCCGGTCACCGCGCACACCGCCTACTATAACTTTATGCTCTATCCGTTGCGCCGCATGACTTTTCGCGGCATGCTCTGGTATCAGGGATGCAATGATGCGGCGCAATGGCAGGCGTATGAACGCCGGCTCAAGAACATGATCGGCTGCTGGCGCGAAACCCTGCAGGCGCCGGAGCTCCCGTTTTACCTCTGCCAGCTCCACGGATACGGGAGAACGCGGAGTCAACCGGGAGAGGATACCGGCATCGCCCGGATCCGGGTGGCGCACCGCCGGGTGGCGCGGGAGGTACCGCACAGCGGCATGATCGTGACCACCGACTTCAGCGAAAGCGAGTGCCACTCGCGCCACAAGATCGGACTGGGCTTCCGTCTGGCCAACCTGCTGCTGGCCGAGACCTACGGAAAACCGGTGGCGTATTCGGGCCCGGTGTTCCGGGACGCGCGCCGCGAGGGCGCGGCGCTGGTGCTCTCTTTTGGGGAACCCGGCAAGCCAAGTGCCCGGGGAGCGGGAAAAGGCAAGGGAAAAAATCAAACGCAGGACGCCGAACATCGAACGCCGAACGCTGACGTTGCCGATACCGGCCTGAAGGCCGCAGCGATCATCCGGGAGCACACGACCTCGGCGGACCACGGCATGCGCGCCTACAAGCGGCTCAGCCCGCCGGAGAGTCAACTGGAGGGCTTCGAGCTTCAGGATGCGTCGGGCGCATGGTTCTGGGCGCATGCCAGGATCGCGGGGGAGACCGTGGTGGTCTCCCACCCGCAGGTGACCGTGCCGGTCCGCGTCCGGTACAATTGGGGCAATCTGGTGTTCGGCAACCTGTACGGTTCGAACGGCCTGCCGGCCGGACCGTTTGAATGGGGCACCGGGTCAGAATTTCGCCTGGAGCGCGATCTCTAAGGTGCGGGGGTCGCCGGGGAAGCACTGGTAATAGTGGCGGTTGGATTCGATGTAGCGCTCGTTGAAGATGTTCTTGCAGGCGAGGGAGAGTGTCACGTTCTTCGGCCCGCCGAACTTGCGCAGCGGGATGTCCGCCGAACAGTCGAAGACGTGCGAGTCGCCGCTGTAGAAATCCCCGCCGATGTAACTCCCCCGCATGGTGTGCAGGCTCTTGTGGCGGTACCGGTAGCCGAACCCGAGCACGATGTCGTCAAAAGGCCCGGAGGCAATGCGGTACGAGGTGGACGCCGTCAGGGCATGCGGCGGATAGCGGTCAAATTTGCGGACCACCACATTCGGCGACTGGTCCTCGTATTCGATATACGCGTACGCCGCGAAGACGGACCAGTTGTCAGCCAGATTGCCGGTCAGGGAAAGCTCCACCCCCTCCGATTTGTTTTTGCCCTCCTCCTCGTAGTATAGGGTCGACCCTTCCTGAAGCGTGGGCATGTTCTCCTGGCGGATCTGAAAAACCGAGGCGGAGAGCCAGACCGTCGCGACCGGCGAGACGCGGACGCCGGTCTCATACTGGGTCGCTTTCCAATCGGAGATCAGATAGTCCCGCTCGTTTCTGCGGTATCCCAGATTGGGCGACTCGGTCCAGGAGACGTTGCCGAAGAAAACCAGCCCGTCGGTCGGCAGATAGGCGAGCCCGGCGCGCGGGCTGTACGCCTCTCCCGTATCGCCGTTGTTGTTCTCGTGCTCGTCGATCCGGTATCCGCCCAGCAGCCGGAATTTCCGCCAGGAAAGGTAGTCCTGCGCGAAGATCCCTGCTTTCGACACCTCGGACCCGGTCGAATCCTTGGTGCGGATCAACGATTTCTCGTACCGGTCCGCCGTGGCCCCGAAATAGGATTTCCCCTGCGACCTTTTTTCGGAATAGTCGCCTTGGAAAACCATCTGGTGCGCGACCGGACCCGTGTCGAAACTCGCCACCGCGCGCTGGTACACGTTATACCGGCGATGCAACATGTCCCCTTCCTGATGGTCGTATGGTTTGGTCAGCGGATCGAGCAGCGTGCCGTATTTCGGGTTGGTCGCCGGCGTGCGCGAGAGGTTCGCGAACGAGGCGGCGCCCATGTGCTCGAACTCCACATCCGCCTGGGAAACGCCCGCGCCCGTGCGGAAGGTCCAAACTTCCGACGCGTCCCATTCGACGTAGGACTGGACCGTGTGGCCGATATAGATGTCCCGCATGCGCGAGGTGGAAAAATCGCTGTCCCAATCGCATTGGTAGGGTTTCCCCTGATACATCGGGATCCCCTGATACCCCGGCTGGTCGGTGTATTGGAAGGTCAGCGTGAAGCCGATCCGCAAATCGTCCCGCACCTCCCAGAGCAGGGACGGGGCGAGGTAAAACGACTCGCGCCAGCGGTAGGAGTCCGGCATCCAGAACGGTTTGCCGTATTCGACGTTTCCGGGCAGGCGGACGGTCAGCCTGTCCGCGACGACCCGTTCGTTGATGTCGAAACCGAAACGGTAGCGCTGGAGGTCTTCGCCGAGTGTCGCGCGCGTCGTCACGGTCATGAAGTCCAGGTCCGGACGCGGCTGTTTCAGGATCAGGTTGACCGAACCGCCGGACCCGCTGGTCCCGCCGGTCTGCCCGCCGACCGTCGAACCGACCGGCCCTTTAACCAGCTCGATGCGCTCAAAGGCGGTGGGGTCCATGAAGATGCCCATCGGCCCGGCCAGAGGCAGGGTGCCGTCGAGCATCGCCTCGCTCCCCCCCTTTCCCCGCATGGTGTAGGTTCCCGCCGAAACGTCGAGCACGCTTTTCCCGCCCGTGTAGATGCCCGGCTCGTACCGCAGCAGATCGTGGAGATCGGTGGGGTTCATCTCGTCGATGAAATCCTCGGTCAGCACGTCCACGGTGAGCGGCAGCTCTTCAGGTTTGGCGGCTGCGAAGGTAGCGGTGGAAACGGTTTCCGTCCGGTATTTAGAGACAGGGGTACCTTCGACGACAATGGTCCCCAGATCGACGGGAGCGTTGGTTTGGCCGCGGCCGGCGAAAGCCAGCGCGAGCGCGCAACAAAGCAGGATGCATTGGAACATGGCGGTCGGATCTCTTGGTTTGAAAAGGATTGGATTCACCCTTCCAAACGCGAGACCCGGCACGGCGGTTCACCGAAAAAAACGGCATGCGTCACAGATAGAGCGTTTTCACAAAAAGTGTGGCCGTTCCGGGCGGGGACGCCTCCCCGAGGCGTCCGCGGACGGTTCGGGGAACCGTCCCTACCGGCAATCGGACCCCGCCCACAAAACAACGTAAACCGCTCTAGCGCGCCGGCTCCCGGCGCAACGCGGCCTGCTGCATGCGGAGCAGTGCGCGGATCCCCTTGCGCGCCAGGGCGCGGAGCGTTTCCAGCGAGGCCTCGTCAAACGGCTCGCCCTCGGCGGTGCCCTGCAGCTCCACATACCGGCCGTCGTCCGTCATCACCACATTCAGATCGACCTCCGCGGTGCTGTCACGCGCGTAATCGAGGTCGAGCACAGGCTTGCCGCCGCAGAGGCCGACGCTGACCGCGGCCACGAAGTGCCGGATCGGCGACGCCGGTAGCTTGCCCTGCCGCACCAGCGCCGACAACGCGTCGGCCAACGCCACCATCCCGCCAGTGACGGAGGCACAGCGCGTGCCGCCGTCCGCCTGGAGCACATCGCAATCGACCGTGACGGTACGCTCGCCGAGGCGCTCCAGATCCACGGCCGCGCGGAGCGCGCGCCCGATGAGCCGGCTGATCTCCGTGCCGCGCGCGTCGGGTTTGCCGCGCCGGATCTCGCGCTCCTTGCGCTCGACCGTGCTGCCGGGGAGCATGCCGTACTCCGCGGTGACCCAGCCCTTGCCGCTGCCGCGCAGGAAGGACGGCACCTTTTCTTCCACACTCGCGGTGCAGAGCACCCAAGTATCGCCCTGACGGATCAGGACCGAGCCCGCGGCATGGCGGGTGAAACGGCGTTCGAAAGAGACCGGGCGCAGACGGGGAGTCGTGTTTTTCATGAGATCCGGGGTTACGGCGTGAGAGACGCGGGCATGGCGAAGAGGCCGAAGTCGCTGATGCAGGGGCAGGCGGCCGCCGAGGTGACGCGCAGGCGCACGCGGTCCGTCTGCACCTTGGGCCCGCGGATCAGGCGGCAGGCGCCGATGCTCTGTCCTTTGGCGTACTCTTTCCACACGCCATCCTGCCACACCTCCACGGCGAAGCCGTCCACGCGGTGGCCCAGCCGGATGTTCTCGCGCAGGCGCACGACGTCAAACTCCGCCACCGCGGGCAGGGTCAGAGTGAGCGTCGCCTGGGTGACGCCGTCATCCGTGGCCCAGTAGGAATACCGGTCGCGGTCCACCGCCTGGGCCGGCGCGTAGGGGTGCGCCTTGCCCGGCGCGGGTTCCCATGCGCGCACATGGCTGGCGCTGGCCGTGGCCTGCTCGGCGAAATTCACGGCAAAGAGCGCGCGCAGCAGATTGCCGAAGGCGTCCAGCGAGCGGACGTCCGCCTCGCAGACGCGTCCGTTGCGGTCCGGCGCCACGCCGAGGTTCATGCCCCCGCCTTTGCCGACGCTGCGGAAGTAAATGTCCAGAAGCGTGGCGGGCGAGCGCACCGTGGCGTCCTGGTCCGGATGCCAGAACCATCCCTTACGCAGCGGCACATCGCATTCGGCCGGCATCCAGGCCGCGCCGTCGCGGTGGCCGGCCGGGCCCTCGATATGGTTCAGGGAGTCGCCGTTGGCGGGCCGGGCCGGATCGGTCTTGCCTTTGGGGGTGAAGGTCGCCCACGACTCCTCGGCGGCGTATCCCTTCTCGTTGCCGACCCAGCGGCAATCCGGGCCGACATCGCCGAAGATGCAGGCCGAGGGCTGCAGTTCGCGGACGATTTGCCATGTGTTGGGCCAATCGTAGTAGGTGAAACGGTCGATGCTTCGTTTTTCGCGCGCCCCGCCATAGTAGCCGTCGCCGCCGTTGGCGCCGTCGAACCAGACCTCAAAGAGCGTGCCGTACTGGGAGAGCAGCTCGCGGAGCTGCGCCTGATAGACCGCCAGATAGGCGGGCGTGCCGTAGGCCGCGTGATTGCGGTCCCAGGGCGAACAGTAGAGGCCGAAACGCAGACCGTGTTTCTTCGCGGCGTCGGCATACTCCCGCACCAGGTCGCCCTTGCCGCCGCGCCAGGGGGCTTTGGCGATGTTGTGCGCCGTGGTTTTGGTGGGCCAGAGACAGAAGCCGTCATGGTGTTTCGCCACCAGGATCACGCCCCGCATCCCGCCGCTCCGGAGCGCGGACAAAACCTGGTTCGCATCCAGGTTCGGGGGGTTGAACAGGGCGGGGTCCTCCTCCCCGTATCCCCACTCGCGGTCGGTGTAGGTGTTGAGCCCGTAATGGATCAGGGAGAAAAGCTCGATCTCGTGCCACCGCACCTGCCGCTCCGAAGGGATCGCGCCATACGGGGCCGGGTCTCCCGCCCACAGCAACCCCGCCCAGCACATGCCTACCCCTGCCGTCCGCATCCACACGTTCATCGTGCCGCTCCTGTTTTCCGGATTGTCGTTGCTTGTCATCATAACGGGTCACGGACGTTCCGGCAAGCCGCAACCCGCGCAAAAAAAACACGCCCGCCGCATTCTGCCCTTTGCGCCGCGCCCGGAAATCCTGTATAGTTCGGACTCATACGTGATCGGATGTCCGTTGATCCGGCGGACGCGACGATATCGGGTTCATTAGCGAGGCGAGGTAATTCATGAAGAGAATGTGGTCCGGTTTGGTTCTGGCCTGTCTGATTGCCGCGGGCGCGCAAGCCGCGGAAAAGGTGCGCTGGCCGGTTTGGTGCGCGTTCAACGATACGGAGAACATTGATGTCGTGGGGTTGCGCCTCAACCTGCCCTCCGGACAGTGCGAGCAGGTCACCGGTCTGGATATCGGCCTGATCGGGCGGTCGCAGTATTTCAACGGCGTGCAGATCAACCTGCTGCGCAACAGCGTGCTGGACGCGCTGGCCGGCTGGCAGATCGGATTTTACAACTCCGCCGGGCTCGGGGACATGCTCGGGATGCAGACCGGACTCTGGAACGAATCCCGCACCCTGTACGGGCTGCAGGTCGGACTGATCAACCTCGCGGACTATGCCGAGGGACTTCAGGTCGGACTGATCAACCGGGTCGAGGACATGCACGGGTATCAGATCGGCCTGATCAACATCATCCGCGGCGGCGACGTTCCGTTCTGTCCGCTGATCAATATCGGTTTCTGAACGGGCCCGCGGCCCGCCCTGTGAAGCGCAAAGGACGGCCCCATGCCGCGGTCCTTTGCGTTTCGCGTATCCGGAGAGTCTCCCATGCTGATCAAACCCTTTGCCGCGCTGCGGCCCGCCCCGGACCGGGCGGCGTCGCTCGCTTCCGTTCCCTACGATGTGGTCGACACCGCCGAAGCGCGCGCGCTGGCCTCCGGAAACCCGGACAGCTTCCTGCACGTGTCGCGTCCCGAGATCGACCTGCCCGACACGGTGGACATCCATGATGACGCGGTCTACGCGCAGGGCGCCCGGGCCTTTGCGGACTTGCAGGCGCGCGGGGTGCTGCTGCGCGAGGCGGAAGAGCGGATCTATGTGTACCGCCAGATCATGGGCGCCCACAGCCAGACCGGCGTGGTGGCCTGCTGCCACATCGACGATTACGCGCGCGACGTGATCCGCAAGCACGAGAAAACCCGTCAGGACAAAGAGGATGACCGCACGCGCCACTGCCTCGAGCTGAACGCCAACTCGGGGCCGGTCTTCCTGACCTACCGGGCGCGGGAGGAGCTCGACGCCCGCGTGGCGCAGACGCAGCAGGCCGCACCGCTCTATGACTTCACCGCGGCCGACGGGGTGCGCCACACCGTCTGGCGCGCGGAGGGCGATCCCGCGGCGTGGGCCGAGGCGTTCCGGAGCGTGCCGCTGGCCTATGTGGCGGACGGCCACCACCGCGCCGCGGCGGCCTTCCGCGCCGGCAAACAGCGCCGCGAGGCGAATTCCGGGCACACCGGCCGCGAGGAGTACAACTGGTTCCTGGCCGTGCTGTTTCCTTCCGACCAGTTGCGAATCCTGCCCTACAACCGCTGCGTGGCGGACCTGAACGGCCTGACCCCGGCCGCGTTTCTGGAGCGGGTGCAGGCACTCTTCCGCACCGAGCCGACCGACGGCGCGGAACCCGCCGGACCCCGCGAAGTGCGGATGTTCCTGGACGGCGCGTGGCACCGCCTCACCTGGGAGGCCGTGGACGCCGATCCGGTGGGACGACTCGATGTGAGCGTGCTGCAGAACCGCCTGCTCGGCCCCGTGCTCGGGATCGATGACCCGCGCACCAACACGCGCATCGCCTTCGTCGGAGGCATCCGCGGCACCGGCGAGCTGGTCCAACGCGTGACCGGCGGGCGCGACGCCGTGGCGTTTTCGATGTTTCCGGTGACGGTGAGCCAGATGATGGACATCGCCGACGCCGGACAAATCATGCCGCCCAAGAGCACCTGGTTCGAGCCCAAGCTGCGTTCGGGCCTGCTGGTGCATACGCTGGACTGACGCCGCGCGGCGGCGGCCGCGTCACAGGGCCACGCGTTTGCCGCGCGGGGCCCGCCCCGGCCGGAGAGTCCGTTGCGGCGGGCCCTTCTCATGGCGCGACGCCTCCTCGCGCTCCACCGTCACGCTGAACACCTTGTAGCGCGCGGTCAGCCCCGAGACGGAGCGCAGCACCGGCGGCGGATGGGTCTTGCCCGTGTAGGCTTTGCCGGCCTGGCGGGTCTCCTCGTTGTAGACGGACCACCCCGCCGCATCCTCGGCCTCGAGAATCTCGGCGACATCCTCACGGGTGAGCTGCGCCCGCGGCTGTTGCGCGCCGACCCTCTCGTAACGCAACCGCACCGCCGCGCCGTTCAGAAACGCGGCGGTGATGATCCAGTCGCCGTGGTGGTATACCGTGTTGGGCGCCCGTTTCAGGATCAGATCCCCGGGCTCCTCGAGTTCCTGGCCGGACCCGTACCGCGCCTCGCTCTGGCGGACAGTCTCGCCCACCCGCGCCAGCAGCGGAGGCCACGGCGCCAGCGCCAGCGCCAGCACCATCCAACCGAGCGTCGTTGTTTGCATGGCGCGGATTGTAGCACGTCCGCGGCGGAAACGCACCCCTCGCGAACTTTTTTTCAGAACCGGGCGATCACTTCCCAGCGCAGGAAGTAAGCCAGCTTGTCCGAAGCATAATAATCGCCCGGGTCCAGCACCTCGGCGGTCACATGCCCCACAAGTTCACCGCGCTTGCCGAAGATATTTTTGAGAAGCGGGAAGTCGTACCGGACAACCCCCAGCCACCCCAGCAGGTCGCCGTTGCCGCCGCCCAGATCATCCTCCACCGCCACATACATCGGCCCGACGCTCGCACGCACTTTGTGTCCTGGCGCAAAGCCAGCCACCCCAGCCTCCAGGCTGGGATAGAGCAGGTTGGACCAGTACCCGGCGCCATACATGAAACTGTAGACGTACATCTCGCTGAACTGCGGCCACCGCGCCCAGAGCGGATCCCAGGCGGTGTCGTTATCCCCCTGCGCGTCGCGGTCCTTGTCGCCGGAAAGATAATAGAGCGAGCCGGTGAAGAACGGTTTGGCCGGAACGTCGAGCTGCGGCCGGTAGGTCAGCCCCGCGTACCCCATGTAGCCCGAGGTCGAGGCCCCGCCGTCTTTCTCGCCCGCCTGCACGGCCCCCTCCAACTCGGCCGAGAGCGTTTCAGTCAGTTGGGGCATCACGCGCAGGCCCCAGGTGTGCGTGTTCCGTCCCGGCAGCCGCGCCCCGCCCGCCATCCGGGCCTTGGTCTCGCGTTTGTAGAAGTAATACAGCTCGAACGGCACGTCCGGCACCGATTTTGAGCGGAAATAAAGCCCGCCGCCGTATTCGTCCATATCCTTGCTGGCGGGATTGATCGAGGTCAGCGGCCGCTCCTTGTACTCGCTGCCGTTGGCGCGGTAGGGATGACCCCAACTCAACTCGGTCTCCGCGCTGTTGTAGATGGCCAGCAGGTCCAGGGTGTTCTTCTCGTCGAACTTCACCGTGGCCTTGATGGCATCCATGAAGATCGTGCGCGACCCGTCAAAAGGCGTGCCGTCGCAGATCACCCGGCCCGCGCCGTAAGTCGGGCCGCTTGGACCGTAGAAATCCTGCCGCCCGATGCGCAGATCGAGCCGGCCGTCTGCCAGGTTGTAGAGATCCAGATAGAGGCTGTCCACCAGCACTTCGTCCGGCGTTTGGTAATTGCGGCTCTCGCGAGGCTGGAAATATTCCCGGAACTCATCGGCGAAGCGCAGATAGAGCTTGAAATCCTCATTCTTCACCTGCCCCCACACGCGCGGCTGGATCCGGAGATAGTTGTCGTTTTTGGCCGTCACGCCCTGGCCCAGCGCATTGATCCGCTTCGGCAGGTTGTCACTGATCTCCTGCCGCACGCGCAAATGCGCGCCCGCGTCCCAATCCAGCCCGCCGGGCTCCCGCTCCTTCACCTGCGCCGCAACCGCGGGTGCCGCCGCGGCCGGGGCCGCCTGCCCCGCAGGGCTTTTCTCCTGCGCGAACAGGACTCCCGCCAATCCGATGCCAACGAACCATCCCAACACGTTTTTCATGTGGATCCCTTGTTTGGGGCTGTTGTGTTTCCGAACCGCCCATCCGGGCGTTACTTCAAGAAGTAACACTTATACCGGAAACCGCGCGTTCGCGTCCAGCGGTATTTGCGCGTTTCGCCCAGCGGGTCCGTTTTTTTCGGACCGCGCCTGCCACGTGCGGCCGGATTTTGCTATACTGCCGCCATGACAACCGTAACCGTATGGCTCGTGGGCGGGACGGCCGCCTATCTGGCAGGCGCGATTCCCTTCGGATTCCTGCTGTCCAAAAGCCGCGGCAAGGATATCCGCACGCTCGGCAGCGGCAACATCGGCGCCACCAATGTGTTCCGTTCGGTCAGCAAGCCGCTGGGCGTCCTGACCTTCGCGCTCGATTTTCTGAAAGGGCTCTGCGGCGTCACGCTGATTCCGGCCCTGGCCCTGGCGGCCTGCCCGGCGGAGGCGGGCGCGGCAGGAGGCAAGGCCCTGGCAGTGTTCTGCGGCGTGCTGACGGTCGTCGGCCACAACTGGACCTGCTTTCTCCGCTTCCGGGGAGGCAAGGGCGTGGCCGCGAGCGCGGGTCTGGTGCTCGGCCTCGCGCCGCAGGCCGTGGGCATCGCTCTCGCTGTCTGGCTGGCTGTCTTCCTCGCGGCGCGGATGGTCTCGGCGGCCTCTGTGGCGGCGGCCGTGACGCTGGCGGCGGCCGTGTGGTGGCCGCTGCGGCTCCACGCGGCGCACGGGTTCTGGTTTCCGGCTGTGCTCACCGCCCTCGCGGCGGTGGCGGTCTGGAAGCACCGTTCCAACCTCGCGCGGATCCGTAACGGCACCGAGGCGCGTTTCACCTTCCCGACGCGGCGGCAGGCGTGAGCGCCAAAAACAAAAGAGACACTCTTATGCGCATCACCATCATCGGCGACGGCGGCTGGGGCACGGCCGTCGGCATGCTGCTCAACGGGTACGGCCACCCGGTCACTCTCTGGGGACCCTTCCCGGAGGTTGTGGACGAGATCCGCGACCGCCGGGAGAACACGCGCTTCCTGCCCGGGATCCCGCTTCCGGAAACCTTGCACTGGACCGCCGACGCGGCCGAAGCCGCGGCAGGCGCGGACGCGGTGATCCTGGCCTCGCCCTCCAAATTCCTCGCCAAGGTCTGTGAGCGGTTCCGCGGCCTGATCCCCGCCGACTGCCTGACCGTCAGCCTGACCAAAGGCCTGTGCGAGACCACCCACTGCCGGATGAGCCAGCTCGCCCGCGAGATCCTCGGGCTCCGCTCGATCGTGGTGCTCTCGGGGCCGAGCCACGCCGAGGAGGTGGCGCGCCAGCTCCCCACCGCGGTGGTCGCGGCCTCCGAGGAGGAGGAACCCACCCGCCGCGTGCAGCGGCTCTTCAGCGGACCGTCCTTCCGTGTCTACACCTCCTCCGACCCCCTTGGCGTGGAGATCGGCGGCGCGGTGAAGAACGTCATCGCCATCGCGGTCGGCGCGTCTGACGGGCTCGGATTCGGCGACAACACCCGTGCCGCGCTGATCACGCGGGGCCTAGCGGAGATCACCCGTTTCGGCACCGCGCTCGGCGCGTGCCCCGCCACGTTCTCGGGGCTGAGCGGCGCGGGCGATTTGATCGTCACCTGCACCAGCCGCCACAGCCGCAACCACACGGTCGGCGAGCGGCTCGGCCGCGGCGAGCGGATCTCGGACATTTTGGACAGCATGAAGATGGTGGCCGAGGGCGTCTGGAACGCCAAGATCATTCATACGCTCGGCCGCACCTACGGCGTCTCCATGCCGATCACCGAGGTCGTGCACGCGCTTTGCTATGAAGATCTCCCGGCGCGGGACGCGGTCGCGGCGCTCATGACCCGCGAGATGAAACCCGAGATCCTTGCCCCGTGAAAAGGAGGACTTAGGAGGGAGGAGTTAGGAGTTGTCACACCCTGAAGACAAAGGGGTTGAGGATCTGACATGCTGAGGAACCGGTGTCTCTTCAGAAACCGACATCCGTGATCAGCGCGGCGTAGAGACAGATCGGTTTACGCTCTTTTGTGGCCGAGGTTCGATTGCCGGTAGGGACGGTTCCCCGAACCGTCCGCGGACGCCTCGGGGAGGCGTCCCTACCCGGAACGGACACACCTTTTGCGAAAACGCTCTGTCCTCGTGTCCGGATGCGCGTCCGCACATCTTTGGGGTTGTCATCCGCGGGGGGGATCTTTATGGTATGGGCTCTCAAAGCGAGGTTCAGGTGATTTACCCGGTTGTGACATTCGGACATGATGTGCTCAGGCAAAAAGCGACGCCTGTGCCGGAGGTCAATGAGGATGTGCGGCAGCTCGTGCGCGACATGCTCGAAAGTATGTATGCGGCCAAAGGCCTCGGCTTGGCCGCCGAGCAGGTCGGCCGTACGGAGTGTGTCTGCGTCATCGATGTGCCGAACGAGGCGGAGAAAGAGGAGTGCCGCGGGGAGAACGCCGCGATTCCCATGCCGCTGGTCCTGATCAACCCCGAAATCATCGCGAAGGAAGGCCGGCAGCGCAATGAGGAGGGGTGCCTCAGTTTCCCGGAGATCGGCGCGCCGATCTCCCGCGCCGACCGGGTGACGGTCTCGTTCACGGACCTCGACGGGAAACGTCAGACCGTCAGCGCGCGCGGGCTGCTCTCCCGGGCGATCCAGCATGAGACCGACCATCTGAACGGCGTGCTGCTGGTGGACCGGATGACGCCTTTGCAACGCCTGTCCGTGGCGGGACAGCTCAAACGCCTGCAGAAAGCCGCCCAGACCGAATAACCCTTGCGGCCCCGGTCAGCGCGTCTCCGTCTGACCCGCTTCCGGCGCATCCGCCTGCCCGGCCGGTTGCGGGGCGCGCGGCCGGATCACATCCTTTTCCGAATCGAAGACGCCGTCCTGTTGCAGGCTCAGCGGACGCTCCGCGGCATTGCGGTACACGGCTTTCTCCGCGCCGAACCGCAGGATGCCGAGTTTTCTCAGAAGCTCCATCGCCTTCATGTTTCGCCTCCTTTTCCATCCGATCACACCGCCAGCCGGCCGGTCTCCTCCCCGTGCCGCCGGCCTACCGCGCGGCCCGCAGCCCGCGTCGTTGCGCCCGGTATTCGCGCGGGGAAAGCCCGGTTTTCTTTTTAAAGGCTGTCGAAAAATGGGCCGCCGAAGGGAATCCGGTGCGTTCTGCGATCTGCGCCAGTGGCAGCATCGAGGTTTCGAGCTCCCGGCTGGCGGCCGCCACGCGCCGGGCCAGCCGGTACTGCGCGGGTGCCGTCCCGACCTGCGCCCGGAAGGCGTGGCGGAAGGACGAGTAACTCATGCCGAGCGACCGGGCGAGAGCCGCGAGATCCACCTCCTGCTCGGGCGGCAGCGTCTCCAACCGCGCGCGCGCCCGCTCGATCTTCTCCGCGCCGCGCGGCACCGCGTCCGGCTGCGGGAAAATCGCCCGCTGCGCCTCGTCGGCCAAGGCGCGCAGCACGGGGAAGTCGGACGGAAACCGCTCCAGCGGCATGCGGCTGGAGGGGCCCGTGAACCAGAGGCCCGCGACGGGTTCGCCCGACGGATCCAAGAGCGGCACCGCAAGGCAGTGGCAGCCCTCCACCTCTTCCGCCCGGTCCACCGCATAGCCGCAGGCGCGGATCTCCGCCAGCTCGCGGCGAAACGCCCGGCGGGAGATGACCGTCGTCGCAGTAAACCGGGTGAGGGCGATCCGCTTGAGCAGCGCCTCCCGCCGCGCGCCAGGCAGAAACGCGAGCACGGCCTTCGCGGGCGCTCCGGTATGCAGCGGGAAACGCTGGCCCGTGCAGATCGAGAAGCCGAAACGACCGCTCTCCACCACCGCCGCCACCACGACACCCACCGCGTTACGCTCGTCCACGATCGCCGCCCCGACCGATTCGCGGAACCGCGCGCGCACTTTCCGCAGGACCGGCAGGATTTTGTCTTCCCAACCAACCCTCATGCCACCAGTATAGGCCGTCGCCGTTTCGGCGGCAACCGGGATTTGCCAAAAAACGAAACTTGCGCAAGAAAAGACAGAATACGCATTCTCCTCTCCGGCTTTTTTCGTCATACTGTTCCGCAATGGTGACCGGGCCGCCCAACTCCGGAGAAAGAGGAATGAGACTGATGAACCCGATGCCGCTTTACGGGACGCTTGCGCTGTGCGCCCTGGCCTGTTCCGCCTCCGACTGGCTCTCGCCCGCCGCGCCGGGACGCGCCTACCCGGAAGGCGAGGCGGAGCGCCAATGGGCCGTCCTCGCTTCGGATCTGACGCGCAAAGCCCGCTTCGCCCAATTCGCCGCCGAGACGGTCTGCGCCGAAGCGCTCCTCACCGAGGCCGACCGCGACCCGCTCGACATTCTTCTGCGCCGCACGGCCGCGCTCCTCGAGGACCTGCGGCGCCAGGCGGGCGTCCGGGACCTAACTCCCGAAAGCCGGGAACTCGCCGCCCTTCGCGAACAGGCGGAAACCGCAGTCCCGGAACAGACTGCCGCGCGCCGCGCGCTTTTCGACCGTGCGCTGCGGCTGCGCCGCCGCATCGCCTTCGCCAATCCGCTGCTCGATTTCCGCGAGCTGCTCTTCATCAAACGCGAACTGCGCGGCGTGATGGAGCACTGCTGCGATCAGTTTTACGGGCAGCAGCAGCGCTCGGGCGGGGGTCTGTTCGTTCTGGCCGACCCCTTCGGCGACCGCCCCGCACTGCGCGACGTGCTGGCGGACGCGCGCGCGGTCCGCGGCCGGCTCGCGGGACAGGCGCTCGCCTTCGGCACGCGCGCGACACAGGGCAGGGACGGCGGATCGGTCGTTTCGCCCGCCCTCGACTATGACGGCCAGCGCATTGCCTTCGCGTATGTGGAGGGCGTCGGCTCGCGCAAACACATCCGTCACCTCGACCACGCGCGCGACGGCCACTGGGAGCGCGGCTTCTGCTACCACCTCTTTTCGGTCGGCGCCGACGGCTCGCGCCTTACGCAGCTCACGGACGGCACCTTCAACGACTTCCAACCCTGCTTCACGCCGGCCGGCCGCATCGCCTTCATCTCCGAGCGGCGCGGCGGGTATCTGCGCTGCGGCCGGCACTGCCCCACCTTCACGCTATTCGATATGGCGGAAGACGGCTCGGACATCCGCTGCCTGAGCTATCACGAGACCAACGAGTGGTCGCCCGCCTTCACCCACGACGGCATGCTGCTCTGGACGCGCTGGGACTATGTGGACCGCCACGGCTGCGTGGCCCACAAGCCGTGGCTGACCACCCCCGACGGCCGCAACCCGCGCCCCGTTCACGGCAATTACTCGTTCCGCCCGTTGCGGCCCGACATGGAACTCGATTCCCGCCCCGTCCCGGGTTCCCACCTCCTCCTGGCCACCGCCGCACCGCACCACGGCCAGGCTTTCGGCTCGCTGGTGCTGATCGACCCGCGCGCGGAGGATGACGACGCCATGGGGCCGGTGCGCCGCCTGACCCCGGACGCCGGTTTCCCGGAGAGCCAAAAAGGCTCGCAGACCTACGGCACCCCCTGGCCCCTGAGCGAGCACTACGCGCTCTGCGCCTACACGCCGGTGGAGGCGCTCGGCGCCGGACAGCGTCATCTCTTCGGGCTCTATCTGCTGGACCGCTTCGGCAACAAGGAGCTCATCTACCGCGACCCCGGCATCGCCTGCCTCAACCCCACACCGCTCCGCGCCGCCCCCCGCCCGCCGGTGCTGCCGGAGCAGCGGCAGCGCGTTGCGGCAGGCGAACGCGGCGAGGCCACCGTGATGATCGCCGATGTCTACAAGAGCCAGGTGCCCTGGCCCGAAAACGCCGTCATCACCGCGCTGCGCGTCTGGCAGATCTTCCCCCTCTCCGTGGCTTCGGCGGAAGTGACGCACAACATCGGCATCCAGATCATCGAGGGCCGCGACTCGATCAATCTCGCGCGGATCGTCCTCGGCACGGTGCCCGTCGAGAAGGACGGCAGCGCGCACTTCACCGCGCCCGCGGGCGTGGAACTCTTTTTCCAGGCGCTCGATGCCGACGGCTGCGCGATCCAGTCCATGCGCTCGGCCACCGCGTTCATGCCGGGCGAGCGCGCATCCTGTCAGGGTTGCCACGAATCCAAAGGCGGTGCCCCCGAGCCCGCGCCGAAGACCGTCACCCTGGCGATGCGGCGCGCGCCCTCCGCGCTCCGGCCCGGCCCCGAAGGCTCAAACCCGTTCAGCTTCCCCCGGCTGGTGCAGCCCGTGCTGGACCGCCACTGTGCGGGGTGCCATGCGGAAACCCTCCGCACCGCGAAACCCGGAGCGAAAGTGCCGCCCCGCCTCGACAGCGCCGTGACTGAACTGCCGGGGAAAGGCTGGATGAACAAGACCACCCGCTACACCGCGGCGTATCTGAGCCTCGCCCAGCCCTACGGGTTCACCGCGTACGGGTCGAAGGGGAACTGGAACTCGCCGAAATTCTACCGCACCACCCCGGGCGCGTTCGGCGCGCGCGCCTCGAAACTCTATGCCCTGCTCCAGGCCGGGCATCACGGAGTCCGCCTCGATCCCGAAGCGCGGCAGCGCCTGATCGTCTGGCTCGACTCGGTCTGCCAATTCTACGGCGTGTATGAGAAGGAAGGCGGCGAAGCCCAACTCGCGGGCGGGCTCGCCCAGCCCTCGCTCGAATAAGAAGCAAGGAAGGAAGCCCCCATGAACGGGACCGCGCGCATGTGTGCCGCCCTCCGGCGTGAACTCCCGGACCGCATCCCGACCTTCGAGTGGTTCCTCGATGCCGGCGTGGGGCGCGCCCTGACCGGCTCCGGCGACCCGCTGGACATCGTCGAACGCCTGGACCTCGACGGCATCAACATCCGGCCCGACTACGCCAGACGGTTCACGGACGCGCAGACCTTCGAGGATGAATGGGGCACCCGCCGCCGCCTCACCGGCGACTGCCTTCCGGCCGTCATCGCGCAACCGGTCCCGGACGTGACGCGCCACGCCGGATACACCTTCCCCGACCCGCGCGCCGATTTCCGCTTCGCCACCCTGCGGCGCGCCGCCGAACGGTTCGGCGACACGCGGGCGATCATCCTCAATGTGCGCGACGGGTTCTCCGATCTGCGCGACCTGCTCGGGTACGAGGCCGCGCTCATGGCGCCGCTGACCGAGCCCGAGGCCTGCGCCGCCTTTCTCGACCGGATCGTCGACTACAACTTGGCCCTCGCGGAACGCGCGGTCCGCACCTTCGGCGTGCGGATCCTCGCCACCACCGACGATGTGGCCATGGCGTCCGGTCCGCTCTTTCCGCCCGAGGTCTACCGCGAACGGCTCCTGCCCGCGTTCCGCCGCGCGATCCAGGGATTCAAAGCGTTGGGTTGCCTCACCATCAAACACTGCGACGGCGACATCCTCCCGCTGGCCGATCCTTGGATCGACGCGGGGATCGACTGCCTCGACCCCATCGATCCCGGCGCGGGGCTGACCATGGCCGCCATGAAAGCCCGGTACGGCGGCCGCATCGCGCTCAAAGGCAACATCGACTGCGTGAAAACCCTTTGCACCGGCACGCCGGACACGGTGCGCGACGAGGTGCGGCGCTGCATCGCCGACGGCGGTCCCGCAGGGCTGATCCTCTCCTCCAGCAATACGATCCACCGCGGCGTGAAACCGGAGAATTACCGCGCGATGCTGGAGGCGCTGCGCGCGTACGGGACGTTCCCGGCGGAAGCCCAATCCGTACCGGAGCGGCAAGAAAAAGCAGCTTGTTCGCAAAGGAGGCCCCGCGCATGATTCCGGAACATCCTTTGGTGGCCGCGGTTGATTTGGGATCGACCTCGACCAAGGTCTGCCTCTACGCGGCCGACGGGCGCTGTGTGGCTTCCGCTTCGCGGCCCACCGAACGGTACAACCCCTGTTCCGCGACGCATCCCGAATGGGTTTTCTGGGATCCCGACGCGATTTGGGCGGGTGTGGGCGCGGCCTTCCGCGAGGTGCTGGCGGAGATCCGCGACCCCGCCCGGGTCGCGGGCGTGGCGGTGACCGGCATGGGGATGGACGGCGTGCCGGTCGACGGCGCGGGCCGGACCCTCTACCCGTTCATCAGTTGGCACTGCGGACGCACCGCGCCCCAGGCGGCCTGGTGGGAACGGAATGTGGGCGCGGAGAGAACCTATGCCATCACCGGTTTCCCGCCCTGGGCCATGACCGGGGTCATGCGTGTGCGCTGGATGATGGAGCACGAACCGGAAATCCTCGCGCAGGCCGAATCGTGGCTGCTGATCGGGGATTTCGTGAACTTCCGGCTATGCGGCGCGCGCGCGACCGATCCGAGCCTGGCCGGTTGCATGCTGCTGTTCGACCCGCTGCGGCGCGCCTGGTCGGATGAATTGGTCGCCGCCTCCGGCATCCCGCGCCGCCTGCTGCCGGAAATCCGTCCCTCCGGCTCGGTGCTGGGATCGGTTCACGCGGAGGCCGCGCGCCACACCGGGCTGCGGCAGGGCACGCCGGTCATCCTCGGCGGGCAGGATCACCTCTGCGGCACGCTGCCGGTCGGCGCCTTCCGGCCGGGTGTGGCCGCCAATGTCATGGGCAGTTGGGAAAACCTGATCGCAACGGTGGACCGGACCGACTGCGACTGGCGGTTGGGCCAGGCCGGCCTGTGCGTGCAGGCACATGTCGCGCCGGGACGGGTTGCGGTCTGGGGCGGGTCGCCCTCGGCGTCGGCCCTGAGCTGGCTGCGGGAGATCACCGGCGACGACGCGCGCTCCTGGGAGGCGGTGGTGGAAGAGGCCGAGCGCGACTCCCGGCCCGGGGCGGGCGGCGTGCTCTTTCTGCCCTATCTCTCCGCCGCAGCCTGTCCGGTGAACGACAACCGTGCCGCCGGCGCGTTCATCGGTCTGCGCAATACCACACGCAAATGCGATCTTTTCCGCGCCGTGATCGAAGCGCTGAACCATCAGTTCGTCCACATCCTTCAGACCCTGGAGCAAACCCTGGGCACACGCTTCGAACGGATCGTCGCCTCCGGCGGCGCGACCCGCAACGCCTTCTGGCTGCAGAATAAAGCGGACGTCTCGGGCCTGACCGTTGAGGCCTCCGAAATCCGGGACTCCTCGCCGCTCGGCGCGGCACTGCTGGCGGGCACGGCGCTCGGCCTCTGGTCCGATCTCGACGCGGCCGCGGCCCGCGTCCGGGGCGCGGTGCGCTGTTTCACGCCGGACGCCGCGCGTCACGCGCGTTACCGCGAGATGGGCGCGATCTACCGCTCCCTGGCGCCGGCTCTCCGTCCCGCCAACCACGCGCTGGCGGCATGGCGCGAACAGACGGACGCCTGACCCGGAAACAACGGCTCACCTGATCCCGCGCGGTTTCAGCACGATCAGGCCCTTGGTCATGGCCCATGCCTGATCGAGGGGCAGGCGTTTGAGCGCGTGGCGGGGCCCCCACGAATCCGAATAGAGCACTTCACCGCTCTTTTCGTTGTACCCGAGGATCAGACGCACGTGACCGAACGCGCCGTCCTCGCCGAGCGGGGGCTCTTCCGGATAGAGGCCGACGAGGCAGGACCAGAGCAGCGGCACGCCCTGATCCGTGTACGTTTTGATGTGCCGGACAAATTGGCTCATGGCCTGGCGCTGACCCGTCCGCGCGGCCAGCAGGATGGCGGGGTCCATGGTCCGCCAGATCGCGGGCAGATCGACCCGGTTATCGGTGAGGAAATCCTTCCATTCGATCATCGCGGCCTTCCGCTTCCGCGCGGCGGCGTTATACTGTTCGATCAGACGCAGGTGCTCGCTCTTCTCGAAATGGACCTCCGAGTCCGGCGCGATCAGCTCTTTCTTGTCGAGTTGGAACTGGCGGCCGACTTTGGCGATGGCTTTGGCCATGCCCTCCAGCGTGGTGCCGCCCTCGGCCGCGGTATCGGCAAGCTGGGCGATCTGATGCTGATCGACCTGCAGTCCGTAATAACGCAGCACGCGCTCGGAGGCGGCGGCGGCGCAATACCCTTTCTGGCCCTGGTCGACCATCGGCACGTTGTCGATCCGGACATCCCCCCCGGGTGCGCGCGCGACATTCTCCCGGATGGTCCGGGCGTTCTTGGCGCGCGCGGCGGTCATGCCGCCGGTGACCGCGGTCATGCCGCCGCCCCCCTCGCGGATGGGGACCAGCAGGACCGTGATGAACTCGGCGCTGTAGGGGACGCTCTGGCCGCCGGAACGGTGCGGCTCCACGCAGGCCCACTCCAGCTGCACGCCGGGGGTCTTGCGGATCCACTGGTGCCGCCGGACCATGTAGTTCGCCCGGTCGTTGGAGGTTTTGCCGGTCATGCCGGTGTCCTGCAGGGCCGCGGAAAGCTTCTCTTTGACCGTTGCCACGTCCGCCTCGAAGGCCTCTTTATCCCGCGCGCCGGCGTCACCCTTGTTGTAGACCGAGAGCTCGACGCGCCGCACCCCCTCCGGGGTGAAGTAGACGCGCGCCTCGCAAAGAGGCAAGCCGAGAAAACGCAACGCCTCCTTCCGGTTGGACATCACGGTCTGCCGGCCGTCCACAAAGCGGAATCCGAGCGGCGCGTGCCGTCCCACGAACGCCTCGGCGGTCAGGGACCAGTTGGCGGGGTCGGCGAAAAACGCGCCCAAGTCCGCCGGGAGCGGCGGTTCCGCCTCGGCACGCAGGGCCAGCGGGAGCGCGAGGACCGCAACACGAAACGCGGCTCGGAGCCGCGATGCGCGCTTCGGGGTGATCTTCCAGTTCACAATCGCATCCTTTCCAAACCGGGCGGCGGGGGCGGTGCGGCGGGCCGGTCCGACAATCCGGCGCGACCGCGTCTCAGCCCATCAGTCCGGCCACCGCCGCGCCGATGACGGGCGAATCCTCCACCCGGATGAGTTCGTAGGCGATGCCGCGCGGTTCGAGCAGCGCGGTCAGCTCGCGGCCCACACGGTTACGGAAATCCGCGGTCAGCGTGCGGTAATACGTGGAGCCGTCCACATTGACGCAGACCGGCCGCGCGGGATCGCGGCCCTCGCCGGTTTTGAGGATTGCGGAGGCGAGGTTCACGGCGGTCAGCACCGCCGCGCGCGCGTAAAGCGGCGTGGCGAGCCGCACGACGGTTTCGCGGTCCGCCGCGGTGAAGGCCGCATCGAGAAACGGATTGTCCGGCGTGGGCTGGCCGCCGCAGAAATCGTCGAGAGGCTTGTTCGAGAGCGACGGCCAGGCGTCGATCGCGGCCGCGGCGGCGGGCCGGAAGAGCCCCTCTTTCCGCGCCTCGCGCAGGACCGTGAGCCCGAGCGCGCCCAGATACGCGCCGGAGATCATTTTCTCAAAGGTGTAGCAGCCGGGATCGCGCGTCTCGGCATCCATCAGGCTGTCGAACCGGCTCTGCGTCACCCGGCGGAACGCGCCGGACTCGACATTGATCACCATCGAGCCCGCGGGGTCGAGGTCCGCGCGTTTGGTGATGCGCGCGTTGCGTTCGACGTACGCCGTGTTGGTGCCGGTGCCGAGGATGAACCCCACGTACGCCGAATAGTCATGCGTGACTCCCATACTCCGTCCCGCGAGCAGCGTGGCGACCGTGTCGTTCAGGATCACGATGCGCCGCGTGTACCCGCGCCGCGCCAGATGGCGCTTCAGGCCGGAGCCCACCAGCTGGCCCTCCACGGAGGGGGCCTGGATCTGCTTGCTCCAGCGGATCAGGCGCGCGTCGCAGTCCGGCAGGATCTCGGCGGCATAGGAGAAGCAGAAGCCGATGGTCTCGGCGGCGCCGATCACCGGCATCAGGAATTCCGCGAACGCGTCAAAAAACGCTTCGGCCTCGAGTTCGCCCTGCGTGCCGGGCATGACGCCTTTGCGGAAGGAGCTGATCTGCGGACGGCCGGCGGCGTCCAGCGTCACCACCGCGGCGCGCAGGTTCGTGCCGCCCGCATCCAGCACCACCACCGGGGCACCGGTCCGGACCGGCTGTCCGACCGAGAGAAAGGAGGGGATCATCATCAGGGAGGAGGGCCGGCCCGCCAATCCGGCGGCCATCTCCTCGTCAAACACCTTGAGCAGGGCTTCGCGATCAATGCCCTCGACATCCACTCCGTTCCCCGCGAGGAACGCCTCTTCCCGATTGCGCATGGGGCTCTCCCGTACATCCTGGTTGAAAAGGGCGTATTTTCAGCGGTCCCCGGCGCTTTTGTCAATTCCGAATCAACGGCCCGACAGCCGGGCCACGTGTCCCTCGCGAAAAAGCCGTTGCCGAAACCCGTTCGGCCGTGTAAGGTTGGGATTATGACGAACAGTCTTGAGGATTACCTGGAGACGCTTTATCTGCTGGCGCAGGCCAACGGACACGCGCGCGTGCGGGATGTCGCGGCGGCGCTTCACGTCAAAATGCCTTCGGTGATCAAAGCGGTTCTCGAACTCAAGAAGAAAGGGCTCGCGGTGCAGGAACCCTACGGGGCGGTGGAACTGACCGCCGCGGGCGCGCAGGCGGCCAGCGCGATCCTCGGCCGCCACACGCTGCTGAAAACCTTCCTCTCGCTGATCGGGGTTTCGGAAGAGAACGCGGAAAAAGACGCGTGTTCCATGGAGCACTTCCTGAGCGCCGAGACCCTCGCGCGCGTCACGGAGTTCGTGCGCACGCACAAACGGAAGACCTGAGTCCGGACAAAAAAAAGGGGGGGGAGCATGTCACATCGCGGTGTCTGGGTTCTCCTTCTCCTCCTGCTGCCGCTCTTCCGCGCGGGCGCAACCGATCCCGGGACGGCCCTGCAAACCGCGGCCGCGGTAAAAGGCGGCATGCCCGGACTGACGCGCGCGGGCCGCGGCCTCGCCGAGGTGCCGCGCCAGGCGGCGCAATGCCTTCGGTTGCCGCTCGGCCTCACGCAGATGCTCTTCTCGCCGCTGCCGGCGGTGACCTTTTCCGAAGGGTTGCGCAACACCGGCCGCGGCGTGGTCGCGCCGTTCCGATTGTGCATCGCGGTGTTGGAGATGCCGTATGAGGTGATCGGCGGGCTCGGTGATGCCGCAGGCGGCGCGCTGCCCTGAATGCGGTGCGGCGGCGCGAGAAAGGATCCCTCCCCTGCCGCGGATCAGGCTGTCCAGTCCGGATTCGACAAAGTTGAATCTCGCCCTTTCTCCGTCTTTTTCTTTTTATCCTGTCTGCGTCCCCGGCGTTTTGTTATAGTCCGGCATCCTGTTATATCAACATTCGGTAAGGGGGACGGATATGCGTAAGCCGGGGAAACACGGGTTGGCGATCGGGGTGATGGCGGTGATGACGGTTGCGGGGGTGCGGGCGCAAACGGTTCTCCATGTGGACGCGCAACGCGGTCAGGACACCCAGGACGGTAGCGCCGCCCGTCCGTTCGCGACCCTGAAGCGAGCCCAGACGGCGATCCGCGATCTCAAAACGAACAAGGCCTTCCCGGAGAAGGGCGTGACGGTCGAGGTCAGCGGCACGTTCGTCATGCCCGGGGAGACGGTGGTTTTCGAGGCGTCGGACGGCGGGACCGGACCGGACGCGCCCGTGACCGTGCGGGCCGCGAAAGCGGGCGCGCTGTTCCTGGGCGGACGGCGGCTGCCGGCCGAAGGCTTCAGGACCGTTTCCGATGCGGCCGCGCTGGCGAGACTGCCGGAGTCGGTGCGCGGCAAGGTGGTGGTGTTCGACCTCAAGACAGCCGGCATCACCCGGCTCGCGCCCCTGCCGGACAAATTCAGCGGCTGGCGCGAAATGGAGATTTTCAGCAACGGCAAGGCGATGCGTCTCGCGCGCTGGCCCAACACGGGCTGGGCGGAGATCGCCAGGGTGATCGACCGGGGCGTCAAGCCGATAGACCGGACCACCGGCGAATGGGAGTTCGGCGTGCGCGGCGGCACGTTCGAGTACGTTGAGGACGCGCCCGCGCGCTGGGATGTCTCCAAGGGAATCTGGATGAACGGCTTCTGGTGCCACGACTGGGCCAACGAAACCCTCCGCATCGGCGCGCTCGACAAAGAAAAAAAACAGATCACTTCGGCCGCGATCCACACGTACGGCATCGGCAACTCCTCCAAGTGGCATAAGGCCAAACGGCGCTACTATGTCTTCAACCTGCTGGAGGAACTCGATGCGCCCGGAGAATGGTACGTGGACCGCGAGGCGTGCCTGCTCTACCTCTATCCGGCCGCCGGCGGCCTCGGGGAGATCGTGCTGACCGATCAGAAGCAACCCCTGTTCCGCCTGAACAAGGTGCGGCATGTGCGGCTGGACGGTCTGACTTTCCGTTACAGCACCGGTCTGGCCGTTTCCGTGAACGGGTGCGAGGAGGTGCGGCTGGAGAATCTGCGCGTCTCGGATATCACGCTGGACGGCATCCAGATCACGGGCGGACGGGCCTGCGGCCTGAACCGGTGCGAGGTGTACGACGTGGGCGGAACCTGCGTCTCGGTTTCGGGCGGCGACCGCAAATCGCTGACCGCCTGCGGCCATTTCGTCACCCACTGCCGCCTGCATCACAGCGGGCGGCTGCAACGCACGCAGGGCAAGTGCCTCAACTTCAGCGGCGTGGGGATCCGCGTCGCGCACAACCTGATCTATGACGCGCCGTACATCGCGGTGACCTACGGCGGCAACGAGAACCTCTTCGAATACAACGAGGTGCATTCGGCCATGATGGAAAGCGGGGACGGCGGCGGACTCTACACCGGGCGCCACTGGTGCTCGCAGGGGAACGTGATCCGTTATAACTATCTGCACCACTTCGGCCAGCCCGGCGTGGATTGGCAGCGGGCGCGGGGGCTGAACCCCGAGTACGAGCCGCTCAAGGAGTCCGTGATGGTCATGGGCGTCTATCTGGACGACTGCGACAGCGGCGACACGATCTGCGACAACCTCTTCTACCGCACGGGCTGGGCCGCCTTCGTGGGCGGCGGGCGCTACAACACGGTCCGGAACAATCTGTTCATCGAGTGCACCTCCGCGCTGCACCTGGATGACCGCGGGCTCAAGCGCGCGCGTCCGGGCGAAGGCACGAAAGACGGGTGGGATTTGCTCGCCAAGCTGCAGGCGGTCAAGTGGCAGGAGTCCCCCTGGAAGGAGAAATACCCGCATCTGGTGAACATCATGGAGGATGAGCCCAAGCTGCCGCTGCACAACGTCTTCCGCGAGAATGTCGCGGTCAACTGCAAGCTCTTCCTGAACGCGCACAACTCGGTGCGCACCACCTCCGTGCACCGCCTGACGTTCGAGAACAACCTTTCGTTCGGGCCGGCCGACAAGCGCGATGTGGCGGCTTTCCCCCAGACCGACGAGGGCAAGCGCCGGGTGACGTTCCTGGAAACGCCGCCGCCCGATAGCTCCGAGCCGGACGCGGACGGGTTCCGGATTCAGGACAGCGCGGAATTCAAGCGCATGGCGCCTTGGTTCAAGCGCATCCCGCTGGAGCGGATCGGGCCGGAAAAGGGAAATTGATTGAGGCCGCGCGCCGCAACAAACGGCGCCAGGGCATGGGTTTGCAGCGGGACGCGGGGGTGTCCCGCAAACCACACAAAAGGAGAGGGACAGGATGAAGATGATGCGGAGGATGGGGTGGGCCGGCGCGGTGCTGCTGGCCTGTTCGGTTCAGGTTCAGGCTGCGGTCCGGATGCCGAAGATTTTCGGAAACGGCATGGTCTTGCAGCAGCAGGCCGTGGTGCCGGTTTGGGGATGGGCCGCGCCGGGGGAGCGGGTGACCGTCGCCTTCGCCGGGCAGAGCAAGGAGACCGTGACCAAAGCCGACGGCACGTGGTCGCTGAAACTCGACGCGCTCCAGGCTTCGGCCGAACCGGCCCGGCTGGAAGTGCGGGGCGCGAACACGCTGACTTTCACAGATGTGGTGGTGGGCGAGGTGTGGTTCTGTTCCGGCCAGTCGAACATGCAGTGGTCGATGCGCGCCGTGGACGATGCGGAAAAGGAGATGGCTGCGGCCAACCTGCCGCTGATCCGCCATTTCAAAGCGCCCCAGCGGATTTCGGGGCTGCCACTGGATGACGTGCAGGCCGTCTGGGAAAAGACCACCCCCGGGGGGATCGGCGACGAGTCGGCGGTGGCCTTTCTGTTCGGGCGCCGCCTGCATCAGGCGCTCAACGTGCCCGTCGGGCTGATCAACTGCTCCTGGGGCGGCACGCGGATTGAGCCCTGGACCCCGCTCTGCGGATTCGAGGGCATCCCCGCGTTGGAGGGGATTCTCCGGGACGTGCGGAAACGGATGGAGCAGATCAATCCCGGCTCGGCGGCGTACAAAGCCGTGCACCAGGCTTATTTCACCCGGCTGCAGCAGTGGATCGCGGAGGGTGGGAAGCGGCTCGCCGCGGATCAGGCGGTGACTGCCATGCCGGAATACCCGTCGGTGTTCACGTTCCGGAACCAGGAGCCCACGGTCCTGTTCAACGGCATGGTTGCCGGGCTGGTGCCCTACGCGATCCGCGGGGCGATCTGGTATCAGGGTTGCTCGAACAACGGCGAAGGCATGCTCTATCTGGAGAAGACCAAGGCGCTCGTCAAAGGCTGGCGCCAGGTATGGGGGCAGGGTGATTTCCCGTACTACCTCGTGCAGCTCGCGCCGTACACGTACGGCGGGAATCCCGAGAACCTGCCCGGCATCTGGGAGGCCCAGGCGGCCGTGCCCGCAGCGATCCCCAATACCGGCTACACCGTGATCAACGACATCGGAAACATCCGCGACATCCATCCGCGCAACAAGCAGGATGTCGGCCTGCGCCTCGCCAATCAGGCGCTCAACCGCACCTACGGGCGCAGTGAAATCGCCTGGGCCGGTCCGGTTTACCGCTCCTTCACCGTCGAGGGCCAGACCCTGCGCGTCACCTTCGACCACGCCGAGGGACTCAAGACCCGCGACGGCCAGCCGCCGACCTGGTTCGAGGTGTGCGGGGAAGACGGCCGGTTCGTCAAGGCCGACGCCAAGATCGACGGCGCGAGCGTGATCCTTTCGTCGCCGTCCGTCTCCACGCCGAAAGCCATGCGGTTCGCGTGGAACCAGATCGCCGAGCCGAATCTGGTGAACGGCATCGGGCTGCCCGCCGGGGCGTTCCGCTGCGGCAAGTGACCCGCATTCCGGACCCCGGCCGCGGCTTGCCGCGGCCCGGGTCCGCCCTCACGAACCCGGATGCACGAACGGCTCGTGCCGCGCGCAGAGCGGGCAGGCCGCAGGTTCCCACACCTCCGGCGCCATCCGCAGCAGCGGGAAGGCCGGATACGCGAATGCGGCCTGGCCCGCGCTGCGGTCCACCAGCACCAGCACGGCTACCACTTCCGCACCGGCGGCCTTCACCAGGTCGATGGTTTCCTGGACGCGCCCGCCGCGGGTGATCACGTCTTCCGCGACCACATAGCGCTCCCCCGGTTTGAGCGTGAAGCGCCGCATCACCAGCGCGCCGTCCTGCTTCTCCGCGAACAGGCACTTCACATCCAGCGCGCGCGCCACCTCATGGCCCACCAGAATGCCGCCCAGCGCGGGCGAGATCACGCCGTCCACCCCGTCCAGCGCCATCGCGGCGCGGGCGCGCGCCGTCAGCTCTTCGCACAGCCGTCCGGCCACCCGCGGGTAGCGGAGCACGTTGGCGCATTGGAAAAAGCGGTTGCTGTGCAGGCCCGACCGCAATTCAAAGTGGCCGCTCAGCAGCGCGCCCGTCTCTTCCAGCGTTTTCAGAATCTCCTTATCCGTCATGTCCGGTTTCCTCTCTCACGGTTCCGTTTTCCAGTTTCACACGCCGCCCCATGCGTTGCGCGCACAGCTCCGAGTGCGTGACCACGATCAGCGTGGCGCGCCGCTCGGCATTCAGCTCCAACAGCAGTCCGATGAGTGCAGCGGCGGTCCTCTGATCCAGCGCGCCGGTCGGTTCGTCCGCCAGCACCAGCCCCGGGTCCATGATCAGCGCCCGCGCCACCGCCACCCGCTGGCGTTCGCCGCCCGAGAGCTGCCCGGGGAAATGGCGCATCCGGTCACCCAGACCGACCCGTTCCAGCAGGTGTTCCGCACGCTCCCGCGCGGTCGGGTCCGCTCCGGACCAGGCGGGCACGAGCACATTCTCGAGCGCGGTCAGTTGCGGCAGCAGATGGTGGTTCTGGAACACGAACCCCACCTCCCGGTTGCGGTACCGCAGCCGCGCCGGCTCGTCGAGCGTGTCCAGCCGCCGGCCGTTCACCCGGATCTCGCCCGCGTCCGGCGTGTCCAGCGCGCCGATCAGATGGAGCAGCGTGGTCTTGCCGGAGCCGGAGGGGCCGGTCACGGCCACGCTCCCGCCCGCCGCGACCGCCAGGTCCGCGCCGCGCAACACCTCGACCGGCACCGCGCCCGGCGGACGGAAGGTCCGCACCACACCCGTCACCCGCACATCCGCGCCGTCACTCATGCGCCTCCCCTTTCACGCAGACGAGCATCCCGTCCGCCACACAGGCTGCCGTCGTGCCATCGCGCACAGCCAGACCGTGCGCCTCGTCGCCCAAAGCCACGCGCCAAGGCGTGGTGCCGGGCGCCTCCGCAATGTGCAGTGCGCCGCCCGACAGGATGAAGAGCCGGTCGCCGCAGGCGGCCAGATCACGGATCGCCCGGTCGAACCGGTATTCTCCGGCCGGTGCGAGCGCCGCGCCCCGCAGGCGCCACAGCGAGACCGCGCCCTCTTCGCTGCCCATCGCGATCAACCCGTCCCCAGTCCGGACCGGTTTCAGAAACGCCTCGCTCTCCGAGATCCGCACCCGCGCCTCGCACGCGAAGGTCAGCGTGTTCGCCACCACCAGGTGTCCCTGCCGCGTGCCCGCCGCCAGCCGCCCGTCCGGCAGCGCGAGCAGGCCGCCGGCCATCTGATCCTCCGCGCCGACCGGGATCGACCCCTTGCGTCTCCCGTCCGCGGCATCGAACACATGGATGGCACCGTCGCAATTTCCGTAGGCGATCCCGAACGGTCCGGCGGCCGGTTCTCCGTCGCACCGGTTGGTCGGTTCACTCTGCCAGAGGGTCCGGCCATCGCGGGCGCGAAGACAGAAGAGCCGCCCGTCCGACTGCGACACCAGACGCACCGCCGCATCCCCGCCGGCCTCGGCACCGGGAAGCGGCGGATGCTGGAAACGCGCGTCGAGCGTCACGGACCAGAGCGTGCGGCCGCTCTCCGCGTCCAGCGCCAGGACCCCGCCGCGGGTGGAGGCCGCGAGCACCCGACGGTCGAGCGCCGTGGCCGAGGCTTCGAACGGCTGGTTGGAAAAAGCGACCCGCCACACTTGTTTCCCGGTGTCGGAGAAGCGGGCCACCCCGCCCGCATCATCCGTCACGATCCAGCCTTCCGCGCTTAGCGGGGACGGCGCGTTGGCGTGTGCCGGGAGCGCCGCGCGCCACGCCACACGCCAGGCGGTCCGGTTTGCCGGTGCCGCAAAGGACGCGCGCTGAACCTCCCGGGGCGGCCACGCGAACCGCCATGCGGCGAAGGCCGCCGCGACAGCGGCGGTTCCGCACACGGCAACCAAGAGTCGGCGCAAGACCGGACGGCGCGGGAGCCTCATGGCGTTCGTCTCCAGAAAATCTCCACGACCCCGCGCGCGGCGCCGCGGGCGCGCCCGCGCGCGAGCGCCCGTTCCAGCGCGGCGGTGGAGGGCGTGTGCGGCGGGAAGACCAGCACATGCGCGACACGCCCGTCCGTGTCGGTTTCCACATAAAAGCGGCCTTGCCCCTCGTTCACGGTCAGAATCCCATCCGGCACGTCGACCTCCCATCCCGCCGCGCGCAAAGCGGCGTCCGGCATGACCCGCATGCCTTCCGGCAGCGGCGCGGGCGCACGGGGCGCGTAGGTTGCGGCCGCCCCCGGCGCGAGCAGCGCCGGCGGCAGGACCGCGGGCGGGTCGACCTCGAGGGGTTGCCACTCGCCCGGATACCGCGCGCCCTGTTCGAGCAGAACGGGCGGCGGCAACGCATCGGTCAGCGCCGAGAGCCCGAATTCCACGCCGGCGTCATCCTTGCCGATCACACCGCCGAGCGTCCACCCCATGACGGTCTTACGGAAAGCCTCCGCGGCATACGCGGGGTCCATCACGGCATACGCCGCGTGCGCGTCGGGAAGGGGCGCGAAACTGCGCGGCGCATAGAAGACCGCTTCCGGGGGAAGTTGGAACCAAAGAAGGGAGAAGACCCCCAGCACCAGACACGCCTGCCACCAGAAGAGGACCGGCCGGTGCGCGATGCGGGCCCGGAAACGGGGAACACTCTGGACGCACTCTGGCATGCCGTCACTCCCGCTCCGGTCCGCGTTCCGGTTTTTCCGCCACCAGCACGCGCTGCGCGCCGGCCTTGCGGGCCGTCTGGACGAAGCGCATGATTTCACCGTGCGGCACCCGTTTGTCCGCCAGCAGCACCAGTTCGCGCTGCACGCTCAGGGTCATGCGGTCCTGCAGCCGCCCGGCCAGCAGAAGCCGTTGTTCCGGATCCTGCGCCACGTAGCGGTCATCATCGAAAAAAATGAGGGTTTCCTCGCCCGCGGGCAGATCACCGCGCGTCACCTGCAGCATCAGGGCGGTCAGCCGGGCGCGCGACCCTTCGCGCAACGGCGCGGTCGGCAGATCAAAGGCGACGCCCGGCGTGACCGCCAGACGTCCGTGCAGGAGCGCCAGCAGGAGCGCCAGCAAGAGCGCCGTCACCCACGGCACGGTTGACAGCAGAGCCTGCGCCCAAGGGCCGCCGAAGCGAAAGACCGTCCGGTGGCGTCGGACTTGTCGGCTCCAGCTCTCTCGTTTTTCGCTAACCATACGCAGCCTTTATGATACCGGGGACCGGTCCTGATGGGTGAGGTACGCCACGATTTCCGAGGCCGAGGCCTCCATGTCCAGCACGATGCGTTCGATACGCACCATCAGCAAGGCATACATCACGTGACATGTCGCGGCCACGAGCACACCCGCCGCCGCCGCGACCAGCGCCTGCATCAGACTCTGCGAAAGATCCAGGCTCTGGATCACCGGGGCCTGCTCCGTCAGCGTCAGCAGCAGCCGGATGCCGCCCAGAATCGCGGCGAACAGTCCCAGCAGCGGGGCGATCTGGCAGGTGACCGCCAGCGAGGCCAGGCGCCGTTCCAGACGCGAGATCTCGGCGCGCCCCGTGTTGTCCACCGCCTCGCGGATGGCCTCGGGCGTGCCCTGGCTGTGGCGGATCGCGGTCCAGACCACCGCCGCGACCGGGCCGGGCGTCTCGTCGCAGATCATCATCGCCTCGTCACGGTTGCCGTTGTCGAGCACATTGCAGACCCCTTTCAGGAAATCGCCGTAATCGATCTGCGCGCGCCGCAGATTCAGCATCCGTTCGAAAAACACCGCCACGGCGGCCACGCCCAAGAGGACGATCAGCCAGAATACCGCTCCGCCTTGCATCAGGATGGTCATATGCCCCCCGTCTTGGTGTGATGCAGCCGTTCGATCCGCCGCTGCGCCTCCTCGCTTCCGGGCATGCCCGAATCGCGCACCCGCCGCAGCATCGGAACCGCCTGTTCCGGCTGCCCCTTCTGCTCATAGAGATCCGCCGCGTTAAACGCCGCGCGCACGAACAGGCTGTCGCCGGTCGCGTCGAACCACACCCCGCGGGAACGCGCGTCCTGATAGCGCAGCATGACGTCGGCGTAATAGCGGTCGATCGCCTCATCGATGCGTTTCAGTTTCTCCAGACAGCGCCCCGCCTTGAAATGGAGCTGCAGCGCCAGCGAAGGGGCGAGGTCCGTCTCCGCAAGCAGGGTCTGATACGCCTCCAGCGCCTCCTGATACCTCAGGCTGTTGCCCGCGCCGAGCGCGAACAGGCAGTCCGCCTTGCGCAGCAGCGCCTGTTTGGCCTCATCGCCCTCGGGCGCCTTCAGCAGGATCTGATCGAAGAGCAGGATCGCCTCGTCGAACCGGGCCAGTTCCATGAGGGCGTCGCCCTGCACCCGCAGCGCTTCGGTCAGGCGCACGCTTTGGGGATAGGCGCGCACCAGACGCGTGATCAGCTCGACCGCTCCCGTGAAATCCATTTTGCCGGCCGCGGCGCGCGCGGCCCAAAGCAGCGCGGCATCCGCCCACCGTCCGGCGGGCCAGCGGGTGACGTAATCGAGGAAGAAGCGCGACGCCTCCTCGTATGCGCCGCTGTTGAAGGTGGTCTTGCCCAGCCACAGCATCATGTCGGGCAGGAAATCGGACTCGGGAAAAGCCAGCAGGAAGGCGGTGCCCGCGGCGCGGGCCTCGCGGTCCCGGCCGAGCCCGTAGAGACATTGCGTCAGCAGAAAGCGGGCCTCATCGCGCCGCGCGGGCGCGTTCTCCGCCACGCTGGCGAAATCCTGCATCGCCGCGTCGAACCGGTAAGTGCGGTACAGGGCTTTGCCGCGGCCCATGAGCGCGTCGGCGCGCACCGCCGGTTGCGGATACGTCTCCAGCACGGCAGAGTAGGTTTTCACGGCCTCCTCCAACGCGTTGTCTTCAGCCTGCATCGCGGCGTACCGCAGCAGGGCGCGGGGCGCCTCCTCGCGGTCAGGGCAGGTCTGCGCCACATGACGGTACTGCCGGCCGGCCTCGGCGCGTTGCCCGGCGCGTTCGAGGCACTCGGCGCTCTGGTAGAGAGCGCGCGCGGCCAGGGGACTCTGGGGAAACAGCCCGGCCATCTTGGCGTAGGCGGCGGAGGCCTCGGCGAACCGGCCGTCCGCGAGCAGCGCGTCACCCTGCTTGAAGGCGCATTCGGCTTTTTCCGCGAGGTTCGTGGCGGTCTCGGAAGCGCGCTGGAACATGCCGCCCGCCTCCGCATAGCGGCCCAGCCGCATCAGGGCCCAGCCGCGGCCCTGCAGCACTTCGGCATGCAGCGAAGAGGGCGGGTAGGTTTCGAGGAAGATGCGGTATTCGTCCGCCGCCCGTTCGGCGCGGTTGGCCTGCAGCAGCGCGTCGGCGAGTTTGAGGTGGGCGCGCATGGCGCGCGGGTGCTCGGGAAACTCGCGCACCAGCGCCTTGATGATCGTTTCGGCCTCATCGATGGTGTCGGGCGAGGCGGACAGCAGGTCACCCAACCGGAATCCGGCCAACAGACGGGACTCGGGTTGCCGCGCCCGGTCGTACGCGCTGCGCGCGTAGGCCAGCGCCTCATTGGTTTTCCCCTCCTGCAGCGTGTAAACGCTCATCTCCACCAGGGCTTGGACCCGCGCCGGTCCGGTGGCGCGCTCATTCATGGCGAGCTGGCTGAAGATCCGGGTCGCCTCCGCGGTCTGGCCGAGATGAAACAGCAGCCGGCCGCGCAGCAGTGCGCCTTCGCTCACGGCCACACCCGATTCGGCCTGCTCCGCCTGCGCCTTGAGCACCTCCAGGGCCGCCTCCGCGCGGCCGGCCTGTTCGAGCGCGAGGGCCCAGTCCAGCGCGTTCTCCGCGCGCGTGGCGCGGTTGGTCGAGGTGCGGTCCACGGCGGCGAAGAGCGTCAGCGCGCCCGCCACGTCCCGGGCCGCGAGGCGCGCGCGCGCGGCAAGACGGCGCAGCGCGTCGGCATAGGGTGACGGCGCGGCGGCGGCGTCCTCCGCGATGCGGGCCGCCTCCAGCGGCTGGCCGGTGCGCATCAGGGCCCAGGCGCGCCAGTAGGCGAAGGCCTCCGGCTGCGGGGCGCGCCGGACCAGGTCCGGGTGCGCGTCGAGCCGCCGCAGCAGGTCCTGCGGCAGTTCCTGGGCCGCGAGGGCTTCGACCAGAATCAGCAGCGCCGTTTCCGTCGCCTCCCCGCCGGCCAGGGCCTTTTCGGCATGCGCCTGGGCGATCGGGTACAGTTTGTCATGCAGCGCGGCGCGGGCCGTCTCCCATTCGGCCGCGGGCGCGGCACACAGCGGTAGCGCCATCACCAGCCAGCCCATCACTCTGTTCCATCCGGTCAAGGGCAGACACCTCTAAAGAAAGCCTCTTTTTTTCGCGGAAGCCCCGCAAGGCAAAAGCCTTCCGGCGGGCTTTTCTCCACACATCGTAGTTTGCCATGTTTGGTTTTCGCGGTCGATACGAAAGACGCCGGAACCGCCCCGGATGTCCATGCAATCCCAATCTTCACCTTTTACCGGGATTGCATGATTCTCAGAATTGATTTCGAGGCAAAAGATGCTTTACTTAAATATAGACTATAAGTAACATTTCGGCGTTTTAAGAGACGGTGGGTTATGAACAATCTCGCTATCGCATATTTGCCGCTGAATTGTCCACGGCGTGTAATTGCCGGGGACTTCCATCCTTTGTCCTTTTGCGCTCCCGAAATAGCGAGTTTTCAGGCTTTGACTACCCCGCGAGGAGTCGTTTTCAATGCAGACTGCCTTGATGTCTTGCCGAAGATCCAAGATCAATCTGTCGATACGATTTTCGCCGACCCTCCATTCAACCTTGACAAGCAGTATGGGGCGAAGGTCAATGACAACCTGTCCGAAAATTCATATCTGATATGGAGCAAGTCGTGGCTGAATGAGTGTGTCCGGATTTTAAAGCCCGGCGGTTCGTTGTTCGTTTATAATTTGCCCAAGTGGAATATTCTTTTGGGTGCATATCTGACAGAAGTAGGCTTGTCCTTCCGACATTGGATCGCGGTGAACATAAAATTGAGTCTCCCCATACCAGGGCGTTTATACCCTTCGCATTATAGCCTGCTCTATTACACAAAAGGGCGCTTCCGGGTTTAGTGTGTGATTTTTCATTGAGCGGGGTAGAGTTCGAGGCCGCCGAGGTAGAAGAACACGTCGTTCTTGAAACGCTCCCTATTGCGGTAGCCGCATGACTGGAGGACGAGTTCCGATATGCGGCTGTTGATGGCTTCCGCCGGGCCGTTGGAGATTCGGAGCCGGAAGTACGTGAGGATGTTTCGAAGATGGGCTTTGAACATACGGGCGACCTTCTTGACCGGTTCAAGCCGCGTGGCCATCGCTTCGCGGTACCACTCCTTGAACGTCGCGGCGGCGGCGTCCTCGTCGGGGGACTTCCAGAAGTCGCGCCAGAGTTCCTTGACCGCCCACGCCTTGGCCGTTTTGAGCCTGGTGTTCTCGATGAGCTTACGGAACCGTATCACCCACTTGGAGGGCACGTTCTCCTCGCCGTAAAGCCACAGCATACGGCTGCCCTTCAGGGTGTCGTCCTGCCGGTAGGCCAATGCCGCGTGTTCGGACCGGCGGACCTGGTCGACCGCCTTGTTCATGTACGTCGCCAGGTGATAAGGATCGTGCACGATCTTCTCAACACCCTGCGGCACGTGCGTGACGGTGGAGTCCCAGAACGGCTGCCACATGTCCATCGCGACGGCCTCCACGCCCTCTTGCCGCTCCGCGCCCAGCCCGAGCCAGAACACATCCAGAGTCTCCCGCTTCCGTCCGTCGCCCATGTGCAGCACGCGGGCGCGGCCCGCGTCCAGCGAGCTGACGACCGTGACGTAGTCCTGCCCGCGCCCGACCGCCTTTTCGTCTACGCAGAGCCGGCGCACCGGCTCATCGGCCCGCCGGGCCAGCCCCCGTCTGACTGCCCGCTGCTTGATCCCGTCCGCCTCGTCCCAGGAGATCCGCAGCAGTCCCGCGGCCTGTTTCGTGGAACAGGCCTGCAGCACGTCGATGGCGAACCGCTCAAACAGCGCCGTGAAGCGGCCGCGAGGCTCCGACCACGGGACCTTGACCGTCCGGGCGCCGTGATCCGGGCAGATCACCCTCGGCACGTCCGCCACGAGGAAGGTCTTGAACTGGCAGGAGTCCAGATGCCGCCACTTCCGCCGGTCCGAGCCGTGGCCACGCATCTTGCGCCCGCATTCCGGACAGCCCCAAAGCTCGTCCCCATTCAAAGCCATCTCAATCTCCACCGTCTGTGCCGCCGCGTCCAACCGCACCGCCGCCACATGCCATGGCGAGGTGTCCCCGAGAATCTGCTGGTAAAGGCTCGTGTCTTTCATG